>NZ_VJZE01000110.1 GCF_009377205.1 Streptomyces phyllanthi
GCACCCATCGGCTCTCGCTCCTCTTCACCCCCACCCGACGTGCAATTCGCCATGATCACTGCTATCGCACCGTCTTCTTCCGTATTGCAGTACACAGCCTTCATCCTGAGTCCCAAAAAGGAGGACACCGCGTGCCGAACGACGCACGAGTGACGCGCCGCCAAGGCCTGAGGACCGCGGCAGCCGCCGCCATCGCCGTGCCACTGCTCACCACCGCCGGGTCCACGCTGCCCGCTGCGGCCGGCGAGCACGCGGGCGCGCTGGACGTCATGACGTTCAACGTGCGCTTCGCGACCGTCGTCGACAGCACCCCACGCTGGTCCGTGCGCCGCCCGGTGATGCGGGAGCTGCTGCGCCGCGAGCGCCCCCATCTCATCGGCACCCAGGAGGGCCTCTACCAGCAGCTGCGCATGATCGAGAAGGATCTCGGCGGGCACTACGACTGGATCGGCACCGGTCGCGGGGGCGGCAGCAAGGACGAGTTCATGGCGATCTTCTACGACACCCGCAGACTGGAGCCGATCGAGTTCGATCACTTCTGGCTCTCCGACACCCCTTACAAGATCGCCTCCAACACCTGGGGTGCGGACTGGCTGCGCATGGTGACCTGGGTGCGCTTCGCCGATCTCGCCGACGGGGGACGGGAGTTCTACGCGCTCAACACCCATCTGGACAGCGTGAGCCAGTACGCGCGCGAGCGCGCCGCGAAGCTCATCAGCGAGACGATAGCCGGGTTCGACCGCTCACTGCCGATCATCGTCACCGGCGACTTCAACGCGGCGGCCCACAGGAACCGGGTGTACGACCTGATGCTGGGCGCCGGGCTGGTGGACTCGTGGGACGAGGCGGGCTCGCGCAGTCCGGTGTACGGGACGCACCACGGCTACGAGCCGCCGAGACCGGGCGGCAGACGCATCGACTGGATCCTCACCACACCCGGGGTGACCACGCACTGGGCGGCGATGAACACCTTCTCCATCGACGGGATGTACCCGAGCGACCACCTGCCGGTGCAGGCCTCGCTGACCCTGGGCTGAGCGGCGTCCCGGGAACACGCCGAGGCCCTCGCGACCGCCTGCGCGGTCACGAGGGCCTCGTACGCCGGGTGGGATCAGCCCTTGCGGGCCTTGATCTCCTCGGTCAGCTGGGGGACGACGTCGAAGAGGTCGCCGACCACGCCGTAGTCGACCAGGTCGAAGATCGGGGCCTCGGCGTCCTTGTTGACCGCCACGATCGTCTTCGAGGTCTGCATACCGGCACGGTGCTGGATCGCGCCGGAGATACCGGAGGCGATGTACAGCTGCGGCGACACGCTCTTGCCGGTCTGGCCGACCTGGTTGGAGTGCGGGTACCAGCCGGCGTCCACCGCGGCACGCGAGGCACCCACGGCCGCGCCGAGGGAGTCGGCGAGCGCCTCGATGATCGCGAAGTTCTCCGCGCCGTTGACGCCACGGCCGCCGGAGACCACGATCGCGGCCTCGGTCAGCTCCGGACGCCCGGTCGACTCACGGGCGGTGCGGGCGGTGACCTTCGTACCGGTGGCCTTCTCCGAGAAGGTCACCGCCAGGGCCTCGACCGCACCGGCGGCCGGAGCGGCCTCGACGGCCGCGCTGTTGGGCTTGACCGTGATGACCGGGGTGCCCTTGGAGACACGGGACTTGGTGGTGAACGACGCGGCGAACACCGACTGCGTGGCCACCGGGCCCTCGTCGCCGGCCTCCAGGTCGACGGCGTCGGTGATGATGCCCGAGCCGATACGCAGCGCCAGACGGGCGGCGATCTCCTTGCCCTCCGCGGAGGACGGGACCAGCACGGCGGCCGGGGAGACGGCCTCGTACGCGGCCTGCAGCGCGTCCACCTTCGGTACGACCAGGTAGTCCGCGTACTCGGACGCGTCGTGCGTGAGGACCTTCACCGCGCCGTGCTCGGCGAGCGTGGCGGCGGTGTCGGCCGCGCCGCCTCCGAGGGCGACGGCGACGGGCTCGCCGACGCGGCGGGCCAGAGTCAGCAGCTCCAGGGTGGGCTTGCGGACGGCACCGTCCACGTGGTCGACGTAGACGAGGACTTCAGCCATGGGACTTCTTCTCTCCTGCTTGCGAAGTGTGCGGGGCGGTCGGCGAACTGCGGGGCCGTCAGATGAACTTCTGGCCCGCGAGGAACTCAGCGAGCTGCTTGCCGCCCTCGCCCTCGTCCTTGACGATCGTGCCGGCGGTACGCGCCGGGCGCTCGGCCGCGGAGTCGACGACCGTGTAGGCGCCCTCCAGACCGACCTCCTCGGCCTCCAGGTCCAGGTCGGACAGGTCCCAGGACTGAACCGGCTTCTTCTTGGCCGCCATGATGCCCTTGAAGGACGGGTAGCGCGCCTCACCCGACTGGTCGGTCACCGACACCACGGCCGGCAGGGAGGCCTCCAGCTGCTCGGACGCCGCGTCACCGTCCCGGCGGCCCTTCACGGTCCCGTCCTCGACGGAGACCTCGGACAGCAGCGTGACCTGCGGGACACCCAGACGCTCGGCCAGCAGCGCCGGTACGACACCCATCGTGCCGTCGGTGGACGCCATACCGGAGATCACCAGGTCGTAACCGGCCTTCTCGATCGCCTTGGCCAGCACCAGCGAGGTACCGATGGCGTCGGTGCCGTGCAGGTCGTCGTCCTCCACGTGGACGGCCTTGTCGGCGCCCATGGACAGCGCCTTGCGCAGCGCGTCCTTGGCGTCCTCCGGGCCCACCGTGAGCACGGTGATCTCCACGTCGTCGTCGGAGTTCTCGGAGATCTGCAGCGCCTGCTCCACCGCGTACTCGTCGAGCTCGGAGAGCAGACCGTCCACGTCGTCCCGGTCGACGGTCAGGTCATCGGCGAAGTGCCGGTCGCCAGTGGCGTCGGGCACGTACTTCACGGTGACAACGATCCTCAAGCTCACGCCGGCTCTCCTACTGCATCGTCATTTCTGGGCTGCTGCCTGCAGGCAGCATAGGCGCCTGAAGCGGCCGATCCCTGTCGGGGCGACCCGCGCTCCCAACGAAATATTACTCGTCAGTACACCCCTTGGATGCCCACTGAGCAAGCGCTTTGAACTGTGAGCTTGGCAACGCTGAGTAACCGACCAGTAGGGTCAGTCGCGCAGTCCGTGGAACCCGCCCTGGTGGTACACCAGCGGGTGGCCCACACCTTCGGGATCACCGGCGACGAGCTCGGCCAGGACGATGCGATGGTCGCCCGCGGGGACCCGCGCCACCACCCGGCAGACCAGCCAGGCGAGGACGCCGTCCAGCACGGGCACGCCCTCGGGCCCCGTACTCCATCCGGTGCCCGGCCCGAACCGGTCGGCGCCGCTGCGGGCGAACGTGGCGGCCAGCTCCCGCTGGTGCTCGCCGAGTATGTGCACGCCGACATGCCCGGCCTCGGAGATCGCCGGCCAGCTGGAGGCCCTGGTGCCGATGCCGAAGGAGAGCAGCGGGGGCTCCGCGGAGACCGAGGCGAGCGAGGTGGCGGTGAAGCCGACGGGCGTGTCGCCGCGCTGTGCCGTGATCACGGCCACGCCGGCCGCGTGCCGCCGGAAGACGGAGCGCAGCAGATCGGGCGAGGCGAGTCGAGGGGTGCCGAGGCCGGGGGTGGCCGTCATGGAGTTGCCCTTCTCCGGGAGGCGACGTGGGTGCCCCCGCTCGGGCGAGGCCCAGGAGCGGGGGAGGGTCCATTGCTGCTCAAGAGCCCGGACAGCGCTCACTCGCCGTGCGGGCGAGGGCCGCGGTCCGCATGTGGTCACGCTCGGGGAGAAGGGGTTCCGGGGGCATACGGTCAGGTTGACGATAGGTGGCGCGTGCAGTCAAGTGCGCCCGACCCTCTGCGAGCTGGATCACCATCACGTTCGAACAGCGCCGGACCAGGGCCGCAACAGGCCGGCGCGGGATCACACGGCCTCGCCGAGCGCCGCGATCACGTCCGCTTTGCGCGGCTGTCCGGTGGCCCGCCGTACGATCCGCCCGTCCGCGTCGAGGACGAGCACGGTGGGTGTCTTGAGGATCTCCAGCCGGCGCACGAGGTCGAGGTGCCGCTCGGCGTCGATCTCCACATGGGAGACGCCGGGGACCATCCCGGCGACTTCGGTGAGCACCCGACGGGTGGCCCGGCAGGGCGCGCAGAACGCACTGGAGAACTGGACGAGTGTGGCCCGGTGGCCGAGGTCCTGCCCCAGCTCCGCCGCACCGAGCTGCTTGCCGCCGTCCCGCCCGCGCACTCCGACTCTCCCGCTCCGCCGCCGTTGCAGCACTCCGAAGGCGCTCGCCACCACGAGCACCACCACGCACACCACCAGTCCGGTCATCGCCCGTTTCAGCGTTCACGAGACTGCAAAGATTCCCCGCTCCCGGCGGCGTTCCCGATGCGGAATGCTTGGTTCATGGACATCGACGTCAGGGGGCCGCGCTTCGGGGCGGCCGTGACGACCGTGGTTCTGGCGGTCGTTCTGATCACGGGCAGCGCCTGGCTGCTGGCCTGGCAGACGCTCGCGTTCGCGCTGGGCGCCGCGGGCGGGGTGGGGCGGTCGCCGTACGGCTGGCTGTTCCGGAAAGCCGTACGGCCGCGGCTCGGGCCGCCCACCGAGTTCGAGGCGCCGGAGCCGCCGCGGTTCTCCCAGGCGGTCGGGCTGGTCTTCGCGGCCGTGGGGCTCGTCGGTTTCGCCGCGGGGCCGCAGTGGCTGGGGCTCGCGGCGACCGGGGCGGCGCTCGCGGCGGCGTTCCTGAACTCCGCGTTCGGGCACTGCCTCGGATGCGAGATGTACCTGCTCGTCCGGCGACTGGCGGTACGCGCGGAGTAAAGGAGAGTTGAGCCGAAGGGGTTCCGTCGGCGGACGTGACGAGAATCTCGCCGTTCGGAAGCGCCAGGGCTGGCTCCCCGCCCGTTCTTGGGGCACCATCTGCGAGATGCCGTAAACCTACGGCTGCGTAACTTCCCCGCCGGGAGTCCCTTCCCTGGCAGAGAGAAGGGTCCACCCCGTCCTATGGCTGAGCTTGTGTACCGCCCCGTCGTCGGCCTTGCCCTCACGCTGTTCAAGGCTTGGGACCTGAAGATCGACTGCAAGGGCTCGGAGAACATCCCGCGGTCGGGCGGCGCCGTGCTGGTGAGCAATCACATCAGCTATCTGGACTTCATCTTCGACGGTCTCGCCGCGCTGCCGCAGAAGCGTCTGGTGCGCTTCATGGCCAAGGAGTCGGTGTTCCGGCACAAGATCTCCGGTCCGCTGATGCGGGGCATGAAGCACATCCCCGTGGACCGGAACGCGGGCGAGGCGGCGTACGCGCACGCGCTGGACTCGCTGAAGTCCGGTGAGATCGTGGGCGTCTTCCCCGAGGCCACGATCTCCCGCTCCTTCACGCTGAAGACCTTCAAGTCGGGTGCCGCCCGCCTGGCCCAGGAGGCGGGCGTCCCGATCGTGCCGATGGCACTGTGGGGCACGCAGCGCCTGTGGACCAAGGGCCACCCGCGCAACTTCAAGCGCAGCCACACCCCCATCACCATCCGTGTGGGTGAGGCCATCGAGGCGTCCAAGGACAAGTACGCGGGCGCGATCACCCGTCAGGTGCGCGAGCGCGTCCAGGAGCTGCTGGAGGCCGCCCAGCGCGCCTACCCCGTACGCCCGAAGGGTCCGGACGACACCTGGTGGATGCCCGCCCACCTGGGCGGCACCGCTCCGACCCCGGAAGAGGTCCGCGCGGCGGACGCCCTCTGACCGGGAGCCCGTCTCAGAGTGCGGTGGGGAGCGTCCTCCAGAGGTACGGCCGGTCGGGTGCGGCCCTGAGGGCGCTCAGCACGACCGGGTGGGACCTGGCGTACAGGACCGGATAGTCCACCTCGCCGGCCTTCGGGTCCGCCACGAAGGCCGGCCGCTCCCCCTTGAGGGAGAACCGCGCGTCCACACCCGGCTTGTTGCCGCGCGGGTCCTGCCGGTGCCAGGCCCCGTTGAACCGTACGGCGACCAGGCCGTGCACCACATGCCCGGTGCCGTCGTCATGGGTCAGCCGCTGGTAGCAGAGCGCGGTCGGGATGTCCTCGACCCGCAGCAGCGCGGCCAGAGCGTGGGCCTTGGCGTAGCAGATGCCCGTGCCCTGCTCCAGGACGTCGGAGGCGCGCCAGGTGACGCGCGGGTCCCCCGAGTCCTGTGAGTGGGGGATGGTGTCACGTACGAACTCGAACGCGGCCCGCGCATAGGCATACGAGTCCTCCACTCCCCTGGCGAGCCGCGCGGCCGTCTCCCGCACCAGCGGGTGATCATGGTCGATGACCTCGTCAGCGGCCAAATACGCGGAGAGGTCAGGGGTTTCCTGGATCAGCTGCATGCCTGTAGAGCATAGGAATACGATCACCCGAGCGTCAATGACTTTTCGAGTGACCGTATATCTATGCAACAGTCGGCAGTCGGCCCGTCGCTAGCGCGCCATCTCCTCCTTGAGCGCCGCGACGAACGTGTCCACGTCCTCCTCGGTCGTGTCGAACGCGCACATCCAGCGGACGTCGCCCGCCGCCTCGTCCCAGAAGTAGAAGCGGAAGCGCTTCTGCAGCCGCTCGCTCACATCGTGCGGGAGGCGTGCGAAGACCCCGTTGGCCTGCACCGGGTGGAGGATCTCCACGCCGTGGACCGCGCGTACGCCCTCGGCGAGCCGCTGGGCCATCTCGTTGGCGTGCCGGGCGTTGCGCAGCCACAGGTCCTTGGCGAGCAGGGCCTCCAACTGCACGGAGACGAACCGCATCTTGGAGGCGAGCTGCATGGACAGCTTGCGCAGGTGCTTCATATGACTGACGGCGTCCTGGTTGATGACGACGACCGCCTCGCCGAACAGGGCGCCGTTCTTCGTCCCGCCCAGCGACAGGATGTCGACGCCGACGGCGTTGGTGAACGTCCGCATCGGCACGTTCAGCGCGGCGGCCGCGTTCGCTATCCGGGAGCCGTCCAGGTGCACCTTCATGCCGTGGGCGTGGGCGTGCTCGCAGATCGCCCGGATCTCGTCGGGCGTGTAGAGGGTGCCGAGTTCGGTGCTCTGGGTGATCGAGACGACCTGCGGCATCGCACGGTGCTCGTCCTCCCAGCCGTATGCCTGCCGGTCGATCAGTTCGGGCGTGAGCTTGCCGTCGGGCGTGGGCACCGGGAGCAGTTTGATGCCGCCCATGCGCTCCGGCGCGCCGCCCTCGTCGACGTTGATGTGGGAGCTCTCGGCGCAGATCACCGCGCCCCAGCGGTCGGTGACCGCCTGGAGCGCGACGACGTTGGCGCCGGTGCCGTTGAAGACCGGGAACGCCTCCGCGGTCGCGCCGAAGTGACTGCGGATGATCCGCTGGAGGTTCTCGGTGTACGCGTCCTCGCCGTACGCCACCTGGTGCCCGCCGTTGGCCAGGGCCAGCGCTGCGAGCACCTCGGGGTGGGCCCCCGCGTAGTTGTCACTGGCGAAACCGCGGGACTCGGGGTCGTGATGGCGACGTGCGTCGGTCCTCGGGGGGTTCACGGCTTCTCGGTCAGCCACAGACGGTTCCCGTTCACTTCGGTGGCGGGCCGCCGCCAGACGTCGACGATGGCCTCGGCCAGATCCTTGACGTCGGTGAAACCCGCGAACTTCGCGTTGGGGCGCTCGGCGCGCATCGCGTCGTGCACCAACGCCTTCACCACCAGGATGGCAGCCGCCGACGTGGGCCCCTCGGCGCCCTCCCCCCTCCCGGCCTTGCGGAAGTAGTCGGCCAGGGCCAGCGTCCACGCCTCGGCGGCGGCCTTGGCGGCGGCGTAGGCGGCGTTGCCCGCGGTGGGCCTGCTCGCCCCCGCCGCGCTGATCAGGACGTACCGGCCGCGGTCGCTGTGCTGGAGCGCCTCGTGGAAGGCGAGGGAGGTGTGCTGCACGGTGCGGATGAGCAGCAACTCCAGCAGGTCCCAGTCGTCGAGGTTCGTCCTGGTGAAGGTCTCGCTGCCGCGCCAGCCGCCGACGAGGTGGACCAGGCCGTCGACGCGGCCGAAGTCCTTCTCGATATGGGTGGCCCAGTCACGAGTCGACTGCGGGTCGAGCAGGTCGACCGTGTCCCCGATGACCGTGGCGCCGCCGTACGCGTAGCGTGCCGCGTCCACGGCCTCGGCGAGCCGCTCCGGGTCGTTGTCCGAGCCGATGACGATCGCACCCTCGTCGGCGAGCCGCATCAGTGCGGCCCGGCCGGCGGGTCCGCCCGCGCCTGCCACCGCGATCACCGCGCCGTTGAGCGCCCCGTTCCCCATGGTCCTCGCCTCCTGAGCAGTGTGGTGGGCGCTGCCGCTCACGCGGCGACCCGCTGGACGCCCTCCGCGGTGATGCCCCGGGTCGAGGCGATCACCTTCTTGAGTTTCTTGGAGAGCGCCTCATAGAACATGCTCAGCGGAAACTCGTCCGGAAGCACGTCGTCGACGAGCTTGCGCGGCGGCTGGCTCAGGTCCAGGGCGTCCGGGCCCTTGGCCCACCTGGAGCCCGGGTGCGGGGCGAGGTAGGTGGACACCAGCTCGTACCCGGCGAACCAGTGGACGAGTTTGGGACGGTCGATGCCGTCGCGGTACAGCTTCTCGATCTCGGCGCACAGCTGGTTGGTGACCTGGGGTGCGCGCTCCCAGTCGATGGAGAGCTTGTTGTCGGTCCAGCGGACGACGTCGTGCCGGTGCAGGTAGGCGAAGAGGAGCTGGCCCCCGAGGCCGTCGTAGTTGCGCACGCGCTCACCCGTGACGGGGAAGCGGAACATCCGGTCGAACAGCACCGCGAACTGCACGTCACGGCCCTGCGGGAAGCCGTCGGCCTCCAGCTTCACGGCCTCCCGGAACGCGGTGAGGTCGCAGCGCAGTTCCTCCAGGCCGTACATCCAGAACGGCTGCCGCTGCTTGATCATGAACGGGTCGAACGGCAGGTCGCCATGGCTGTGGGTGCGGTCGTGGACCATGTCCCACAGGACGAACGCCTCCTGGCAGCGGTCCTGGTCGCAGACCATCTCGCGGATGTCGTCGGGCAGTTCGAGTCCGAGGACGCCCACGGCGGCCCCGGTGACGCGGCGGAACCGGGCGGCCTCGCGGTCACAGAAGATACCGCCCCAGCTGAACCGCTCGGGGGCCTCGCGCACGGCGATGGTCTCCGGGAAGAGGACGGCCGAGTTGGTGTCGTAGCCGGTGGTGAAGTCCTCGAAGGTGATGCCGCAGAACAGCGGATTGTCGTAGCGGGTGCGCTCCAGCTCGGCCAGCCAGTCCGGCCACACCATGCGCAGGACGACCGCTTCGAGGTTGCGGTCCGGGTTGCCGTTCTGCGTGTACATCGGGAAGACGACCAGGTGCTGGAGGCCGTCCCGGCGGTCGGCCGCGGGCTGGAAGGCCAGCAGCGAGTCGAGGAAGTCGGGCACTCCGAAGCCCCCGTCGGCCCAGCGGCGCAGGTCCTTCACGAGCGCCTCGTGGTACGGGGCGTCGTGCGGCAGGAGCGGCGAGAGCTCCTCGACGGCGTGGACGACCCGTCGTACGGCCAGGTCGGCGTCGGACGGGTCGGGTGCGCCCTCGGCGTCGAAGTCGATCGAGCCGTCCTCGCCCTGCCAGGGACGGATCCGCTCGACGGCATCCTTGAGCACGGGCCAGGCCGGGTGATCCACCACCTTGACCACAGGAGGAACCTTTCCCTCCACGCCCGCCTGCACAAGAATTTCCGTCATGACCCATCCTCCACGGGAGAACCTCGCGTAGATCCACCGTATGCAGCCAGGATCATTCCCGCAAGGCCGCAGATCGGGAAGTCATCCCGCAGACCCATCGCTCAACCGTAGATTTTCCCGTCATGGACGGATCTCGCAACAACTTCCATCTTGCCCGGCTCTCCCGACCGCCGGGGACGAGGGCATTCGGGTGATGGAGGTCAAACGCCGACCCGACTCGCCCACTCACGGGTGACCGGATTCCGGCGGCTGGGACGGAACCTTCCTGCTCTCCAGCGCCGTTACGGCCTCACGACCCCGTGCACGACCGGATGCATCCCGCGTCCGGACGACTACGCTGCGGCCTTGCCGCGTGGAGCACTCCCTTCCGGCCACGCGGACCGAGCCGCCGTCGACGGAAGCGAGGCAACCTTGAACTTCCTCACCATCGGTCATCGCGGAATCATGGGTGTCGAACCCGAGAACACCCTTCGTTCCTTCGTCGCCGCGCAGCACGCGGGACTCGACGTCATCGAACTCGACCTACATCTGAGCAAGGACGGCGCCCTCGTCGTCATGCACGACGCCGACGTGGACCGCACGACGGACGGCACCGGGCCGATCGCCGAGAAGACCCTCGCCGAGCTGCGCGCCCTGGACGCGGGCCGCGGTGAGCGCGTTCCCACCTTCGAGGAGGTCCTGGACGCGGTGAAGGCGCCGCTCCAGGCGGAGATCAAGGATGTGGCGGCGGCCCGGGCGCTGGCGGAGGTCATGCACCGGCGCGATCTGGTCTCCCGCGTGGAGGTGCTCTCCTTCCACGACGAGGCGATCGCCGAGATCGCCCGGCTCGTCCCGGGCGTCCGCACCGCGCTGGTCGCCAGCCGCTACGGCACGGACGTCGTGGAGCGCGCCACGGCGGTCGGCGCCGCCACGCTCGTCCTGAACATCCGGCGGCTCACGCTGGAGACCGTCGAGCACGCCCGCAAGGCGGACCTGAGGATCATCGGCTGGGTGGTGAACACCCAGGACCACCTGCGGCTGGTGCGCGCCCTCGGACTGGACGGCGCGACGACCGACTATCCGGAGATCAAGCGCACCGGCCGCTTCACGGCCTGACGGTCCCGCCCGGCCGCGCGGTCAGACCAGCTCCTTGACCAGGAGCTCGAACCGCAGGTCGTCACGGCGCGGGATACCGAACCGCTCGTCGCCGTACGGGAAGGGGGTCATCCGTCCCGTACGGCGATAGCCGCGCCGCTCGTACCAGGCGATGAGATCGTTCCGTACGGAGATCACGGTCATGTGCATCTCCCTGGCACCCCACTCCTCCCGCACGGCCCTCTCGGCCTCCGCGATGATGACCTTGCCGAGCCCGGTGCCCTGGAGCCGGGGGCTGACCGCGAACATCCCGAAGTAGGCGTGGTCACCGCGGTGTTCGAGCTGGCAGCAGGCGACGACCGTGCCGTCGCGCTCCACGGTGAGCAGACGGCTGTCGGGGGCCTTGATGACGGCGAGCACGCCCTCGGGGTCGGTGCGCTGTCCGTCCAGGATGTCCGCCTCCGTGGTCCAGCCGGTCCGGCTGGAGTCGCCGCGGTACGCCGATTCGACCAGCGCGACGAGGGTGTCCACGTCGGCGTCGGTGGCCTCGCGGAACGTCAGACCGGTGGCGGCGGTGTCCATGGGGCGGCTCCTGCGTCTTGGGCGCGGCTCGGGCAGCGACGAGCGTAGCCTCCTGCCCACTAGGCTCCGCATGCATGGTCCACGTACTGAGCAGCCGCACACTCCTGCGTCCCACCGACCCCGACCGCTCCCGAGCCTTCTACGGAGAGCAGCTGGGCCTTCCCGTCTACCGCGAGTTCGGTACGGGCGCCGAGCGCGGCACCGTGTACTTCCTCGGGGGCGGCTTCCTGGAGGTCGCCGGTCGCTCGGACGTCCCACCGTCGCCCGCGCTGAAGCTGTGGCTCCAGGTCGCGGACGTGACGGCGGCGTACGAGGAGCTCACGGCCGCCGGGGTCGAGGTGCGCCGGCCGCCGGTGAAGGAGCCGTGGGGGCTGGTCGAGATGTGGATCGCGGACCCGGACGGCACGGAGATCGTGCTCGTCGAGGTGCCCGCGGACCATCCGCTGCGATACCGGCCGGGGCTCTGAAACCCGCGCTCACCGGAGTCCGCGCGCCGTCCGCCACCACCGGCCGTCAGGGGCAGTCACCCTCCTTCCCCGGCGCCGAACTGTTCAATGCCCCCCGGCTCGCTGGGATGGGGGAACTGCTGACCCGCGCTCCCGGGCAGGCGAAGGCCTTCTGCGTCGGTGTCTTCGGGATGGACGCCGACCCCTGTGAGCAGTTACCCGCAGTGGGGCGTCGAGGGCTCCGGCTTCGGCGGCATGACAACCGTGGACGGCACGTTCCCGCACCTCCGGGACCCGCAGAGCGCGGTGCTCGGCGTCCACCTGGCGGGTACGGAGGGCCGGCGTCCCGTGCTCAGAGGCGGGGGCTCCCCAGCCTGCCCTCCAGCTGGATCAGCAGCTCGCCCAGGGCGGCGGCCAGTTCGCGTTGCCGCTCGGTGCCGACACCGGAGAGCACGGCCGTCTCGTAGGCGAGTTGCTCGGGCAGGATCGCGTCGACGAGGTCGCGTCCGGCGTCGGTGAGCCGTACGTGGGCCACCCGGCGGTCCCGGGTGTCACCACGCCGTTCGACCAGACCCCGCTCGGTCAGCAGCTTGAGGCGCTTGGTGACGGCGGCGCCCGAGGAGAACGTCTCGCGGGCGATGTCACTGGGGGTCAGTTCGTGTCCGGTGCGGCGCAGTGTGCCGAGAACGTCGAACTCGGGGCGGGTGAGCCCGGCGCGGCGCAGCGGTGCGTCCTCGGCCTGCTGGAGGAGTGCGGCACAGCGGTTCACCCGGCCGATGATCTCCATGGGGGCGGTGTCGAGGTCGGGGTGGACCGTCCGCCACTGGCGCACCACCTTGGCCACCGTGTCCCCGGTCGCCGTCCACCCACTGCCGGCTGTCATGCTCGTACGTCCTCCGCAACGTGCCGTCCCTGTCGTCGTACCGTCGCGGCGAGCGTACGGTGTCCGGCTCGCTCGGCGCGCACCACCCGCTCCTCGGGCAGGGAGCGCTGCCACCACTCCCCCGCCGCGGTGTCGGCGGTGGCGCGCAGACCGACGAGCGCGGCGGCGAGGTCACGGCGGGCGGAGTCCAGGGCTCCGGGAGCGGCGGAGGCATCGGCCACGGTCCGCGCGGCGTGTGTCCGGGCGCGCTCCACGGCGGCGAGGGCGCGCTCGACACGGTCGCCCGCGCGCCGGTTGGTGACGGCGACGGCCGCGAGGAACCCCACCAGCGCGCCGACCAGCGTGTCCACGACCCGGTCGGTGATCAGTTCCCCGGGCCGCTCCAGCCGTGCGAACTCGGTGACGAACAGCGCCAGCGGGGTCACACAGACACTGCCGAGCCAGTAGTTGCGGCTGATCAGTGCCTCTGCGCCGAAGCTGAGGGCGAGGCAGCACAGTACGAGGGCGAGCGGGCCGAGATGGGCGAGTGGGGCGACGGCCACGAAGGCCGGCACACCGACGAGGTTGCCGACGACGCGCTGCACGGCCCGGCTCCAGGTGAGGGTGGTGTTCGCCTGGTAGAGGGAGGCGGCGGTGACGAGGGCCCAGTAGGGGCGGCCCACGCCGATCGCGAGGGAGGCGTGTCCGGCGAGGGCGCAGCCGAGCGCGGTGCGGGCGGCGAGGGGGGCGAGCGGGCCGAGCCGGCGCCACACCGGGGGCGCGGGCGTCGCCCGTTCGGCCTCCACGCCGAAGAGCTCGCCGGCCTCCTCCCCCAGGGCGTCCACGCGCGGTACGGGCCCGCTACCGCGCAGCTCGCGCGCCCAGGCGCGCAGCCGCTCGGGCTCGGTGTCGGCGGGCGCGGCGAGCGCGACCTCGGCCCGTACGACCAGCCGTTCCAGGGCGCGCCGGGATCCCGAGCGGTCACTGGCCGAGAGCAGCGCCTGCCAGGCAGCCCGGACGGCAGCGGCGGTCCGGGCCCTGGCCTCGGCTTCCGCCGTCCCGGCGTACGCGGCGGCCGCGTCGAGGGCGAGAGCCGTGGCCCGGCGCTCCGGCCCGTGCGGCCGTACGAGACCGGGGGCCATGCACACGATCCAGGCCCAGGCTCCGGCGACGGCGGCCAGGGCGAGATGCCCCGGGACCTGTTCCAGGGTCTGGGGCGCGAACAGGGCCGCCGAGCTGACGAAGGTGAAGATCACGTTCGCGGGCGGCCCGATGCGTGTCGCGTCGCACAGCGCCTTCTGCACGGCGGCGAGCAGCGCGCCCACGGTGACCAGCACGACGGCGCCGTCGGTCAGCGAGGCCGCGACGAGCGCGACGGCGAGACCGCCGATCATGCCCAGGACGACTCCGGCGAGGACCCGGGCACGGGCGGCGTACGGGCGGTTGTGGGCGTAGAGCGCGCAGACCGACCCGGCCATCGCGTACACCGCCAGGTCGAGGCGGCCGAGCGCCACCAGAGTCAGGTTCGGCGGAGCGACCGAGGCGACGACGCTCAGTGCGGGCTTGAACCAGATGTCCGAGGGCCGCCCGACACGCAGCACGCCGGAGAGCGGGAGACGGCGCACGCGCGGAGGTCTGATGCTGCTCATGAGGGACAACCTTAGCAGGTGTTTTACTCGTGAAGCATTTCCCGCACTGCTCCCCGAGCTCGGCTGAGCCGCCCCCGTCTGCGGCACACCCCCGCACGCTCCCCGCATACCCCCTTGCGCTCGCGTGCGCACCGCACGGTCCGGGCATGCCCTGACCGACTGTCCGACACCGTCGAGCGGGGGAGGTGCGCGGTGCACGGACCGGCTTCGCCCGGCTGGCTGCTGTTCGCGCTGTGCGCGGCGACCGGCGTCTACTGCCTGCTGCGGGTGGGCAGCGCCGTCGGGGAGCAGCGCCGCGCCGCCGGCGGTGAGGCGCTCATGGGATTCGGTATGGCGGCGATGGCCGTGCCCGCCGCCGTCGTCACCCCGCCGCGCTGGGCCTGGCTCGTCCACGCGGCCGTGTTCGGCGCGGTGGCGGTGCGTGCGCTGTGGGCGGCCCGGACGAGCCCGCTCCATCTGCACCACTCGGTGAGCACGCTGGCGATGGTCTACATGGCGTCGGTGATGGCCGCCGCCCCCGGGCCGCACGGCTCGCACGGCCCCACCGGGGTGCCCGCCGTGACGGGTGCGCTCCTGCTGTACTTCACCGGCTACGTCCTGTGGGCGGGGCTCCGGCTGATACCCGTGGCGGCCGTGGCCGGAGGCACGGAAGCCGCAGGAGCTGCCGGGGCCGCCGGATGGCGTGACCGTCCCGAGCTGGTCCGCGCGTGCCGGCTGTCGATGAGCATCGCGATGGTCGCGATGCTGCTCGCACTCTGAGCGGACTCCGCCGTCACCACGTGTACGAAACCGTGGCCTGCGTCACTTTGCCGCCCGATGTCATGTCCCCGTGGACCGCGCCACACATAGGGTTCGCCTCATGATGGTCCCCGCGGCACTGATGCTGCTCGGCGCCTTGACCGCCGTCGTCGCCCCGCGGCTGCTCGCCCGGGCCGACTGGCCGGACCGCGAACCGGTGGTCGCCCTGTGGACATGGCAGTGCGTGGTCGTCGCCGTACTGTTGTGCTGCGCCCTGTCGATGACGCTGAGCGCGTCCGCCGCCTGGACCGCCGTACGGGGCCATGTGTTCGCGCCGGCGCCGAACGAGGTCGTGGAGGCGTACGCGCTCAGCACGGGCCACCCGTGGGCCGCGACGACCGCTGTGGCGCTCGCGTGCGGCGGCCTGTGGACCGCGGCCATGCTGGTCCGCGAGGTCGTACGGGCACGGCGGCGCCGTCGGCAGCGGCGGACCGAACTCCTGGTGCGCGCCCCCCTGTTGCCGGGCGAGCGGCCCGGAACCGACCGTCTCGTCGTCCTGGAGGGCGAGCGCCCGGACGCCTGGTGGCTGCCGGGGGCGGAGCCCCGACTCGTCATCACCACGGCCGCGTTGCAGCGCCTGAAGGGCCGGCAACTGGACGCCGTGCTCGCCCATGAGCAGGGGCACGCGCGGGCGCGCCACGACTGGCTGCTGCACTGCTCGGCCGCGCTCGCCAACGGGTTTCCGCAGGTCCCCGTGTTCGCCGCGTTCCGCGACGAGATGCACCGTCTGGTCGAACTCGCCGCCGACGACATGGCGTCCCGCCGCTTCGGCCGTCTGACCACCGCCCTCGCACTCGTCGGACTCAACGAGGACCGGGGCGTGTTCGGCCCGTGCCCGGCCCCGGAGACCCATGTCCCGCAGCGCGTCCACCGGCTCCTCACTCCCCCGGACCGGCTCACGGCCGCCCGCCGGCTGCGCCTGACGGCGGCCGCCGCACTGGTTCCGGTGGTCCCGGTACTGGTGGCATTCGTACCGGGGTTGCGGGCACTCGGGTAGCAGCCGGGCACTCGGCACGGCGGGCCCCGGCCGCGTGGGAACGTGGAGCAGTCTCCTCCGGTTCCCGTCGCGCCACGTGAGTGTGATCTCACGCCCCGGCGTTGGCCTCCTGCCCCACGAGTCGGCGAGGATCGCTGTATGCACCCCGCGTCCGTCGAATCACCGCCCCGCCCACCCGGCGCCCGGCCCGCCGTACGCGCCGCCGTGACGCTCGCCCTGCCGTCCGTACTGCTCCTGCTGCTGGTGGCCGCCTCCTGGCAGCCGCTGATGTCGCTCGACGGCGACATCGCGCGGACCACGCACCGCTGGGCGGTCGACGAGAGCGGTGTGACCCACGTGTTCCGCATCCTGACGGACTGGGTGTGGGACCCGGTCACGATGCGCGTCATCGCCGCGCTCACCGTCGTCTGGCTGGTGTGGAGACACGCGGCCCGGCTGCTCGCCGTGTGGGTGGCGGTCACCTGCGCCCTCGGCACTCTGCTGCAACAGGGCCTCAAGGCGGCCGTCGGCCGGGAGCGGCCCGTGTGGACCGACCCCGTCGACTCCGCCCACTACGCGGCGTTCCCGTCGGGGCACGCCCTGACCACCACGGTGGTGTGCGGACTGGTCCTGTGGCTGCTGCACCTGTACGGCGCCGGGCGTGTCCTGTGGCGCACGGCGCTCGCCGTGTCCGTGGTCTCCGTCGTGGGCGTCGGCCTGACCCGTGTCTGGCTGGGCGTGCACTGGATGTCGGACGTGCTGGGCGGCTGGCTGCTGGGGGCGCTGACGGTCACGCTGGCGGTGTGGTCGTACGGGAAGTGGCATGGCGCGAAAGGACATGGCGCCGGGCCTGCTTGACCTGTGAAGGGCCCGCCCCGAAAGATCTTCCTCATGACGACCAAGGCCGTGCTCTTCGATTTCTCCGGAACCCTTTTCCGCATCGAGTCCGCCGAGTCCTGGCTGCGGGCGGTACTGGCGGAGGCCGGTGCCTCCCTGCCCGAGCCGGAGTTGGTCCGTACGGCCGAGGCTCTGGAGAGAGCGGGCGCGCTCGCGGGCGGGGCACTCCCCTCGGAGCCGCCGGCGGGCGAACTGGCCGAGCTGTGGGCGTTCCGGGACCGGAGCGCCGAGCAGCACCGGGCGGCGTACACGGGCCTGTCCCGTCAGGTGTCCCTGCCCGCCCCGGAGCTCCACGACGCCCTGTACGACCGGCACATGGCCCCGGGGGCCTGGGAGCCCTACCCGGACGCGGTCGAGGTCCTCGGCGCCCTGCGCGATCGCGGGGTGGCCGTCGGCGTGGTCAGCAACATCGGCTGGGACCTGCGGCCGGTGTTCCGCCACCACGGACTGGACCCGCACGTGGACGCGTACGTGCTGTCGTACGAACACGGCGTCCAGAAGCCCGATCCGCGTCTGTTCACCCTCGCCTGCGAGGCACTGGGCGTGGCCCCGGAGGACACACTGATGGTGGGGGACGACCGTCGGGCGGACGGCGGTGCGGCGGCTCTTGGCTGCGCGGTGCACTTCGTGGACCATCTGCCGGCGGCCCGGCGGCCGGACGGGCTGCGACCGGTCCTGGACCTGGTCGGCTGACGAACCGCCGGCCTCCTGCTCACCCGCCCCGGACCATCCCCCGCGTGGCCCGGGACGGGCAGCTCAGGGCGAGCCCACTCAGGGTGGTCACCCGGAGGCGCTGAGTATAGTTGGCCGGCAGCCAGTCAACGCAGGAGTTACAGGATGTCCCCGGGCAAGTCCTCGGTCAACGAAGAATTGCGGCAACGTTCAAGGGAACGGCTTTCTGCAGACGGCAGTTGAACTCGTCGGCGAGCACGGCCACGAGGCGACAGCACTCGGGGACATGGCGGACCGGGCCGGATCGGCGCGCGGGTGGTGTCGTACTGCTCCCCGGCAAACGGCAGTTCGCCGAACAGCAGGCCCTCGGCGAACTGCTGCGGGACACCGTCACCCGCCACGGCTCCACGGATGTGGCCGGGGACCACGCCCTGCTGCGTGCGCTGCTCATGGGTGCGGTCCACGCCATGGTGCTGCCCAACGTGCCGTTGCGGACCGAGCTGTTCCGACGCAACGGCCTCGACGAGGAATCGGGTGCCCCGCCCGGTAAGGAAAGGCCCGGCGGGGCGTGCGACAGGTGTCTGTCGCGGTTCTTCTCGACGGATGTCCGCCCGGTGGGCCGTGCGGACGGCCGCCCGCAGGCGTCACGGGCGGCCGGAGTGCCGGTCAGCCGAAGTAGTCCGGCTGTGTCTGCACGTTCAGCTCGTTCAGACGGACCCACCTGGCCGGGTCCGTGCGCCGGTCGTTGAGCTTCAGGACGTCGAAGCCCTTGGTGATGTCGTTCGAGTAGATGTAGCCGTTGTAGTAGTACGCCGACCAACTGCCGCCCAAGGACAGCGCGTCCGTGGCGATCGGGCCGCGCTCGAAGTAGGCGATCTCCTTGGGGTTGGAGGAGTTGGTGAAGTCCCAGACGGAGACACCGCCCTGGTACCAGGCCTGGACCATGATGTCCCTGCCCTTGACCGGGATCAGCGAGCCGTTGTGGGCGACGCAGTTCTCGGTGTCCGCCTGGTGGCGCGGGATCTTGAAGTAGCCGCGGAAGACTAGCTTGCGCTTGTCACCCTTGCCGGTGATGTCGTAGATGCCGTCGGCGCCCCGGTTGGGCCCGATGGCCTCGTTGCAGGTGGCCGCGCCGCCGCCCCCCAACTCGTCGGTGAACACGACCTTGTCGGCCTTCTGGTTGAAGGTCGCCGAGTGCCAGAACGAGAAGTTCACGTTGTCCTGGACCTGGTCGATGATCTTCGGGTTCTCCGGGTCCTTGATGGAGAACAGGATGCCGTCGCCCATGCAGGCGCCCGCCGCGAGGTCCTTGGAGGGCAGCACGGTGAGGTCGTGACAGCCGGTCGTCTTGGACACGCCCGGGTTGGTGGGACCGCCGGGGTTCCCGCCGCCGTCCGGTCCCTCACCGGGGAAGAGCACGGGGAAGTTCACCACGGCCGCCTTCTCGGGCGCCTTGCGCGGCACCTTGATGATCGAGATGCCGTCGTGCGGCGGCCGGCAGTCGGGGAAGGCGGCGTTGGGCGAGTACGAGGAGACGTAGACGTAGACGTTCCTGCGCTCGGGCACCAGGGTGTGGGTGTGCGAGCCGCAGGCGGTCTCGACGGCGGCGACGTACTTGGGGTTCTTCTTGTCGCTGATGTCGAAGACCTTCATGCCCTCCCACGAGGACTTCTCGGTCGCGGGCTGCGTGGTGCTGTTGCAGGAGTTGTCGCTGCGCGAGGAGTCGGTGGACAGGAACAGCAGGTTGCCGGAGACGGAGATGTCGTTCTGCGCGCCCGGGCAGAGCACCTGGGACACCGTCTTCGGCGCCTTCGGGTTGCTGATGTCGAAGATGCGGAACCCGTCGTAGTTGCCGGCGTAGGCGTATCTGCCCTGGAAGGCCAGGTCCGAGTTGGTGCCGGGCAGCAGGTCCTTGGGGATGTTCGTGACGTGCTTGATGTTGTCGGAGTGGACGATCTCGTTCTGTCCGGGTATCTCGCCGCTTTCGATCGCCTCCCTCGTCTCGGCCGCGTCGCGCTGGGAGACCTTCTCCGGAGTGACGGGTACGTCCCCGGGATCGGGGGTGGCAGCCGCGGGGCCGGCCGTGAGCAGTGCGGCCAGGAGTCCCGCCGCGGTGGCGGCGACTCCCATGTGTCTCCGCCGTGCTAACAGGTCGTTCAACAGGGTCACTGTGTCCTCCCTTGTCGCCGTTCGCAGGCGAACGGTTCACGGATCACCGCAGTATCGTCCGCGTCGTGTACAGATCAACAGATGGCAATGCACTTGTAACGATTCTTTTTGATCACTTGCTCGCCGAAGCGTGCTAAACCCTTCATCAGCACTCACGAGGTGCACGTCAGTTCCTGTGCCCCAGGAGGTCACTGTGTTGGTTCGCCGTACGTCCCGCGCACCGCTGATCGCCGCGTTACCGATGGCCTCCGTACTCGTGCTCGCCCTCGCGGGATGCGACTCGGGTTCGGACGGTGACGGTGACGCCGGCTCCGCCAGGGCGAACGGGCCCTCGGTGATCGCCCCCGGCAAGCCGGGCGAGGCCGCGGAGACCCTCTCCGCCGAGGACGCGCAGAAGCGGCGTGCCGAGGACGACTCGCCCAACTCGGCGGACCTCGCGTACGCGCGGATGATGATCGAGCACCACACCCAGGCCCTCGAGATGACCGAACTCGCGCCCTCACGCGCCGCATCGACCCAGGTGAAGCGGCTCGCCGCGCGGATCTCGGCGGCGCAGCGACCGGAGATCTCCGCGATGGAGGGCTGGCTGAAGACCCACGGCGAGGAGAAGCAGAGCACTGGGGGCGAGCACACGCACGAGGCGATGCCCGGGATGGCCACCGAGGCACAGCTGAAGAAGTTGCGCGCGGCGAAGGGGAAGGCGTTCGACGAACTCTTCCTGACGCTGATGATCACGCATCACGAGGGGGCGGTCTCCATGGCCACCGATGTGAAGGCGCAGGGCAACAACATCCAGGTCGAGGAGATGGCCGACGACGTGATCGCGCAGCAGACGACCGAGATCAACCGGATGCGCGACATGGGATGAGGGCCGCGGCTCGGGGCGGGGCGGTTCCGGTCGGTGTTCGCGGCGGATCCCGGTGACGGCCTGCGCACGGGGCCGTCACCGGGACGCGCCCGTCTAGCGGCGGATGTGGCGAGGTGTCAGAAAGCCCTCGTCGCGTGCTCCGGCGATCAGCCTGAGCGCCCTGCGCCGACTGTGGCCCGTCGCGCTCATCACCGCGAGCACGGGATCGATGCCCCGCTCCTGTGCCGCGCGGTACTCCTCCGCGACGAGCCGCCACCCCTCGACGCCGCGCGGCCAGGAGGGCCGTACTCCGCACGCCTCGCAGAGCGGCCCCTCGATCCAGTCCGCGAGGTCGGTCAGGTCGTCCAGGGACAGGGGCGGCTGGGCACGTACGTCCTCGATGCAGACGTGCCCCTCGGACACCACGGCGAGTACGTCGACGCAGGCGCCGTCGGCGAACGTCAGCCGGGCGTTGTACCAGGCCGTGGCGGCGTCGTGCTCCTGCACTTCCCACGCGGGCCACACGGAGACGACTCCCTCCGGCCGTTTCCGGCCGGAGAGATTCAGGATGGATGCTTCCAGCACACACGCAACGTAAGCGCGTGATCACATGCGAGGCGAATGGGCACGCAGGGCGCGGCGCGCAGCGCACTCCCTCAGCGCAGCGGCGCCCCGCCGTACGGCGACACACGCCCGCTCCCCCTCCCCCGGCGGGCCGCGCGGTGCGATGCTGAAGGCATCAGCGATCTCCTCACGTAAGGAGTTCCGCCGTGCTGCGTGTGGCCGTCGTCGGTTCGGGACCCAGCGGGGTCTACTCCGCCCAGGGTCTCGTCCAGCAGGATCCCGTGGTGCGCGTCGATGTCCTCGACCGGCTGCCGTGCCCGTACGGCCTGGTGCGGTACGGCGTCGCGCCCGACCACGAGAAGATCAAGTCGTTGCAGAACAACCTGCGGACCGTGCTGGAGCACGAGCGGGTGCGCTTCCTGGGCGGTGTGGAGGTCGGCCCGGGCGGGCTGCCGGTCGAGCGGCTGCGGGAGCTGTACCACGCGGTGGTGTACTGCGTGGGCGCCGCCACCGACCGGCACCTCGGGATTCCGGGCGAGGAACTGCGGGGCAGCTGGTCGGCGACAGAGTTCGTGTCCTGGTACAGCGCGCACCCGGACGCCCTGGCGGAGGGCTTCGTCCTCGGGGCGCGGGCGGCTGTGGTGATCGGCGTCGGGAACGTCGCGGTGGACGTGACCCGGATGCTGGCCCGGGGTGTGACGGAGCTGAGCCCCACCGACATGCCGCAGGCGGCCCTGACCGCGCTCGCCACGAGCAAGGTCGCGGAGGTCCACATGGTGGGTCGGCGCGGACCGTCCCAGGCGCGCTTCACCACCAAGGAGCTCCGCGAGCTGGGCACCCTGCCCGAGACCCGGGTGACCGTGAACCCGGCGGAGCTGGAGCTCGATCCGGCGTACGTCGATCCCTCCGGACTGCCCGCCCCGCAGCGCCGCAATGTGGAGGTGCTGCGCGGCTGGGCCTCCGCGGCCCCCGCCGAGGGCCGGCACCGGATCGGGCTGCGGTTCTTCCTGCGGCCCGTCGCGTTCCTCGCCGACGGCGACCGTGTGGCCGGGGTGCGTTTCGAGCGGACGGAGCCGGACGGGCACGGCGGGGTGAGGGGCACCGGACGGTACGAGGAGATCGAGGCGCAGCTGGTGCTGCGGTCGGTGGGGTATCGAGGGATGCCGCTCGACGGGCTGCCGTTCGACGCGGAGCACGGCACCGTGCCGCATCTGGCCGGGCGGGTGCTGCGCGAGGGTGTGGTGGCGCCGGGCGAGTACGTGGCCGGGTGGATCAAGCGGGGCCCGACCGGGGTGATCGGCACCAACCGGCCCTGCGCCAAGGAGACGGTGACCTCACTGCTGGAGGACGCCCCCGTCCTCGTACGACGGGACGTGCCCGACGATCCGCTCGACGGGCTGCGGGCGGCGGGGATCACGCCCGTGGAGTGGTCCGGGTGGCAGGCGATCGAGCGGGCCGAGGCGGAACTCGGGGCCGCGCTCGGGCGGAGCGTGGTGAAGCTGCCCGACTGGGCGTCACTGTGGGAGGCGGCGCGGAGCGGGGCAGGCTGACGGGAGCGCTCGGCGTACTCGCCGCGCCTGCCGTGCCGATGAGCACCATCGGTGACCCGGCGGCGAACGTACAGC
>NZ_VJZE01000111.1 GCF_009377205.1 Streptomyces phyllanthi
GCTGGCGACGGGGTTCATGCTCGGCGCGGCGGTGCTGGCCTCGGTGTCGGGGCGGCAGTACCGCGTTTCGCTCGCCGCCGGGCTGCTCGACGAGCCGGGTCCGCGCTCGGGCGTGATGCTCGCGCTGCTGCTCCTGCTGGTGCCCGTGCTCGGCTTCCTCGGCCAGTGCGCCCGGATCGGCGCCGTGCACCGTGACCGGCGCCTGGCCGGGCTGCGGCTCGCGGGAGCGTCGGCCGGGCAGGCGCGGCGGATCGCCGCGCTGGAGTCGGGGCTGGCGTGCCTGGTGGGCTCGGCGGTCGCCACGGTGTTCTTCGTCCTGTTCCTGCTGGGCCTGGCGGACCCGCCTGCGCTCGTCTGGGTGGGGATCGCGCTGGTCGGGCTCGCGATCCCGTTGCTGGGTGCTCTCGTGAGCGCCCTCGCGCTGCGCCGGGTGGTGGCCTCGCCGCTCGGCTGGGTACGGCGGGTGCGGCCGACCGCGGGCCGGGGCGTGTACGCCGCGTACCTGGCGACGGCACTGGCTCTGCTGCCGGTGGGGCTCCTCGTGGCGCCGGGCGAGTTCGGCGGGCCCGGCACGGCTCCGCTGACGGCCTTCACCGTGGTGATCCTGACCGGCATGGGCGCGGTATGGCTGACCGGCGCGACCTCGCGGCTCACAGGCCGGATGCTGGCCGCTCGCAGCGGGAACCCCGCCGTGCTGATCGCCGCGGAACGCCTGCGCGACGACCCGTGGGCGGCGGCCCGCACCCACGCGGCGGTGCTCCTGGTGACCGTCGTCGGCACCGGCTTCATGGGTGTACGGCACGGACTGCTCGCCACCCTGAACGCACGCGGGCCCGAGCGACTGGCCGCGAGCATGACCTTCTACACCACCGGCATCAACCTCACCGGCGCGGCCATCGTCGTCGCCCTCGCCATCACGCTCTCCGGCCTGGCCGTCGGCGCCGCCGAGTCGCTGGCCACCCGGCGCCGGGGCCTGGCCGCGCAGGTCGCGGCGGGGGTGCCGCGCACCGTGCTCGTCCGGGCACTGCTGCTGGAGACCGCGCTCCCGCTCGCCCCGGCGGTCCTGTTGGCGGGCGCCGGCGGCATGGCGATCGGTGTCACGTACACGTCCTTCGCCGACGGCGGAGGCTGGGGCGTGCCGTACGAGGCGCTCCTGGTCCCGGTGGCGGTGTACGCCCTCTGCCTCCTGGCCGCGGCCACCTCGCTCCCGCTCCTGCGCCGCACCCTGAACCCGGCGGAGCTGCGCTACGCGTAACGCCGGCAGAACGGGCTCGGCGCCCCGGGAGGCACGGGGGACCTTCCGGGGCGCCGAGTCGTAACGGGCGTACGGAGCACTACTTCGTGGGGCTCGCCGGGGCGATCGGCGCCGCGCGCTCCGACTGGGGCGACGACGTGGAGGAGTACGCCGACGGGGGCGCCATGCCCGCCGACGGGTCCACGTCCGGCTCCGCCTCGGCCTGGGCCGGGATACCACCCACGATGGGGATGTCGGCCGCGTCGAAGGCCCGCTTGATACGCCAGCGCAGCTCGCGCTCCACGGTCAGGGCCTTGCCCGGCATCGTCTTGGCCGAGACACGGACCACCATCGAGTCGAGCTGGACGCTGTCCAGGCCCAGGACCTCGACCGGGCCCCAGAGGCGCTCGTTCCAGGGCTCGTCCTTGCTCAGCTGCTCGCCGACCTCCAGCAGCAGGCGGCGGACCCGGTCCAGGTCCTCGTCGGAGCGGACCGTGACGTCGACTCCGGCGGTGGACCAGCCCTGGGAGAGGTTGCCTATGCGCTTGACCTCGCCGTTGCGGACGTACCAGATCTCGCCGTTGTCACCGCGCAGCTTGGTCACGCGCAGCCCCACCTCGATCACCTCTCCGGAGGCGACCCCCGCGTCCACGGTGTCGCCGACCCCGTACTGGTCCTCGAGGATCATGAAGACACCGGAGAGGAAGTCCGTCACCAGGTTCCGGGCACCGAAACCGATCGCCACACCCGCGACACCGGCCGAGGCCAGCAGCGGTGCCAGGTTGATCTCGAAGGTGGCGAGGATCATCAGGCCGGCGGTGCCCATGATCAGGAACGAGGCCACCGAACGCAGGACCGAGCCGATGGCCTGGGAGCGCTGGCGGCGGCGCTCCACGTTGACCAGGAGCCCGCCGAGGGCCGTGCCGTCGACCGCCTGGGCCGTACGGTTCATCCGGTCGATGAGCTTGGTGATGGCGCGGCGGATCGCCACTCTCAGCACGGCCGCGATCACCAGGATCAGCAGGACCCGCAGACCGATCGCGAGCCAGGTGGACCAGTTCTCCTCGACCCAGCTCGCGGCGTCGGTCGCGCTCTCCTGGGCGTCCTGGAGCGTGGGGGCCGTCGGTTCCTCACCGGGTTCGGCGGCCGACAGCAGGACGGACAAGGACACGGCAGGTACCTCCAGGTGTAGCGGATCCGCCAGCAGACAGTGGGGGACACGGCCCAGGAACCGCCGCGGACCCGTCACGAACGTGGACGAGCCCTGACCGGACCGTGGGTGGGCGTGGACTGCCGGACAGAACCACCACACTATCGGGGCATCGTGTGGGGATCGTTGTGATGTTCGGGGGAGAGACCGTGCTCCACCAGTGGTGAACAGGCCGAATGAACTGGGGGGATGAACCGTTGGCGATCCGGGGGATGAATGACGTGTGGTCGAAAACACTCCCAGCCCGTTACCGGGACATGGTGGCGCTTCCACCAGGCATGAGGGGAGACTGACTACGGATCGTCCACGGCGCGAGCCACGCGCCGCCGGCGTACAAGGAGGCATCCGTGCCGCACGTCCTGGTCCTCAACGCGTCGTACGAGCCACTCGGCGTCGTACCGCTCCGCCGCGCGCTCGTCCTCGTCCTCGAGAACAAGGCCATATGCCTCGAGGAGTCCGGCGCCTTCATGCACAGCGCGACCGTCACAGTCCCCGCACCCAGCGTGGTCCGGCTCAAAAGGTTCGTTCGGGTCCCTTACCGGGGGCCCGTTCCACTGACCCGTCGGGCGCTGTTCGCCCGTGACGGGGGCCGGTGCATGTACTGCGGTGGCGTCGCAACCAGCGTCGACCACGTCATCCCGCGCAGTCGCGGGGGCAAGCACGTGTGGGACAACGTGGTGGCGTCCTGCCGTCGCTGCAACCACGTCAAGGCCGACCGTCATCTCGTCGAGATAGGCTGGCGGCTCCGCCACAAACCCGCCCCACCCACCGGCCTGGCCTGGCGCATCATCGGGACCGGCCATAGGGACCCGCGCTGGCTGCCCTACCTGCAGCCGTACGGCGCGGACGACGCGTTGGCCCGGATCGACGGCATCTCCGCCTGACGATCCGGGCTTTTCCATGCCCTGGCGCTCCGCTGAGAACGCCGGGTGCCGCTCCGGGCCCCGGGGGACGCCAACGCCCCGGGGCCTTGAGGTGTGTCCGGGGCCTGAGTGTGTGTGCCCGGGGCCTTGAGGTGCTTCCGGGGCCTTGAGGTGTGTCCGGGGGCTTGAAGCGTCAAAGGGGCGCCCACTTGATCGGTCCGCCGCCAAGGCCCCCGAGCCCCCGAGTGCCTCGACAAGCCGGGGCGTACGCGGCCCGGAGCCTTGAGGCGCAGGGGCGCACCCGCCAGATCCGGCCCACCGCCGACACAACCCGGTGCCTCCACGCGCCGCAGGCATGTGCGCGTGCGCGGTCACGGACCGTGATCCGCAGTCCTGAGCTCGGGGACACCAGCGGCACCGCCGGATCAGGCCGACGGCCACGCACCCGGGGAACCTCTCCAGGCCAGGGCGCGCCCCGGATCAGGCCCACCGCCGCAGTACCCGGAAGCCCACGAGGCCAGCCGCTCGCGGCACGCCAGACCGCGCTCCGCTTCCCGCGTCCCGTCCTCCGGGTGCGCCAGGCGCCCCCCGCGGATGACGTGCGCCGGAAGTCCGCGCCGGGCGCGGAGTCTCACACCGTTCTCATGGATATTCCGCATTCCGCTTCTGCCTCGCCTTCACCTAGGGTCACCCCAACAGCGGGCCCTTGTTCTGGAGCGCAACGCCCAGGGGTCCGTTTCGAATGTGGGGATACATGCGAAAGCTCGCACTGGGCACCGCCCTCTCCGGTGCCCTGGCTCTGTCGGCCCTCGCCGTGCCGTCGGCGCAGGCGCTGACGCCGGACATCACCTTCTCGAACGTGGTCGTCAACAGCGGGAAGGCGATCACGGTCGGAACGACCAACACGGTCACCGTTCCGGTCACGTACACGATCACGCGCTCCGCCGACGTCCAGTTCGCCGACGTCAACACCACGGTCCTGCTCTACCGCGGCACCAGCGTCGCCACCGCCGAGAACATCCTCGGTCCGGGCGGGACACCCACCTGCACGGCCGTGGACGACACCACGCAGAACTGCACCGGCGACATCACCATCGACCCGCAGTACGAGCTGTTCGAGGCCGCCGACGCCACCACCTGGAAGTCCGTCGCCGAGTACGAGCGCACGGACGGCGACGGCTACGACTACGTCGGCCGCGCCACCCCCGCCACGGCCACCCTCAAGCGCGCCGCCAAGCTCACCACCAACGCCACACCGGAGCCGGTGGCCAAGGGCAAGACCCTCACCGTCAAGGGCAACCTGACCCGCGCGAACTGGGCGACCGGCTCGTACAGCGGCTACACCAGCCAGTCGGTGACCCTCCAGTTCAAGGCCGCGGGCAGCGACACGTACACGAACGTCAAGACGGTGACCTCGGGCACGGCCGGCGCCCTGTCCACCACCGTCACCGCCTCGGTCGACGGCTCCTACCGCTACACGTTCGCCGGCACGTCCACCACGGCCGCGAAGACGTCCACGGCCGACTTCGTCGACGTGCAGTGAAGCCAACCTCAAGGCGTGCCCCAACGGCACGCGCCGCGTGACACCGCCCCCGAGGCGACGAGTTCGTCGCCTCGGGGGCGGTTCGCGTGAGGGCCCGGGGCCGTCCACCGCCGGCTTCGGCGACGTGGGGCAGGCCCACGCGATCCCACGCCCCGCCGTCCGCACATAACGACTCCGTTGCCTCGGGCGCGGTCCGCGTTCCACCCCTTGACGACTCATTGGTTTAGACCTACGGTCCTGCCAACCAATAGGAAACTTTCCTAACAGTGGCCGTGGTCCACGACCCCGTATGGACCCCGCGACCACCTCACTGGAATGCTGAGCAGCCGAGAGGCAGGTGTCGACACGCATGGCAGGAACCGGACCCGGCAGCACTCCGGGCACCCCACGCGTTCTGCGCGCCATGAACGACCGCGCCGCCCTCGACCTGCTCCTCGCCCACGGCCCCCTGTCCCGCACCCGTATCGGGAAGCTCACCGGACTGTCGAAGCCGACCGCCTCGCAGCTCCTGGCCCGGTTGGAGGCGGCGGGACTCGTCCTGGTGACCGGCACCAGCGAGGGCAGACCCGGACCGGGCGCCCAGCTGTACGCGCTGAACCCCGCCGCCGCGTACGCCGCCGGACTCGACGTGACCCCCGAGCGCATCCTCGCCGCCGTCGCCGACATCACCGGCCGCACGGTGGGCGAGCACGAGGTCCCCACCCCGGGACGCCGCTCCGGGCACGCCGCCGTACGGCAGGTCACCGACGCCCTCGACGGGGCCGTCAAGGCCGCCGGGCTCGCCCGGGACGACGTCCACCGGCTCGTCATCGGCACCCCGGGCGCCTTCGACCCGGGCACGGGCCGGCTGCGCTACGCCTCCCATCTGCCCGGATGGCACTCCCCCACCCTCCTGGGCGAGCTGGCCGCCGCGCTGCCGATGCCGGTCGAGTACGAGAACGACGTCAACCTCGTCGCCCTCGCCGAACAGCGGCTGGGCGCGGCCCGGGGCCACGACGACTTCGTCCTGCTGTGGAACGAGGGCGGCCTCGGCGCCGCGCTCGTCCTCGGCGGCCGACTGCACCGCGGCTGGACCGGCGGCGCCGGCGAGGTGGGTTTCCTGCCGGTGCCGGGCGCCCCCCTGGTCCGCCATGTCAGCAAGGCGGGCAGCGGCGGCTTCCAGGAGCTGGCCGGCGCGCAGGCCGTCCCGAGGCTGGCCCGTGAACTGGGGGTCGAGGACATCCCGGAGGGGCCGTACACCGAGGTCGCCGCCACTCTCGTGGCCCGGGCCGCGGACAGCGGCCCGGGCCACGGCCCCCACCGACGGCTCCTGGAGGCGTACGCGACGGCCCTGGCCACCGGTCTGGCCTCACTGGTCTCCGTGCTCGACCCCGAACTCGTCGTCCTCAGCGGTTCCGCGCTCACCTCGGGGGGCGAACCCCTCCGTGCCCTCGTCCAGGCCGAGCTGGCGGAACTCGCCGCGACCCGGCCCCGGCTCGTCGTCGGCGACGTGACCGAGCATCCCGTCCTGCGCGGCGCGCTGGAGAGCGCGCTCGCGACCACCCGCGACGAGGTCTTCGACACCTCGCGCTGAGCCCCGTACCCGCACGGCCCCCACGTACGGAAACCCGCACGGCCTCCGCGTACGGGCACCCCTTACGTCCCCCTCGCAGTCCATCCCCGTCCCACCGGTCCCACCCGTCCCACGTCATCCCTGCCCTGGAGAGACCCCGTCATGTCCAGAATGCCCAAGAACGCGGCCATCGCGCTCGCCGCCTCCGCCTCCCTCGCCCTCCTCGCCACCGCCTGTACCGGCCAGTCGCAGACCGCCGCCTCGGACGACCCGAACGCCAAGACGACGATCACCTTCTGGCACGGCTGGAGCGCCCCCGCCGAGGTCAAGGCGATCCAGGAGAACGTCGACAGCTTCGAGAAGGCCCACCCCAACATCACGGTGAAGGTCGTCGGCAACATCAACGACGACAAGCTCAACCAGGCGCTGCGCGCGGGCGGTTCCAAGGGGCCGGACGTGGTGTCGTCGTTCACCACCTCCAACATCGGCAAGTTCTGCTCCTCCGGGGCCTTCCTCGACCTCAAGCCCTTCATCGAGAAGTCGAAGCTCGACCTCGACAAGGTCATCCCGAAGCCGATGCTGGACTACACCCAGTTCGAGGGCACCCGCTGCGCGCTGCCGCTGCTGGGCGACGCCTACGGCCTCTACTACAACAAGGACGCCTTCGAGAAGGCGGGCATCAAGTCCCCGCCGAAGACCTGGTCGGAGTTCGCGAAGGTCGCCAAGAAGCTGACGAAGTCCAAGGGCGACAGCTACGAGCAGCTCGGCTTCATGCCGACCTACCACGGCTACGAGACGGTCGTGGACCACTACATGTCCCAGTGGGACCACGCCTACTTCGACAAGGACGGCAAGTCGAACATCGCCAAGGACCCGGCGTTCGCGGAGATGTTCACGTACCAGAAGAAGCTGATCGACGACCTCGGCGGCTTCGCGAAGCTGGAGAAGTACCGCAACACCTTCGGTGACGAGTGGGGCGCGGAGCACCCCTTCCACAAGGGCCAGGTGGCCATGCAGCTCGACGGCGAGTGGCGGCTGGGCATGGCCAAGGACGCCGTGGGGAGCGACTTCGAGATCGGCACCGCTCCGCTGCCCGTGGCCGACGACGAGGTCGACGAGTACGGCAAGGGCTTCCTCTCCGGCACGATCATCGGCATCGCCCCCCAGAGCAAGAAGCAGAACGCGGCCTGGGAGCTGGTGAAGTACCTGACGACCGACACCGCGGCCGTCGTCTCCTTCGCCAACGCCATCCACAATGTGCCGTCCACGTTCGAGGCCCTGAAGTCGCCCGACCTGGAGGTGGACCCCGCCTTCAAGACGTTCATCGACATCGCGCAGCACCCGAAGTCGAACACCCCGCCGGCCTCCATCAACGGCTCCACGTACCAGACGACCCTCCAGGACTTCGGCTACCAGTACGAGTCCGGTAAGGCGAAGGACCTCAAGGCCGGTCTGGAGAAGACCGCCGAGCAGATCGACCGCGACATCGAGCAGGCGAAGTAGCGTTCGATGTCCACGCAGAGTCTGCGCGTGTCCACACGCACACTCCGTTCGAAGCGCCGTATGTCGGCGCTTCGGACGGTGGCCTTCCTGTCACCGTGGCTCATCGGCTTCGGCGTCTTCTTCGCCTATCCGCTGGTGTCCACCGTGTACTTCTCGTTCATGAAGTACGACGGCTTCGGCGTACCGGAGTTCCGGGGCCTCGGCAACTGGGCCTACGTCTTCAACGACTACCCGCTGTTCTGGCCGGCGCTGCGCAACACGCTGTGGCTGGTCCTGGTGATGGTGACCTGCCGGGTGCTGTTCGGCCTCGGCGTCGGTCTGCTGATCACGAAGATCAAGACCGGCACGGGCGTCTTCCGCACCCTCTTCTACCTCCCCTACCTCGCCCCGCCCGTCGCCGCGACGCTGGCCTTCGTCTTCCTCCTCAACCCCGGCACGGGGCCGGTCAACTCCATCCTGGGCGACCTCGGCCTGCCGACGCCCGGCTGGTTCACCGATCCCACCTGGTCCAAGCCGGCCCTCACCGCGCTCGCGCTGTGGGGCGTGGGCGACCTCATGGTCATCTTCATGGCCGCGCTGCTCGACGTACCGAAGGAGCAGTACGAGGCCGCCGAGCTGGACGGGACGTCGGCCTGGCAGCGGTTCCGGTTCGTGACGCTGCCGAACATCTCGCCGATCGTGATGTTCGCCGTCGTCACGGGCGTGATCCAGACGATGCAGTACTACACGCAGCCGCTGGTGGCGGGGAAGGTCGCCTCCGGCATCATCGGCGGCTCCGGCCAGCAGTTCGAGCCGGGCTACCCGGACAAGTCGACCCTGACGCTGCCCCAGCTCGTCTACAACCTCGGCTTCCAGCGCTTCGACTACGGCTCGGCCTGTGTGGTCGCGCTGGTGCTGTTCGCCCTCGCCATGGCGTTCACCGCGCTGCTGATGCGGCGCCGGGGCGGACTCATCCAGGCAGGTGACTGACCATGACCCAAGTACTGGACAATCCGGTGCGGTTGAGCACGCCGACCACCGCCGAGCGCACGGCCCGCCGCAGGGCGTTCCTGGAGTGGATCGCCGTCCACTCCCTCGGCGTCGCGGCCGCGCTCTTCTTCACCCTGCCCTTCGTGTTCGTCGTCCTGACCTCGCTGATGAGCGGCCAGCAGGCCCTCACCCGCGACCTCGTGCCGGACAGCTGGGAGTGGGGCAACTACCGGCAGGTCTTCGACACACCCGGCTTCCTGACCTGGTGGAAGAACACGCTGGTCTACGCGGGACTGGGTACGGTCCTCACCGTCGTGTCCTCGGTCCCCGTGGCGTACGCGCTCGCCAAGTTCCGCTTCCGCGGCCGGAACCTCTCGCTGATGCTGGTCATCTCGATGATGATGCTGCCGCCGCAGGTGGTCATCATCCCGATGTACCTGTTCTGGGCCAAGCAGTTGGACCTGTCGGGCTCGCTGTGGCCGGTGATCATTCCGATGGCGTTCGGGGACGCGTTCTCCATCTTCCTGCTGCGGCAGTTCCTGATGACGATCCCGAACGAGTACCTGGACGCCGCGAAGGTGGACGGCTGCGGGGAGCTGCGGACCCTGCTGCGGGTCGTCCTGCCGATGGCGAAGCCCGGCATCGCGGCCGTCGCCCTGTTCCAGTTCTTCTACGCCTGGAACGACTACTTCGGCCCGCAGATCTACGCCTCCGAGAACCCGGGCGCGTGGACCCTGAGTTACGGCCTGGAGTCCTTCAAGGGCGCGCACCACACCGACTGGAACCTGACCATGGCCGCGACCGTGCTGGTCATGGCCCCCGTGATCCTCGTGTTCTTCTTCGCACAGAAGGCGTTCGTCGAGGGCGTCACCCTGACCGGAGTAAAGGGTTGATCCACGTATGCGGTGTTCTCCCGGGGGACAAGCCCCGGACCCCCGGCCGAAGCTCGACGGCTCCGCACGCATGAATGCGAGGAATCCCCAGTGAAGCTCACCGTGGTCGGCGGAGGGTCGACCTACACCCCCGAACTCATCGACGGGTTCGCCCGGCTCAGGGACACGCTGCCGATCGAGGAGCTGGTGCTCGTCGACCCGGCGGCCGACCGGCTGGAGCTGGTCGGCGGCCTCGCCCGGCGCATCTTCGCGCGGCAGGGCCACAAGGGACGGATCGTCACGACAGGCGACCTGGACCAGGGGGTCGACGGCGCGGACGCCGTGCTGCTCCAGCTCCGCGTCGGCGGCCAGGCGGCCCGCGAACAGGACGAGACCTGGCCGCTGGAGTGCGGCTGTGTCGGTCAGGAGACCACCGGCGCGGGAGGGCTCGCCAAGGCGCTGCGTACGGTGCCGGTGGTGCTGGACATCGCCGAGCGGGTCCGGCGCACCAACCCGGACGCGTGGATCATCGACTTCACCAACCCGGTGGGCATCGTGACCCGGGCCCTGCTCCAGGCCGGGCACAAGGCGGTCGGGCTGTGCAACGTGGCCATCGGCTTCCAGCGGAAGTTCGCGGGCCTGCTCGGGGTGGCCCCGGCCCAGGTGCACCTGGACCACGTGGGCCTCAACCACCTCACCTGGGAGACCGGCGTACGCCTCGGCGGCCCCGAGGGCGAGGACGTGCTGCCCAAGCTGCTCGCCGAGCACGGTGAGGCCGTCGCGGCCGACCTGCACCTGCCGCGCCCGCTGGTCGACGGCCTGGGCGTCGTCCCGTCGTACTACCTGCGCTACTACTACGCGCACGACGAGGTCGTGCGGGAACTGCGGACCAAGCCGTCACGGGCCGCCGAAGTGGCGGAGATGGAGCGGAGGTTGCTGGAGCTGTACGCCGACCCCACGCTGGACGAGAAGCCCGGGCTGCTCGCCAAGCGGGGCGGGGCCTACTACTCGGAGGCCGCGGTGGACCTGGCGGCGGCGCTGCTCGGCGGGTCCGGCAGCGCGTTCCAGGTCGTCAACACGTACAACCGGGGCACGCTGCCCTTCCTGCCGGACGACGCGGTGATCGAGGTGCAGGCGGCGGTCGGCCCGCAGGGCACGGCCCCACTTCCGGTGGCGCCCGTCGACCCGCTGTTCGCGGGGCTGATGGCGAACGTGACGGCGTACGAGGACCTGGCGCTGGAGGCCGCCCTGCGCGGGGGGCGCGAGCGGGTCTTCCGGGCGCTGCTCGCGCACCCCCTGATCGGCCAGTACGCGTACGCCGAGACCCTCACCGACCAGTTGATCGCGCACAACCGGGAGCACCTCGCGTGGGCGTGACGTCAGCCGGAGCCGTCACCGGGCCCGTCAGCGACGGTACGGCGCCCGTGGCCGGCCCTGCCGCCCGCGTGCTCGCGATCGACGCCGGCAACAGCAAGACCGACGTGGCGGTGATCGCGGCCGACGGGCAGGTGGTCGGCGCGGGGCGCGGCGGCGGGTTCCAGCCGCCGGTGGTCGGGGTCGAGGCGGCGGTGGACAGGGTGGCCGACGCGGTGCGGGAGGCCTTCGCCCAGGCCGGTGTCCGCTCGGTCGCCCATGTCTCCGCCTGCCTGGCGAACGCCGACTTCCCCGTCGAGGAGGAGCGGCTGACGGCCGCGCTGCACGCGCGCGCGTGGGGGGCGACCGTGGACGTGCGCAACGACACCTTCGCGATCCTGCGGTCCGGGATCGCCGAGCCCCGCGGGGTGGCCGTCGTCTGCGGGGCGGGCATCAACTGCGTGGGCATGCGCCCCGACGGCCGTACCGCCCGCTTCCCGGCGATCGGCCGGATCTCCGGTGACTGGGGCGGCGGCTCGGGCCTCGCGGAGGAGGCCCTCTGGTATGCGGCCAGGGCGGAGGACGGCCGGGGCGAGCCGACGTCCCTCGCCCGCGCCCTCCCGGCCCACTTCGGCCTGGACTCCATGTACGCGCTCATCGAGGCGCTGCACCTGGGGCGGGTCGAGGAGGTCCGCCGCCACGAGCTCACGCCCGTCCTGTTCGCCACGGCGGCGGAGGGCGATCCGGTGGCCCGCGCGCTCGTGGACCGGCTGGCGGACGAGGTCGTCGCCATGGCGACGGTGGCCCTGACCCGTCTGGACCTCCTCGGTGAGGAGACGCCCGTGCTCCTCGGCGGCGGTGTCCTGGCCGCCCGCCATCCGCAGCTGGACACCCGTGTCCGCGACCTGCTGAGCGCCCGCGCCCCCAAGGCCGTCCCCCGGGTCGTCACGGCCCGCCCGGTCCTGGGCGCCGCCCTGCTCGGCCTCGACCGGGTGGGTGCCCCGGACGAGGTGCACGCGCGCGTGCGGGCGTACTACGAGGAGGGCTGACCCCGGCCCGCGGATGTCCCCGTCCGCGGTGTCCCCCGAAAGGGTGTCAACCAGCGGGAACCGAACCGAACCCGACGGCGTATTCATGGGCGGGGGGTCGTGCGGGAAGCCTCTCGCGGTGCGGTGAGCCGGCAACCGGGCGGTGGATCCGAACAAGATCCAGTGAAGGCCTGTGCGGATGCCGGTCCCGGCGGCGATACTTGCGGCCGTGCGCTTCCGCTCATACGCCGGACAGCGTGCGGCGCCGGTCCGGTGCGACGTCACCCGTGGCGTCCGCACCGGGCGAGGTGACCGACGGATGGCCATGGGGGAGGTCAGGTGACAGACACGTCGAAGGGCAGCGCGGCGCCACCGGTCCTGGCGGCGCCCACGGTACCGGCCGTGCCGCGGCAGTCCGCGTACGCGCCGCCGGTGCCGCCCGGCGGCCCCGACCCCGCCCCGCCGCGCCGCACGGCGTTCATGGAGGGCGTCGACCAGGTGCGCGCGGCCTCGACGACCGAGCCGGGCCGGCTGCGGATCATCGGGGCCGCCCTCGCCTTCCTGGTCGTCGCCTTCGGGGCCGTCACCGCCTGGCAGATGTCGGACCGCTCGTCGGCCGCCGACGACGTGCTGTACAGCAGCCAGCCCCTGAGCGTCGCCGCGGCCGACGTGTACCGCGCCCTCGCCGACGCCAACACGGCGGCCTCCAGCGGTTTCCTGGCCGGCGGTCAGGAGACCCCCGAGTTCCGCACCCGGTACGAGAGGGACATCAGGGACGCCGCCGACGGTCTGGCCAAGGCCGCGGCCGCCTCGGAGCCGGGCTCCTCCTCCGCGGACACGGTCGCCGAGCTCAACGAGCTGCTGCCCGAGTACAAGGGCCTCGTCGAGCGGGCGCGCTCCAACAACCGCCTGGGCTACCCGCTGGGCGGCGCGTACCTGCGGTACGCGGACCAGAAGATGCAGGAGGAGATGCTCCCGAAGGCCGAGCGTCTCTACAAGAACGAGAACCAGCGCCTGAGCGACGACTACGACAGCGCGACGTCCTACCCCTGGGCCGGGATCGCCCTCGGCGTCCTCGCCCTCGGCGCCCTGGTGTGGGCCCAGCGCCGCAGCTACCACCACACGAACCGGGTGCTGAACCAGGGTCTCGTCGCGTCCACCGCGGCCTGTGCCGCCGTCCTGCTGTGGCTCGTCGCCGGCCACACCCTCGCCCGCTCGGAGCTCCTCGACTCGTACGACAACGGCGTACGTTCCCTGAACGTGCTGAACGACGCCCGGATCGCCTCCCTCAAGGCGCGCGGCAACGAGAACCTGACGCTGATCAGCCGCGGCGCGGAGACCACGAAGAGCGGCGAGGACAAGTTCGACAGCGACTTCAAGAAGGACATGACGACGCTCTCGGCGAAGCTGGCGCGCGCCGAGGACATCGCCGAGGACCAGGCGGGCAGAGGGCCCGTGAGCGAGGCCACCGGCAACATGGAGGTCTGGCTCGACCGCCACAAGGAAGCGCGCAAGGAGGACAACGAGGGCGACTACCAGGCCGCCCTGGACAAGATCATCGGATCCGAGGACAAGAAGCCCACGGGCGAGTGTTTCGACAGCGTCGTGAAGAACCTGGAGAAGGCGCTCGGACACGAGCAGGCTGAGTTCAAGCTGGCGGCGGGGGACGGCCGGGCCGCGATGACCGGTCTTCCCGTGGGTGCCGCCGTGCTCGCCGTGCTGGGCGCGTCGGGCGCCGTGCTCGGCATCGGGCGCAGGCTGTCGGAGTACCGGTGATGAGGACAGTGGTGGAAGGGGGCGCGGTGATGACTGCGGCACGACGCCTGAAGGCCAGTCTGAAGGGCTGGGGCGGCGTGGGCGCGATGGGCGTCGCCTGCGCCCTCACCGCGGCCTTCGTGCTGGTGCCGCTGCGTGAGGTGCCTCTCACCGACACCGCGGCCACGGCCGGTTCGGGCGCCTCCCGGGGTGCCTACGCGAGGGCGGAGGAGTGCACGGACCCCGAGAAGCAGAGCCCTGCGCCGTCGGGTGCCGAGAGCGGCACGACGATCGCGGCCATCAAGAAGCGCGGCCACCTGGTCGTCGGCGTCGACCAGAACAGCTACCGCTGGGGCTACCGCGATCCCAACAGCGAGGACGACAAGGCCGATCTGGAGGGGTTCGACATCGACCTCGCCCACCGGATCGCCGACGAGATCCTCGGCGACCGCGAGGACAACATCCGCTTCCGGGCCGTCCCCACGAACCAGCGCGTTCCCGCGATCCGGGACGAGCAGGTGGACATGGTGGTCCGCACCATGACGATCAGCTGTTCGCGCCTGAAGGAGGTCGCCTTCTCCGCGCCCTACTTCCGCACCGGCCAGCAGGTGCTCGCCCCGAAGTCCTCGACGATCGAGGGCTACGACGAGACGCTGGCGGAGAAGAAGATCTGCACGGCGACCGGCTCGACCGCGCTCGACACGCTGGAGGCCGACAAGGAGGACGGCGACCTCGTCTCCTCCGCCGTCATATCCCCGCCCGTCCCCAACCAGCTCGACTGCCTGGTGAGGCTCCAGCTCGGCGAGGTCGACGCGGTGGTCACCGACGGCGCCCTCGCCGCGAGCCAGGCCGCGCAGGACCCGACGGTCGAGCTCAAGGGCGAACCCTTCACCACCGAGTACTACGGCGTGGCGATGAAGAAGGAGGCGACCGACCTGGTGCGCCGGGTCAACCAGGTCCTGGAGGACTACCGCGCGAGCGGCTGGAACGACTCGTACGACAAGTGGCTCGCCCCCACCCTCGGTGAGGACCCGTCGACGTCACGGCCGCCGCCGCCCGAGTACAAGTGACCCACGACCGGGAACGAACAGCACGGCAGCGCACGACCCCCGGCCCGGCAGGAAAGCACGTCCGATAAGACCACAACCGGCACACGAACAACCGACCTGATACGACTGGAGAGTTGCCCGGGCGCCGCACGCGCGGGGAACGACGAGAGCGAGAGGTGATCGATGGGCGTCGCGGGATCCACCGGGCCGGTGATGGACCGGGACGAGGTGGACCGTGCGCTGGCCCGGCTCGGCGCGGAGCACGAGGCGATCGAGACCTCGCTCCTCGCCCTGCAGGACCACGCGGGCCGCAGACTCCTCGAAGGCGCCGAGCTCACGGGCGTCACCAAGGAGCGCTGGACGGCCGCGGAGGCGTCAATCACCCTCCTGTGGGCGTACTTCGACGCGTACTCGGACGCGCTGCGCTCGGCCCGCGAGATCCGTGCCCGCCGCCGCTGGTCGAGCCGTGAGGACCTGGTCGAGCTGACCGAGCTGCTGCGCGGCAGCGGCGTCACGGTCGCGGGCAGCGTCACGGCCACGGCGAACGCGCCGACACTGACGGGCCACGGCAAGCTGAGCGAGCGTTTCTCGCTGGCCGAGCTCGTGGAGCGGATGAACGGGCTGTACGCGTCCTCGCTGGACATGGTGGTCGCCGCGGACGCGGTCTGGTCGGCTCTGCCCGCCCGGATCGACCTGCTGGCCGCCGAGCTGCAGCGCACGCGCCGGCTCGCGCACTCCGTGGGCGTACGCCCGGGCGAGCACCCGGCGGGCGACGACCTGGAGCGGATCACCCGCACCCTGACCTCCCTGCGCGAACGGGTGGTGTCCGATCCACTGGCGTACTGGGTCCCCGCACAGGGGAGTTCGGCCCCCGGCGGCGGCCGTCCCGACACCTCGACGTACGACCGGGAGGCACGCGCCCTGGAGGACGTACGGCGGGAGATCGACGCCGTGCTGACGGTCCGCCAGGACGCCGAGGCCCGGCTGGTGAGGCTGAGGGACGTGCTGAGCCGCGCGGACCGTACGCTCGCCGAGGCGCGCAGCGCCCGCGGTGAGGTGCTCGCGAAGATCGCCGCGACCGAGGTGCCCGTGGTCAGCGGCCCGCCCACCGTGCTGCAGGAGCAGCTCGCCACGGCGGCCGAGTACCGCAGACACGCGCAGTGGCACCGTCTGTCCCCGCTCCTCGAGTCCCTGGAGCAGAAGGCGGAGGACGAACTGATGCGCGCCCGCGAGTCGTTGACGGCCGTCACCGCGCCCCTGGCGGTCCGCGCCGAGCTCCGCGGCCGGATCGACGCTTACAGGGCGAAGGTCGCCCGGCACGGTCTCGCGGAGGACCCCTTCCTCATCGAGCGGTACGACGCGGCCCGCCGCATGCTGTGGAGCGCGCCCTGCGATCTGCGGGTCGCCGAGCAGGCGGTGCTGCGCTACCAGCGGGCGGCCACCGAGATGCTGAGCACCGGGGGTTCCCAAGCGGAGCGCGGTCCGGGAGCAGGCGGACCGGACGGGACCGGGCGCGTGAGCGACAGGGGTGATGCCGTATGAGTCAGCAGCAGGCATGCCAGCGGCCCGGCTGCTCCGGTTCGTACGAGGACATGGGCGGCGGCGAGCTGTACTGCGGCACGTGCGGTCTGGCGCCGGTCGTCACGGCATCGGGGTCTCCGCTGCTCGAGCGCGGTCGAGAGCCAGGGGAAGGCATGCTCAGCTCCCCCGCGACCGGGATCACCAGCCATGCCAAGGGCGCCCGCGGATCGAGCGGGTCCGGCGGATCGAGCGGGTCGGGCAGATCCGGCGGGTCCGGCGGGTCGAGCAGCAGCTCCCGCGCCGGCTCCCGGTCGTCCTCGCGGTCCTCCCAGTCCCGGCGTTCGGTCTCCGGCCGGCTGTCGCGCTCGCTCTCGGGGCGGTCGACGGGCCGCTCGGTGTCGGTCCGCAGCTCCGGTTCGACGGCCGGTTCCTCCGGGCGCGCCCGGCTCGGTGTGGGCCTGGTGCAGGTCCCGCAGGTGCCGCGGCCCGACCCCCGCGCGATGGTCCTGGAGAACCCCGAGGTGCCCGAGCGCAAGCGGTTCTGCTCGCGCTCGGACTGCGGGGCTCCGGTGGGGCGGGCGCGCGGTGACCGGCCGGGGCGTGTGGAGGGCTTCTGCACCAAGTGCGGCCACCCGTACTCGTTCGTGCCCAAGCTGACGTCCGGTGACATCGTGCACGGCCAGTACGAGGTCGCGGGCTGTCTCGCGCACGGCGGGCTCGGCTGGATCTACCTCGCCGTCGACCGGGCCGTCTCCGACCGCTGGGTGGTCCTCAAGGGCCTGCTGGACACGGGTGACCAGGACGCGATGGCTGCCGCGATCTCCGAGCGCCGCTTCCTCGCCGAGATCGAGCACTCCAACATCGTCCGCATCTACAACTTCGTCGAGCACCTCGACCAGCGCACCGGCTCGCTGGACGGGTACATCGTCATGGAGTACGTCGGCGGCAAGTCGCTGAAGGAGATCGCCAACGGCCGCCGCACACCCGACGGCAAGCGCGACCCGCTGCCGGTCGAGCAGGCGTGCGCGTACGGCATCGAGGCGCTGGAGGCGCTCGGTCATCTGCACAGCCGCAACCTGCTGTACTGCGACTTCAAGGTCGACAACGCGATCCAGGCCGAGGACCAGCTCAAGCTGATCGACATGGGCGCGGTCCGCAGGATGGACGACGACGAGTCGGCCATCTACGGCACGGTCGGCTACCAGGCGCCGGAGGTCGCGGACATCGGCCCCTCGGTGGCGTCCGACCTCTACACCGTGGCCCGCACGCTGGCCGTCCTGGCCTTCGACTTCCAGGGCTACACGAACGTGTTCGTGGACTCCCTGCCCGACCCGGACCACATCGAGGTCTTCCGCCAGTACGAGTCCTTCTACCGGCTGCTGGTCCGCGCCACCGACCCCGACCCGGCCCGCAGGTTCGCCTCCGCGCAGGAGATGTCGGAGCAGCTCACGGGTGTGCTGCGCGAGGTCGTGTCCGTGCAGACAGGACGTCCGCGACCGGCGCTCTCGACGCTGTTCGGGCCGGAACTCAGGGTCACGGACACGGAGTTGTTCGCCGAACCGAGCGGGGACGTGTCGCGGCTGGGGGTGCGCGCCGCTCCCGTACGGCGGCGGAAGGGCGCGGCCGCCGAGACCGCCGCGCAGTCGGCACCCAACGGCGCGGTGCCTGCCGGGACGGCGCCCCACGGGACCCTGCCCGACGGAGCGGCACCCGGTGGAGTGCCTCCGTTCCCGCTGCCGCCCCCCGGCGCGGCGGCCACCCTCGTCAAGCCGCTCGACACGGCCGCCGCCGCGCTCGCGCTGCCCATCCCCCGGGTCGACCCGGGTGACCCCAACGCCGGCTTCCTCGCCGGGCTCATCGCCTCCGCGCCCACCGAGCTGATCACCGCACTGCACGCGGCGCCCACCGGCTCGCTGGAACTGCGTCTGCGCGAGCTGCGCGCCCGGTTGGAGATGGGCGGGTTCGCCGACGCGGTCGGCACGCTGGACGCCCTGGAGCGGGACCACCCGGACGACTGGCGGGTGGTCTGGTACCGGGGCGTGGCGGCGCTCGCGACCGGCGACCACGAGGGCGCGGCGCTGGCGTTCGACGCGATCTACGACGCGTTCCCCGGCGAGCCCGCGCCCAAGCTGGCCCTCGGGCTGTGCGCGGAGGTGCTCGGGCAGCTGGACAACGCCGCCGAGTACTACCGCCTGGTGTGGTCGACCGACCCCAGCCATGTGAGCAGCGCGTTCGGCCTGGCCCGGGTGCAGCTCGCGGCGGGCGACCGGAGCGGTGCCGTCCGCACGCTGGAGTCCGTGCCGGAGGCGTCGATCCACTACACCGCGGCCCGCGTCGCCGCCGTACGGGCGCGCCTTCGTCAACGTACGGACGAGGCGGCGGGCGAACCCTTCCTGGAAGAACTCATCGCCGCGGCGGGCCAGGTGGAGGCGCTCCGCGGGTACGGTCTGGACGCCCTGCGCCGCGAGCAGTTGTCCACAGAGGTCCTCGGCTGCGCGCTGGACTGGGTACTCTCCGGTAGCCAGGGTTCAGCACCACCGGCGGGCGGCGGGCGTGTGCTGCTCGGGAGCGCGCTGGACGAGCGCGGCCTCCGCTTCGGCCTGGAGCGCTCGTACCGCACGCTGGCCCGGCTCGCGCAGGGCGGCGAGGAGAGGATCGACCTGGTGGAACGTGCCAACCGTTACCGCCCCCGGACGTGGGTGTAGTTGATGTCGCAGATGCCCCAGCTGGCCGCCTGCCCGAGTTGCGAGTGGCCCCTCGAATCGGGTGACCGCTTCTGCGGCGCGTGCGGGTACGACCTGTCGGTGGTCCCCGCCCCGCCGGAGGACACCCCGACGATCACCATGAACGGCGCGGCGGCGCCCCCGCCGGCCGAGGGCGCCCCGGTGAGCTGGCCGGTCGCCCCCGGAACCGACGGCTCCGACACTCCGGCGCCGGTGCACCTGCCCAGCGACATCCGGGGGACGGACTCGGGCGGCTCCGAACTGCACGTCCAGGGAGAGCCGATGGGAGAACCGCCGGGCGAAGCCGGCCCGCAGCAGCCGCATGTGCCGGGACCTCATGTGCCAGGACCCCAGCCACACGTGCCGGGGGCGCGGCCGCCTGGCCCGGGGGCACAGCCGCCTGGCCCGGGGGCACAGCCGCCTGGCCCGGGGGCACAGCCGCCTCTGCCGGGACCGCAGCCGCATGTGCCGGGGCCGCAGCCGGATGGCTCCCCGCCACACGGTTCCGAGCCACACGGTTCCGAACCACACGGTTCCGAGCCGCACGCGCAGGCCGCGCCGTCGGGTCAGGAACAGCCCGCGGCGCGCGGTGTGCGGTTCGACCGGCGCGCCGGGCTCTCCGCCGACGCGGGCGACTACCACCTGGCCGCGCCCCAGCCCGTCGACCCCCGTACGGCGGACCTCGCGACACCGCCCGCCGGCACCAAGACCTGCGTGGCGTGCCGCTCGGGGCACGTCGACCGGGACGGCTACTGCGAGAACTGCGGGCACGCCCAGCCCCGTGAACGCGACCACATGGAGCAGGAACTGGGCTCGGTGGCCGCGGTCAGCGACCGGGGACTGCGCCACCACCGCAACGAGGACGCCTTCGCCGTGTCCTCCACGGCGCTGCCCGACGGCACGCCCGCGGTCGTCGCGGTCGTCTGCGACGGCGTGTCCTCCGCGACGCGCCCCGACGACGCGTCGATGGCCGCGGCCCACGCCGCGAACGAGTCACTGCTGGAGGCCCTCCCGCGCGGCACGCACCCCCAGCCGGCCATGCACGACGCGATCGTCGCCGCCTCCAACGCGGTCAACTCCCTGGCCGAGGAGCCCGAGACGGCCCAGGAGCACGCCCCGCACCAGAACGCGCCCGCGTGCACCCTGGTCGCCGCCATCGTCACCTCCAGCCTGCTGGTCGTCGGCTGGGTCGGCGACAGCCGCGCCTACTGGGTACCGGCGGACCGCTCCTCACCCCCGGCCCGGCTGACCGAGGACGACTCGTGGGCCGCGCAGATGGTGGCCGCGGGGCTGATGAACGAGGCCGAGGCGTACGCCGACCGGCGCGCCCACGCCATCACGGGCTGGCTCGGCGCGGACGCGTACGAACTGGAGCCGCACACCGCTTCCTTCAAGCCGGACCGGCCGGGCGTGGTCGTGGTGTGCACCGACGGGCTGTGGAACTACGCCGAGGCGGCCGAGGAGATGGCCGAGGTCGTGCCCCCCGACGCCGCCCAGCGCCCACTGCACGCCGCCCGGGTACTGGTGGGCCACGCCCTCGACGGCGGGGGCCACGACAACGTAACAGTGGCCGTTCTGCCGTTCCCGGCCCCGCCACAGGGGGCAGGATCGGCCTGAGCGGTGCCCACCGGGGCACTGTCGCGGCCGGACGGGACCGGCCGGGGGTCACAGGCGAACGGCTGTCGACGACTCGGAGTCGGCCGGGGGATCGCGGGTGACCGGCCGGCCCACGGGACGGCCGGCGGGCCGGAGGGGACCGGCCCGTTCACACAGGCGCAGTCATCGCCCCACGCCGTAGTGGGGGGCCTTGAGGGGGAGCGGAGACGCATGGCCAATTTCTCGAAATCCAACGTGCCGCAGTTCTCGGTGGACGTGTACCAGAACGAGTACCTGCCAGAGGGCGGCCGCGAGGTCAACGCCATCGTGACGGTCAGCTCGACCGGCGGCGGCACCATCGGCAGCGCCGTCGCCGCTCCGCATCTCTACTCGCCGGGGCAGGGCCCGTCCGCGGCCGTGGCGATCATGGTCGACTGCTCGGGCTCGATGGACTACCCGCCGACGAAGATGCGCAACGCCCGCGACGCCACGGCCGCCGCGATCGACACCCTGCGCGACGGCGTGCACTTCGCGGTGATCGGCGGCACGCATGTCGCCAAGGAGGTCTACCCCGGCGACGGCCGGCTCGCCGTCGCCGGCGCCACCACCCGCGAACAGGCCAAGCAGGCCCTGCGCAAGCTGAGCGCGGGTGGCGGTACCGCGATCGGCACCTGGCTGAAGCTCGCCGACCGCCTGCTCGCCTCGGCGGACGTCGCCATCCGGCACGGCATCCTGCTCACCGACGGCCGCAACGAGCACGAGTCGCCGGAGGATCTGCGCGCCTCCCTGGACGCGTGTGCGGGCCGTTTCACCTGTGACGCACGGGGTGTCGGGACCGACTGGGAGGTCAAAGAGGTCACCGGGATCGCGTCCGCGATGCTCGGCACCGCCGACATCGTCGCCGACCCGGCGGGCCTCGCCGCCGACTTCACGCAGATGATGGAGACGGCCATGGGCAAGGAGGTCGCGGACGTCGCGCTGCGGCTGTGGACACCGGTGGGCACGGAGATCCAGTTCGTGAAGCAGGTGGCCCCCACGGTCGAGGATCTGACCGGCCGTCGCACCGAGGCGGGTCCGCGCGCCGGCGACTACCCGACCGGGTCGTGGGGAGACGAGTCGCGCGACTACCACGTGTGCGTGCGGGTGCCGTCCGCCGGTCTCGGCCAGGAAATGCTGGCCGCCCGTGTCTCGCTGGTGATCCCGCAGCCCGACGGCACCGTCCAGAACCTGGGCGCCCAGGGCCTCGTACGGGCCGTGTGGACGGACGACATGGCGGCCTCGACCTCCATCAACCCGCAGGTCGCGCACTACACGGGCCAGGCCGAACTGGCACAGGCCATCCAGCAGGGACTGGATGCCCGCAAAGCGGGAGATACCGACGGAGCAACGGCCAAGCTGGGGCGGGCCGTTCAGCTCGCGAGCGAGTCGGGGAACGCCGATACTGCGAAACTGCTTGCGAAGGTGGTGGACGTCGTCGACGCCACGACAGGTACTGTGCGACTGAAGGCGAAGGTCGCGGAGGCCGACGAGATGACTCTCGAGACACGGTCCACCAAGACTGTTCGTGTAAAGAAGTAGCGAGGCCGACCCCACCCCGGGGATCGGAAAAACCGGTCACACTGGCCCATCCTGGGCAAGCAACCCGGCCCGGACGGCCGGAAAGGAAAGGGGGACGCGCCGACATGCCGACCTGCCCGAACGGACACCAGTCGGGTTCCGACGACTGGTGCGAGGTCTGCGGTCACCGCATGGCCGGTGCCGTGCCCCCGCCACC
>NZ_VJZE01000112.1 GCF_009377205.1 Streptomyces phyllanthi
GAGCCCCACCGCGAGCTGCGCGAGCCCGCGCCACAGGGCCCGTTCCTCGTCCGGCCCCGACTTCCAGGCGTCCTCGAAGACCTCGTGTGCGTGGAACGGCTTGCCCGCGTCGAGCAGCGCCTGCGCCTCGGCGACGGTGTCCTCGGGCCCGCGTACGACACCCTCCGGCTGCCGCTCCACACCCCGCACCCCGTACGGCAGGGGCCGCCCCAGCCCGTCCCGCGGCCGGGCGTTCCGCGCCCGCCCCTCCGCGTCCCGGTCCCGCGCTCCCACGCTCCGTCCCTCCGATGTCCCGTTCCTGCGTCCTGTCCCACTCATATGCCCGATTCTCCCGCGCCACGCGCCCTTCGAGGCGGCGTCCGACGTACGGTAAAGTTCTGTCGGCGCGATCACGCGGGCCACCGCGGAGGCGCATCGGGACGTGGCGCAGCTTGGTAGCGCACTTGACTGGGGGTCAAGGGGTCGCAGGTTCAAATCCTGTCGTCCCGACTAGTGAAGCAGCAGGTCGGAGGCCGTATCGGGGCAAACCGATACGGCCTTTGGTCATTTCTCGGGACCAGTCGGGATTGGTGCCTGCGGCGACGACCAAGGGCCGGCTGATCCGCGACGAAACCGCCTGACGAGGCGATGCCCCGCCGATGCGTCCTGGGCAACCGCCGTCACGGCGTGCCGTTCCTTTGCCGCGCCGGGCGCCGTGTGGACCGGCGAGGGAGCAGCACCGGCTGCACGATCCGACGCCGGTCCACACCGGTGCGGGCGTTGATGAGGGCGATCAGCAGGTCGACCGCTTCGTCGCCCACCCGGTCCGGACGGAGGCTGACCGTGGTGACGGGCGGGGTCGTCACCGCGTAATCCGGATCCTCACTGATGCACGCCACCAGTAGATCCCGCGGTACCCGAAGCCCGTGGTGCCGGGCGGCGGCGAGAATGTTGTGACCGGAGTCGGAGTAGACGCCGATGACGGCGTCCGGTCGTGGATCGCGGTCGAGCAGCCGGCCGACCGCGTGCCGTTCCGCCGTGAAGTAGTCGGGCAGCGAGGCGTACTCCTCGACGAGGGCGGGCATGTCGCGTTCGGCGCACCAGGACGCGTAGGCGCGTCCGATCCGGTGCGGGTACTCGTCGTCGTGAAGCGGCAGGGAGAGCCCGATCCGCCCCGCGCCGGACTCCGCGAGGTGGTCGAGCAGGAGGCGCAGGCCCGCCTCGTGGTCGGCGTCCACCCACGCGTCGCCCCAGCGCGGCTGGGGCGGCCGGCCGTCGCTGACCATCGGGATGCCACGCTCCCGCAGGAGGGAACGCACCAGGTCCTCGGCGCGCGGTCCGACGTGGATGACGCCGTCCATAGGGGTGTTGAGCCACATCCACGAGGACAGCGAACTCGGCATCACCATGAGCATGTAGCCGCGCTCGTGCGCCGCCGCCATCGTGCCCAGCGCCAGCTGCGCGTAGTACGGGATCTCGGTGTAAGGGACGGGAAGGTCGCCGTAGGTCGTCATCGTCAGGCCGAGTACTCCGGTGCTGCCGCGGGCCAGGGCCCGGGCCGTGCCGGCCGGGGCGTAACCGAGTTCGCGTGCCGCGGCGAGCACGCGCTGCCTGGTCGCCTCGGACAGTCGTCCGGTGCCGTTGAGCGCGTTCGACACCGTGGCCGTGGACACCCCGGCCCGTGCGGCCACGGCTCCGAGCGTGGGACGCCGCCAGACACGCGTGCTCTTCATGTGTACCCCGACGACCCAGTGACGGCTTGTGGTTAAGACGTTAATCACTCAACGTACCGGGCTACGGCGGCCGGGACGGCCGCCGGGTCAGGAGTGATCACATGTCGGCGCACGAGCGCACGCGCCCCCGTACCGTCGTCGTCACGGCAAAGAGAAGGTGCTGTGAAGGGGGCGGAGGGCACCCCCGTAAGGCACAGTGTGGTCAAGCTCGACCAGAGTGCCGATCGCGGCACAAGAACGTTTGAGGCCAAGTAGGGCCCTCTTACGTCGCGTTCCGTTTTTTCCGACCCCGGCCGGGGCCGTATTCAGGTTAGGGCGCTCGGGTCTTCGAGTGCGTCACATGGACAAGAGGGGAAGCGGTGGAGGCGACGATTTCACAGGTGCGGCAGGGCACCATACCTCCGGTCGTCGCGGCGCGGTGGGCGCTGTGGACGTTTGTCATCGCCAACTTGGTGATCGTCGAGGCTCTGTTCCTCACCGCCGGAACCGGTAAGAACGGGGTGCTCACGGTCGCCAAGTTCTTCGGCCTGCACGCCGCCGTGCTGATGCTGTTCCAGCTGCTGCTGGTGGCCCGGCTGCCATGGCTCGACCGTCGTATCGGCATGGACCGGCTGACGGTGTGGCACCGGTGGGTCGGCTTCACCCTGCTGTGGACCCTCCTCACCCACGCCGTGCTGGTGGTGCTGGGCTACGCGAGGCTCGATGACGCGTCGATGACGAAGACCTTCTTCGCGCTGGCCGGAGTGCCGGCCTCCCTGCTCGGGATGCTGGCCGCGGCGATCGTCGTCGTGGTCGCCGCGGTCTCCGCCCGACAGGTGAGACGGCGGCTGCGGTACGAGACCTGGCACGGCCTGCACCTGCTGCTGTACCTGGCGCTGGGGCTGGCGTTCGTCCACCAGTTGCAGGAGACCACGACCTTCAGCTCCTCCACGCCCGCGATGATCTACTGGTGGGCCCTGTGGCTGTTCGCGTTCGGGGCCCTGGTCACGGGGCGGATCGTGATGCCGGTGTGGCGCAACGCCTATCACCGGTTCCGGGTCGCGGCGGTGGTGCAGGAGTCGGACGACGTCGTGTCGGTGCACGTCACCGGCCGCCATCTCGACAGGCTGCCGGCCCGGGCCGGCCAGTTCTGCATCTGGCGGTTCCCCGGGCACAACCACTGGTGGCTGGCGAATCCGTTCTCGCTGTCGGCGGCACCCGACGGCCGCACGCTGCGCCTGACCGCCAAGGCGGTCGGCAGCACCAGCGCCGGCCTGCGGCACGTACCGGTCGGGAGCCGCGCGTTCGTCGAGGGGCCGTACGGGGCGTTCACCTCGTTGCATCGAACGCGGCCCGGCGCACTGCTGATCGCCGGAGGAGTGGGGATCACGCCGGTTCGGGCCTTGCTGGAGGAGGAGCCGGCCGGCGATGTCGTCGTGCTCTACCGGGTGCGCAGCGAGAACGACGCCGTGCTGGTAGACGAGGTCCGAGCCCTGATCGCGGACCGCGGCGGGCAACTGCACCTGCTCACCGGCCGCACGGGGGAGGGGAGACCGCCGTTCGAGCCGGACAGTCTGCGTGCCCTGGTACCCGACATCACGGAACGCGACGTGTACGTCTGCGGTCCGCCCGCGATGACCTCGGCTGTGCTCGACGCCCTGCGCGGCCTGAAGGTTCCCCACCGGCAAGTGCACGCCGAGCGGTTCGGCCTGGCCTGACGGAGCGATGTGTCCTGGCGCGACACCTGAACCTCGAACCAAACGGCCTCGCCAGGACACAACGCTCTTCCTGCACGTCTACTCGCCGCCCTTGCAGGCCATCGGTCGCCACGAGGCCGTCGGCGGCGAGTTCCCACACACCGGGCGCGTCCGACGTGGTCGGCCGCCGAGGCGCCGGGTCAGTCCGGCAGGCCCCACGGCTTCGAGTCTCCGACGGCCGGTACGTCACGCGGGCCGAGGTCCAGGGCGGTGCCGCGCCGGAGGACGACGGCCGTTCCTCCCCGGCCGAGCGGAACCTCGATGCGGCCGGCCGCCGTCTCCCGGTATCGCAGGCGCCGACCGTGCTCGTCCCGTACGTCGATGGCGCCGTCGATGCCGTGCTGCAGCACGAGCGGCGCACCCGCCCGGCTGTGCACCCGCACCCATCGGGTACGGCCGCCCGAACGGTCCGCGTCCACCAGGAACGCGCCCTGGGTGCGCAGGCCCTGGACGGAGGCGTCAGGCCAGCGCCGGGACACGGAGGGGAAGACCCGCACCACCCCGCCATGGCTCTGCACGGCCATGTCGAGGACCGACTGGGCCGCCGACAGCGGACTCTCGACGGCCAGGTTCCCGCCCTCCACATACATGGTGTTCGGGGTCATCCAGGCGTTGTTGATGAGGTTTCCGCCGGTGAAGAAGGTGAGGAAGTCGAGGGCCTCCTCGGGCCGTTCCATCAGGGAGGCCATCGAGGAGGCGGTGGCGTAGCTGTAACCCGCCCACAGACCGCGGTCCTTGATCCAGTGGTCGAAGGTGGTCCGCATGATCTCCCGGTCGGTCGGCCGGTCCCAGCTCAGCTCGTGCAGCGGGTACAGCCACAGCATGTGCGAGAAGTGCCGGTGGGACTCGGTGAGCGGCTTCCCCGCGCCGATCATGATCCCGGTGGCGTCCCGCGGGTAGTCCACCAGGCGCTGGAGGATCTCACGCCAGCGCACGGCGCGCGGATGGTCCGTACGGAGAACGCGCAGGCAGTCGAGGAGGGTGGCGCAGCCCCAGCGGAGCAGGGAGAGGTCGTAGGTGCAGTCCTCTGCGTCGGCCCACTCGGGCGACCGGGTGAGCGGCAGATGAAGCCTCCCGTCGCCACCCTCGTGCAGGAAGTGGTCGTAGAAGTTCACCGCCTTGACGAGGATCGGGAAGAGGACGTCGCGCACGATCGACACGTCCATGGTGTGGCGGTAGCTGAGCCAGACGTTGTGCATGGCCCAGATGAGATTGCCGTTGTTGTCGGTCTTGGTGGACGTGCCGGGGATGCCGACGGTCTTGGCGCCGGGGCGGAGCTTCCAGTCGGAGGGGTGGGCCAGGGCGTACGTCTGCCCGTCCCGGTACTGCGGCGGGACGGACAGCGGCAGGTACTCCTCGAAGTCCTTGAAGGTGGAGGTGACGGAGTCGAGTTCGAGGTGGTTGGACCCCTGGATCAGCCAGGTGGCGATCTGCACGTTGAGGTTCCACCACACGGCGGTCCAGCTGCCGCCCGTCTCCGGGTACCACGGCCCCCACTCGGACATCGAGGGCCCGCCGGCGCGCGTGGCGCAGGCCGCCTTGTAGAGCTGGATCCAGTAGAAGTCCTGAATGCGCTTGTCGGGTACCGACAACAGGCTGCGCCGGTAGAAGCGGTGCCACCAGGCGCGGTGCTCGCGCACCAGTTCGTCGGGGTCCGCGGACAGCGTGCGGGCCACTTCGGCGACGGCCAGCTCCGTCGTGCGCGACAGGTCCTCGGGGAAGCGGTAGACGATGTGCGCGGCCAGCAGTCGGCCGCTGCCGACGCGTCGTTCGCGCCAGGCGGTGGTCCACCCTCCGCCCGCGATCAGCGGCTGCTGCACGTATTGGGTGTCCGAGGCGGAGCCCACGGTGGGGTCGGGGTTGCCGGTGTAGTCGGCGGGTTTGTCCTTCGTACGCGGAGAGGTCGCGGGCATCCATGTGAACGACCAGGCCGCGTCCTCCTCTCCGGCACTGGGCCGGGTGGAGATCAGCAGCGCGGTACGGGCGTTGTGCACCAGCATTGAGAAGCGGACGCTGCCGCGGGTGGTGGTGACGGTACCGCGCAGCTCGGCGTCCCAGAGGTCCAAGGTCCAGTCGACGCCGGTCACCTCGCCGGCGAGCGTGAGGTCGAAGTGCCCTATGGGTAACCGGGAGAATCCGTACGGCGCGCGCCACTGCGGCCGCTGGTCCTGCACCTGGTTGTGGCTGACCATGACTTTCACGGAGTTGGCCGTCGCGCCTCGGTAGACCTGCGCCCCGAGCAGGCCGTTGCTCAGAAAGGGGCCGTCCTTCCAGTCGCCGGGCATCCGCCGCCACCGCGGAGCGGCGGCCCTGGCCATCCGTTCGTGCGGCCCCTCCGCCCCGCCGGCCCTGAGGGGCGCCGCCCAGCCGGTGCCGGACCCTGCCGACCAGCCCATCGCGGCGACCGCGGCCGCCGTACCGATCACACCTCTTCGAGAGATCCCGTTCCCAGGCGTCACGGTCACGTAGATGCCTCCCATTCCTGGTTGTGAACTGCCACCTGGCATGGTGCAGGCGCCGTGAGGGAAGGGGAAGACCTCCGACGTATCGGAAAACGGAACAGGATCTGTCAGTAGGCGGCTCGGGCGTCCTCGCAGGTGAACCGACATGCCTGGAAGCGCCCTGGTGAGGGAGCGGCGGCGATCCGACCGATGTCTGCGCCGACGTTCAGCAGCAGGAGTGGTGGATGTGCTCTTCCCGGTGCCACCAGAAGCGGTCGCGGGCCGGTTGCTGGGGCACGTCGGGCAGGGTGGCGTTGCGGACGGTCCTCGCACTCTGCTGGGGCGCCGTCGCCGTCAGGTCCGCGACGGTGTGCGGGACACCGCCGACGACGACCTGGCGTACGGCGGCCGCGGCCGCGATGTCCGTCGTCGGGTCGCCCTCGACCAGGACGAGGTCGGCGAGCTTGCCGGGCTCGACGGTGCCGAGCCGGTCGGACAGGCCCAGGGTGCGGGCTCCTTGGACGGTGGCGGAGCGCAGCGCCTCGTACGGGCTGACACCGTGACGGACCATGGTCTGCAGGTTGAGGTGGTAGTAGACGCCGGGCGGGACGAGCGGGCTGTCGGTGCCCACGGCGACATGGGCGCCCTGTTCGACCAGACGGCGGACGGTCGCGCCGTGCCGGGCGACGAAGGCGAGTTCGGCGGTCGGCTCCTTGGCCAGCGCCGCCTGGATCCCCTCGCGCAGCTCCGCGTACTCGGCGGCGGTGAGCAGGGACGTCAGCCGGGGGTCGTCCAGGGCCCACTCCGCGTGGCGGTACAGGGCGGCCCGCACGGCGGGCAGGCCCAGGCCGGACAGGCCGAAGGTGGGTGTGAACGCCATGCCGCTCGCGGCCAGCGGGCCGGTGACGTCCTGGTAGCTGTGGCCGAGGTGGGTCTCCTTCTGGCGGCGGCCGTAGCGACTGGTGCCGCCGATGTGCTCCACTCCGTCGGCGCCCAGGCCGAGCGGGCCGAACAGGTAGTGGGAGGCGCTCCGCAGGCCGATCCGGTGGGCGGCCCGGACGGCCGTGCGCTGGAGGGCGTAGGGCAGCCGGACGTACGTCTTGACCATGTCGTGGCCGAGGGCGCGGGCCTTGTCGATCTCGCGGCGCACCTGCTCGTCGTCGGTGACCGGGCGGCCCGAGGAGTAGTAGACGCGGGAGCCGTCGACGAGGTCACCCGCGGCGAGGACGCGGGGGCCGGTGCGGCGGCCGGAGGCGAGGGCCTCCTTGGCCTCGACGGCCGCGTAGTGGGCGGTGCCGGGTGAGCGCAGGGCGGTGACGCCGAAGGAGAGCCACAGGCGCATGAGTTCGTTGCGCTCCCACGGGCCGTGCTCGTGGACGGCCACGAAACCGGGCAGCACCGTCAGGCCGCGGGCGTCGACGACCTTGTCCCCGGGCCCGACGCGACGCTCGCCGCGCGGGGTGACGGCGGCGATGCGGTGGCCGTCGAGGACGATGTCGACGTCGTGCCGCAGGGCGGGGCCGGTGCCGTCCCAGAGGGCTCCGGCCCGGACGACGGTACGGCCGGTGGGCAGCGCCGGGCGCCAGGAGAGCCGGAGCGGGACGGCTGACGTCTTTCCGGTGACGGTGGGCGTGGCCAGGCGCAGGCGGCCGTCGGAGAGGTACAGCAGGGTGGCGGAGTCGCCGCTCCAACTGGGTGCGTCGGCGGTCTCGGCGCCCACCCGGCGGGCGGTGCCTGTGGTGCGGCCGTCGGCGTCGAGGTCGCTGATGTGCAGGGTGCCGTTCGCGATGTACGCCGTCCTGGTGCCGTCGGGTGAGTGGACGGGGCCCGCGTCGATGCGGTTGGCGAGGGAGCCGCCGGGGAGGGGCTCGCTGTAGTGGGACTCGCCGGTGGAGAGGTCGACGGTGAGGATCTGGTTGCGGCCCTCGCGGTAGCGCGGGGTGACGGGGACGAGGACCGCGGCGGCCAGGCGGGTGCCGTCGGCGGTGAAGGTGGGGCGGCCGGGGGCGTTGAGTGGGCCGGCGACCTTGCGGACGGCGCCGGTGGCGAGTTCCAGGGTGCAGAGGGTGGCGCCCTCGGAGACGAAGGCGACGGTGGTGCCGTCCGGGCTGACAGTGGGCGCGGCGGCGGAGAGGGCGGTGTCGGTGAGGCGGCGCCTGGCGCGGGTGGCGAGGTCGTACCGCCACAGCGCGATGCCGCCGTCGCGGTCACTGACGTACACGAGGCCCTGGCCGTCAGGGAACCAGGCCGGGTCGGTGTTGCGGTGACCGTCGGCGACGACCGCCTCGGGGGACTTCCCGCGGCGCATGATCCACAGGTCGCCGAGGGCGCCGAAGGCGACGCCGCGGCCGTCCGGGGAGAGCGCGGGACCGACGACGCCTTTCACCCGGCGGCCGCTCGTGTCGTCGAAGTCCCGGGCGGAGGCGGGGCGTTCGGCGACCCTGGGCACGGTGACGCGGGCGCTGAACGGGATGTCCTCGGCCGTGCCGTGGAGCGTACGGCGGCGAAGGCGTCCGTCGGCGGTGTAGAGGAGCTCGTCGGGACCGGCCCAGCGGGCGGCGAAGGGGAACACGTCCTCGCCGTCGTCGGACACGGTCTCGCCGTCGACGACGAGCGCGGCGGAGGTGGTGGTGAGGTGGACGTGGGCGAGCCGGCTGCCGTCGGGCGAGAGGGAGGGCCCGGCAAGACGGCCCTCGGTGACCTTGGCGAGGGTGGTGCGGGTGCCGTCGGCGGTGACCTGGTCGATGGCCCGCGGAGCGTCGGCGGTGCCGGTGGTGAAGACGATCGCCCCGCCGTCCGGCGTCCAGCAGGGCTGGGCCTCCTGGGCGGTGCCGGTGGTCCAGACGGTGGCGGCGCCGCTGTCGACGTCGATGACGTGGATCGCGTACCGGCCGTCGCTCTCGGCGGCGCAGGCGATCCGGGTACCGTCCGGCGAGAAGCGCGGCTCGCGGTGGTCGGCGTCACCGGAGGTGAGCTGTTTCCGCCCGGTGCCGTCGGCGTTCATCAGCCAGAGGTGGAAGGCGCCGTCGGTGTAGGCCTGGTAGACGATCCGGCGGCCGTCCGGCGAGAAGTCCGGCTCGCTCGCCTCCTCCTCGACACCGGTGAGGGGCACGGCGTCACCGCCCTCGGCGGGCAGCGTCCATAACAGGTTCAGGAGGTCCAGGACGACGGTCCGGCCGTCCGGGGCGAGCGCGGCGGAGGCGTTGGTCGCCTCCGTGACGGTCACCGTGACGGCACGCGTGCCCGTCCGGCCGTCCAGTCCGGGGGAGGCCCGTCCCGGAGTCCCGTGACCGCTCAACACCCCTGTCCCCGCGGCGAGTCCGGCTCCACGCTTGATGAGCGCACGACGTGTCAGTCCCACTGGTCCCACCTCTCCGCGGATTTGAGTGCACCCTACACACGACGGCGGGCCCATGGAACAGTGCGTTCCGCTCTGCTCGCGAGACGCAAAGTCCCTTTCAGGCAGGGGAGTTGACGGATCGCCTTCTGATCCGGACAGCGCGTCAGCGCAGCAGGAGCTGCACGATTGCGACGACGCCGACGGCGACGATGACGGCGCGGAGCGCGGTGGGCGGGAGGCGGCGGCCGACCTTGGCACCGATCTGCCCGCCCAGTGCGGAGCCGACGGCGATCAGCAGGACCGCCGTCCAGTCGAACGCGGCGACGAAGAGGAAGAAGCAGGCGGCGACGCCGTTGACGACGGCTCCGAGGATGTTCTTGACCGCGTTGAGGCGTTGCAGGTCCTCGTCGAGGAGCGGGCCCATCAGGGAGAGGTACAGGACCCCTTGGGCGGCGCCGAAGTAGCCGCCGTACCCGCTCGCGAGGAGCAGTCCGGCCAGGAGTACGGGTCCGCCGTGCGGACGGCAGGCGGTGCCGTTGTCGTCGCGGCGGCGCTGTACGGCTCTGGCGAGGCGTGGCTGGAGCAGTACGAGGACGAGCGCGAGAGCGATCAGTGCGGGGACGATCATGTCGAAGGCCTCGGAGGGCAGGGCGAGCAGCAGGATGGCGCCGCCGAGTCCGCCGACGAGAGCGGTGAGGCCGAGGATGAGCGCGCGGCGGCCCTGTCCGCGCAGTTCGGCGCGGTAGCCGATGGCTCCGCTGATGGAGCCGGGGACGAGGCCGAGGGCGTTGGAGACGTTGGCGGTGATCGGCGGCAGCCCGGTGGCGAGCAGCACCGGGAAGGTGATCAGGGTGCCGGAACCGACGATGGTGTTGATCGTGCCGGCTCCGATACCGGCTGCGAGGACGGCCAGTGCTTCCCAGATGGACAACGCCATCTCCTTACCTGATCGTGTGTCGCCTCCCCGCCGCGCGGTAGGCGGTCGAAGGGCTCGTATTGATCATGCACGATCAAGCGTTGGGCTCGGCGTGGCTCTCAGCATGTGGGCGCGGTCGGCCGGCGGCTGCTCCTCGTTACGCCACCAGTTGGGCAACTGGGCCGGGACCGCGAGCCAGGACCTGCCGGGCGCCAAGGTCTTGCGGTACCAGCCGAGGCCACCGGGGTAGAAGCCCTCGCTGTACGTCGAGCCGGTCGTGGTCGGCGGGCGCTCGATCGCCCAGTCGTGCGGCAGGTCGAGCGTCCGCCACGCAGAGTCGTCGTAGGAGGGCCGGTGGGCGTCCGCGTACGCGCCGGTCGGGTCGGTGGCGCTCTCGGTGTTGACCGCGCGAAGCGCCAGCCCTCCTCACGTCATGACCGAGGCACCGTCACTTCGTATAGAGGTGAACGTTCTTGAGGTAGATGTCGCTGCGTGCCGACATCCCGTCCCGGCCGTACAGGCCCGCCTTGAAGTAGTGCGTGCCGGCGCCGTGGTCCTGGAACGTCCTGACGAACGTCCGGTTGACGAAGACGTGGATGCTGCCGGTGCCGGTCTCGTGCACCACGTTGAGGCGGATGTACGTGTTGTAGACCGGCGTGTGGATCTGTGTCGTCGTGTCGTAGTAGTTGATGCTGTTGGTGTTCATGGCGAGCGTCATGAGCGCTGTCGCCCAGTCGGTGCCGCCGAAGATCTGGAAGACGGACACCCGGTGCGCCCCCGAGGCGATCTTCATGTCGCACTCGAACTGCGCCTGTCCGCCGGTGTAGTCGTTCCTCCAGCGCATCTCGCTGCGCGGCCCCGAGGAGCTGTCCGGCCACAGCCACGGGTCGCTGTCGAGCAGCCACAGGTGGTGCTCGCCCGTCGCCGACAGGTACTCGTAGCGTGTCGTGCCGGGCGGGGTCTGGAGGGCGAACCCCGGATTCACCTCGGTCCAGCCCGTGCCGATGGGGGACGCCTGGGCCTGTGGTGCACCTGCCACGCCCCAGCCGGCGAGGCCGAGCCCGGCGGCCGCGCCGCCGCCCAGCAGTGTTCGTCTGCGCATGTCGAACTTCCCTTCTTGTGGGGGGAGTTGTACGAACTCAGTAGGGTCGAGAGAGGACGAGGACCGCCGTGTGCGTGTGTCCGCGCGATCCGGCCGTGCGGGCCGTCACCGTGCGCCGTCGTACGTCGAGCGTGACCGTCGTGTCCGCGGACTCGACGCCCCTGACCGGCCACGGCAGGGTCAGCGTCACCGCGTCCGTGGTGCGCGAGGGGTCGGACACGGCGAGCCGCAGCCGCCGGGCGTCGCGGCGCAGCAGCACCGAGCACGGGCCGTCGGAGCCGAGGACGCCGCCGTCACCGGTGCGGACGTGTGCGGCCTGCCAGAAGTTCGCCGCGAGCAGACGCGTCCGCCCGCACCACATGGCCTGCGTGCGCGGTGAGTTGGAGAGCACCTCGACCCCGGGGCGGGCCGCGTACCGCCGGGTGCGGTCGGCGGAGGCGCCCGGCAGGACGGCGTACGCGTACCGGGCGCCCCGCGGGTTCGTGCCGTGGTCGAGCCAGAGCGTGGTGTAGTGCCGGGTGCGCGGGGTCGTGTCGCCGCCGGTGGTGGCGCCCTGGTCGATGGCGAACCAGGTGCCGGTCCGCTCCTCGCGTCCGACCCGCAACCGCCCGCCGTCGAGCACCGTGTAGCCCGCCGTGCCCTGCAGGTGCGCCCAGGTGCCGCCACGGGCGAGCGGCGGGTGGGTGTCGTGGGTGTTGCGGTTCTCGACGATCGTCTCGATCGTGCGCCCGTCGCTGGACGTGATGCCGGCGCCGAGCGCGATCACCGCGTCGTCCAGCAGGAACCAGGACTTCTTGGCGCGCAGGCTCAGAGCCTGTGTCATATCCCCGGCCGGGCGTGCGGCGCCTGGCACGCTCGCTCGCCGCGTTGCCGAAACGCCCACGTGACTCCGCCACGAGGGCGCTCCGGCGCCTTGCGATCGCACGCACCAGACGCCGCGCGCTGATCCGACCGGGGATATGACACAGGCTCTCACCCCCTCCGGCACGAGGTCGAGCCCCGCCGCCGCGAACGCGCCGTCGAGGACGGCGCCGCCCGCCCAGTCGGCCGGCGGCCGGTAGTTCTGGCTGTGCGGCAGGTCGGCGCGCAGGCGGGTGTCGACGGTCGTGCCGGGCAGCCGGTACGCGTCGACGGTCGGCCAGTAGTCGTCGCCCCAGTGCGCCTGGTCGGCCGTGTACAGGTACGTCATGCCGTCGCCCGTGTACCAGCCGTGCAGGTTCTCCTGGTTGATGGACTCCACGGCACCCACCCGGCGCGAGGAGAGGGCGATCGCGTACGACCAGTCGGGCCCGCGGTGCACGATCCGGTCCATGTCCGCGAACACGTACGTGCCCACGGTCCGCTCGCCGACCGGCACCGCAGCATCGTCGAGGATCTCCTTCGCCCGCCGGATCGACGGCAGGGAGACGCCGCGCAGGATCGGCTGGTACGTCTGCCGGGTCAGCCAACCCTTCAGCAGCGGCCGCCACCGCGCGGTATACGCCTCGGGGGCGCCCTGCGCGAGCAGCAGCACCGTTTCCGTGACCTGACGGCCCACGTACTCGGCGCCCGCGTTCTGCCGGCTGACGCCCCGGCCGCGCACCGCGTCCATCATGTGCCCGTCGAGCACCACCGGCACGAAGGCCCGGTCCACGATGTCGTACACGTTGCGCAGGTCGGGGTCGGTGCTCTGCCACGACGACCCGGCCAGCAGCGCCACCAGCTGGGCGACACCGCTCAGATACGTCGATCCGTACGCGCCGGTGTACGGGTAGCACTCGTGCTGGAGGAACGAGCCGTCGGCGTAGAAGCCGTCGCCCGGCCCCTCGGTGTAGGCGAGCAGGCTGTGGCGGCCGCCGCCGGCCACGTCCGACATGCCGTCGCGGGCCAGTTCCAGCTTACGGGCGTCCCTGCCGAGCAGCCCGCGCACCGCGACGATCACCGCCTTGTCGGTGCGGTTCGCGCCGGTCTCGGTGATGGTGGGGTTGCTGATGCGCCGGTCGGGGTTCGGGCACCAGCGGTCCACCGGGCGCAGCCAGACGGCCAGGCGGTCGGCGGGGATGCGGTCGTACAGCAGTGTGCACGTGTCGACGAGCGAGCGCGGGACGCCGATCTCCCACCAGAACCAGTTGCTGTCCTGCCGTTCGAGGGTCTCGTTGTAGGCGTGGTCGTGGAGGAAACCCAGTGCGCCTACGAGGAGTTCGGCCGCCGTCGTGTCGTGGTGGCGGCTCGTGCCGGGCGTGTCCCAGGCCAGGGCGAGGGTGCGCAGCGCGCCGTACGACTTGCTGAAGTTGCCGGTCTTCGGGTCGGTCAGGGGGAGATCCGGCCACAGCGCGGTACGGCCCGCGCCGGCGTCGAAGGTGCGCCAGCGCGCCTCGGCCGCCGCGTCGATGTCCGCGATCCGCTCCTGGTATGCGGGCTCGCCCGCGTCGAGGTTCCCGCCCGTCATCATGGTGCGCCAGCGTTCCCGCAGTGTGTCGAACGCGTCGCCCTCGGGCGCGGCCCGCGCCGTGGGCCCGGCCACGACGTCGCGCTCGGCCGCGGCCCGCGCTGAGGGCCCGGGCAGGCCCAGCGGGGTGAGGGAGAGGGCGGTGGCCGACGCGAGGACGGCGCGGCGGCTGAACGGTCTGTCGCAGGTCATCGTGGCTCCTCCACGGACAGGGCGAACAGGTGCAGCGCCGGTTTCGTGGTGTCGGGGAGGGTGAGAGAGCGCAGCTCGCGGGCCTGATCCACCGTCACCGCCGTCTGGAACAGAGCGACCTGGAGGGTGTCGGGGCCGCTGCGGCCATGCCGGTGCGTGCACCGCACCACCTCGCTGCCGCTGGCCGGAGCCGTCCCCGCCCAGTCGCTCATCGCCAGCTCCACCTCCTGCGTGGAACCGTCGGTGTACGTCGCGGTCAGCGTGGTCTTCAGGGCGCCGTACGAGCAGGCGCCCAGGACGCGGACCTTCGCGTAGCGGCCCGGCGGCACCGGGATCGTCTGGCCCTTCGCGGTGACGTTGTCGAGCGCGCCGTCCGCGTACGACGGGAAGGTGTAGCGCACGCCCTCGAACGTCAACGGGCCCGCGGCAGGGAGCTCTTCGGCCGGATACGTGCGTCCCGTGCCGTCGAAGTCGCCGTCCTGCGTGTTCTCGTGGGTGCTGATCCCGTCGCTGTCGAAGTGCGCCGTCAGGTCGACGGGGGCGGTGCGGCCCGGAGGCGGCAGCGCCGGCAGGCCCCAGGCCCGCCAGTCCCCGGACACCTCGACCGGTTCGACGACGAGGTCACGTACGCCGGCGGCGAGCAGCAGGGCCTCCCGGCCCGCGGCGAGTTCCAGCTCGACGACCCCGTTCCCGGCGTCGTGCCACTTCGCCCCGCGCACGGTGAGCGGCCCGTCGATGCCGTGACGCACCCGGCACGGCGCCCCGGCCAGGCTGCGGATCCTGATCCACCGGGTGGCGCCCTCCCGGCGCACCGCCGTTACCAGGAACGCGCCCTGCGTCCGGAAGTCCCGCACCGTCACCGCGTCCCAGGCCCGCGGCACCGCCGGGAAGATCCGGATGGTGTCGCCCCAGCTCTGCACCAGCATGTCGTGCAGCGACTGGTCGGCCGACAGCGGCGTCTCGATGACCGGGCCGCCGCCCTCCCGGTACATGGTGTTGGCCTGGATGAAGCCCTGCGCGAGCAGGTCCTTGAGGTAGCCGAGGCTCTGGTCGCCACGCCCCATCTGCGCGGCGATCGAGGCGGCGCCCGTGAAGCTGTAGCCCTGCAGGGCGCCCGTGAAGCCGATCCAGTGGTTCAGCGAGGTCTCGATCAGCTCACGCCGCTCCGGCTGCTCCCAGTTGACCAGGTACAGCGGATACACGGACAGCATGTGCGAGTAGTGCCGGTGCGACTTCGCGAACGGCACACCCGCGCCGATCATGAACCCGTTGGCGTCCACCGGGTAGTCGACCAGCGTGCGCAGCACCTCGTGCCAGCGCGGCAGCAGCGGATCGTCCACACCCAGGACGCGCGCTGAGTCGATCAGCGTCGTGCAGCCCCAGCGCAGGAGCGCGAGATCGTAGTTGCAGTCGGGAGCCGTACCGCCGTACTCGGGTGAGAACGTCGGCGGCAAATGCAGCTTGCCGTCCGGGCCCGGCTGGAGGAAGTGCAGATAGAAGTTGACCGCGCGGCGCAGCAGCGGGAAGAGGACGTCCCGCAGGATCTTGATGTCCATGGTGTGGCGGTAGCTGAGCCACACGTTGTGCAGCGCCCACGTCAGGTTGCCGACCTCGGGGTCCCGGTCGCCCGGCACCCGCAGGGTGCCCACCTGGCAGAACTGGTCGGTGGCGCGCACCACCCCCGCCGAGTCGTGCCGGTAGGCGGCGGGCACGCTCTCGATCAGGTGCTGCCGGTTCTCGTCGAGGGTCCGGGTGACGGCGTCGAGCTCCAGATGGTTGGAGCCGTGGATCAGCCAGTACTCCAGCTGCACGTTGAGGTTCCACCACACCCCGGGCCAGCCGCCCGGCTGGAGCCACGGCCCCGATGTCGCCATCACGGGGGCGTCGCGACGCGTCGCCGAGGCGATCTTGTAGAGCTGGATCCAGTAGAAGCTCTGCAGCCGTCCGTCGGGCAGTGACACGAAGCTCTTTGGGTAGTAGGCGTGCCACCAGGCGCGGTGTGTCCTGACCCGCACGTTCGGCGGTGCCGCGACCGCGTCGGCGAGGCGGGTGATGGCCGCCTTCTCGGCGGTACGCCGCGGATGCGAGTGGGTGACCGTGCAGTACAGCCAGCGGTCCTTCGCACGCTTCACCTCCCGGTACGCGGTGACGTGCTGGCCCCCGGCGAGCAGCTGCTGCACCGCCAGGTGCGTGTCGCCGTTCTGCCGGGTCTCGGGCGCCGGGTTGTGGACGTACGAGTCGAGCGGGTTGGTGAACTGGCGCGGGCTGATCGCGTCCGCAGGATGGAACGTCCAGGTGGCGCCCTGCTCGCCCGCGCTCGGTACGAGCCGCACCATCAGCACCGACCGCGTGCTGTGCACCAGCGCCGTGAGCGCGATCTCTCCGGCGGTGGTGGTGACGGTGCCGGACAGCTCCGCGTTCCACAGGCCGAGGCGCCAGTCGACGCCGGTGACGGTGCCGACCGTGTCGAGGGTGAGGTACCCGAGGGGCAGCCGAGCCAGGCCGTACAGGGTGCCGCCCATCTCCGGGCGGTGGTCCTGCACCTCGCTGTGCTGCACCTCGAAGCGGACGCCGCGCCCGTCCCCGGGCACGTACACGATCGAGCCGAGCCGCCCGTCACCCAGGAACGGGCCCTCCGTCCAGGACCGCGGCACCCGCTGCCAGAGGAGGTCCTGGTCCTTGAGGAAGCGGGCCCACTGCCCGGCCGTGCGTGTCAGGTCCCGTACCACCGGTGGGCGTCCGCGCGCGGCGTCGGCGTCGGCGGGGGCGTCGGCCGAGGCGGGGGCCGCGGGCAGGGAGAGCGCGGCGCCCGCCGCCATCGCCGTCCCGATGAAGCCGCGCCGGGCCAGTTCCGGGTCAGCCACGGCCGCCTCCTCTCGGGTGGTGCGTGGCCACGCCGACGTGGTCGATGCGCAGCTTGCGGTAGAAGGCGGGCACCGTCTCGGCCGCCCACGTGGAGTCGACGTCGAGCCGTGCGTACCGGCAGCGCACCCCGAGATCGATGAAGCGCACGCCCTTCGCGCTCTCCAACACCCCTGCCGCCACGGGCTCCTGGCTCCAGGTCACTCCGTCGTCGCTGGTGAAGACCCGGTAGTCCTTGATGCGGGCGGAGTCCTCCTTGCGGCCGAACGTCTCCCTGTTCTGCGTCGGCGACCACTCCCGCTGGTTGAGCGCCAGATACGCCAGGTGCCGCACCCTGCCCACGTCCAGCGTCACGGACACCGGGATCGTGTCGCCCGCGTCCCAGTACGTCGTGAAGTCGCCGTCGACCAGGTTCGCCGCGGGGAAACCGGACGCGGAACTCGTCGCGGTCGCCGTGATCCCGTCGGGCGGGATCAGGACGGTGCGGCGCGGGGCGGTGCGGATCTTCAGGACGGTGTCGTACGGATCCCAGCGCGTGATGCCGGAGACGGTGAGACACCCGTCCCGCTGCTCGAAGGCGAGCCGGCGCCCGGTGCGGAAGTCCTCGACGCGCCGGACCGTGTGCGCGTTGTCCCGGACCTCGACCGTGTCACCGGACGGGCGCGTGGTGATGTGCAGGTACTGGGTGGTCGGGTCGTCCCTGTCGACGGTGACCGTGACGAACCCGTCGTCCGGGAGCCGGCCGGGCTGCAGTCCGCCGTAGAGGTAGCCGCCGCCCTCCGTCCCCCGGAGCGAGCCCCACACGCCGTCGAGCCATGTCTTCGCGGCGTTGTTGAACGCCTCGGTCCTCGCCGGGAACCGGCCGCCGTGCTGTGCGCCCTCGGCCACCAACGACCGTATCGAAGCACCGCAGTTGGAGATGATGCGGCGCAGGGTGAGGGCCTCGTTGACGGTGTTGTCCGTGCCGTTGTACCACCAGCGTCCCGCTGTGGTGAAGCAGCCCTCCGCCAGGCGCGGCAGCGGGGTCCAGGTGGCCGCCGCGTAGTCGTAGTCCGGGAGCATCCCGCTCTTCTGCTCATGGCTGACCATGTCCATGATCGGGGTGTCCTCGTTGTTGTTGCTGAGCGTCATCTCCGGCCGCTCGCGGCGGATCCGCTCGTAGAGGCCGCTCTGCTCCCAGTACGCGTTGTCGTTGTCGATCCAGAACCCGGCGAGGTCCGGGTAGTCGGCCATGACCTCGACGAAGTTGTCGTACGAGAACATGCCGAAGCCGTCGCGCGTGGTGAGGTCGACCGACTGGCCCTTGTGGGCGGAGTACGCGGCCGAGTCGAGGTACTCGAAGCCGGACTCGTTGTGCCACTGGGGGTCGTCCGTCATGTAGAGGACGACCTTGAGGCCCTTGTCCTTGGCGGCGGCGATGAGTTCGCCGAGGAAGTCACGCTGCGTGCGGGGGGAGCCGGGGATGCGGGACGGCCAGGTGCGGGCGTAGCCGAGCCTGGAGTGGAACGAGGCGAGCACCAGGTACGAGGCGTGCAGCTTGATCGCCTCGTCGACCCAGTAGCCGGCGCTCCAGCCGTCCCCGGTGACGCGGGCCTCCCACGCCTCGACGTCGGTGTACTCGGGGACGGTGCGCATGCCCCAGTGCAGGAACAGGCCGATGCGCGCGTCCCGCAGCCACGCACGGCCGGGGCGGTTGGCGGGGGCCGCGGCATACGCGGGGAGGGAGTCGAGGGCGCCGCCGAGGGTGAGGGCGGCGGAGACGGCGACGGCGGAGGTGAGGAAGCTGCGTCTGTTCAGCGCGGACATGGCGGTCACGGCTCCTGGCGGCGTCGGGGGCGCGCGGGCCTGAGCGTGTACGTCGCTCCGGGCCGCGTGTGCCAGGTCAGCAGGCCGTCCTTGACCGTGTACGGAACCCTGGCGCCGTGGGCGTCGGTGAGGCGGGCGGCTCCCGCGCCCCACGGGTCGGCGATCCGGACGGTGCCGCCGCGCTCGCTGTGCAGCTCCGCCTCGCGCACGACACCGTCGGCCTGGCGGGCCGAGACGAGGAAGGCGCCCTTGGCGCGCAGTGTCCAGAACGCGGCGTCCCGCTCCCTGGGCCACACCGGGAACAGGCGGAGGACGCCCGCCTCGCTCTGCAGCAGCATCGAGTTGAGGGCCTCGGTGGCGCCGGAGGTCTCGATGCCGCCGCCGCCCTGGAAGCACGTGTGGTTCGAGGAGCGCCACAGATAGCGGATGCCGGCCTTGAACCTGTCGACGAGATCGGCCGCCGGCCAGCCCGCCCGCGCGGCGATCGGCCACACCTTCGGGAAGCCGTTGAAGCTCGCGCCGCCCGGCGCGGTGCACCAGGAGCCCATCTTCTCCAGGGAGTTGTGGGCCAGTCGCAGCAGCCGCTCGTCGCCGCCCACGGACACCATCTCGCCGGGGTGCACGGTGCCCTCCATGTTGATGGGCTGGTTGCCGGGCTCGAAGAGGAGGTTCGGGATGGCCGGGTCCTTGTAGCGGACCTCTTCGGCGATGTGGAAGACCTCGGTGCCGTCGACGGTGCCGGTCGGGTAGTCGGCCAGCTTGTCGATGAACTCGCGCCAGACCGGGCGGAGTTCGGCGTCCACACCGAGTACCTCACTGGCCTCGATGAGGGTGGCGGCTGCCCGCCGGGCGAACCCGAGGTCGAGGTTGGGGTTCAGGTCGACCGCTCCCTCGTGCGCCGAGGAGTTGCGGATGACCCAGCGGCCCGCACTGCCGTTCCCGGCCGCATCCCACTCGGCGTAGTCGCGGTAGAAGGCGTCCATCTCCTTCAGCGGCGGATAGACGTGCTCCCGCAGGTAGTCGACGTCCCGCGTGTACTCCCACCGCCAGATCAGCGGCAGCAGCGTGAAGACCGCGTTGGACTTCTGGTCGCTGGGCAGTTTCGTCCACTCCTTGGCGGGAGCCACCGGCGCCGGGTTCGGTGCGGGCCGCACCATGTCGTACGGGGTGAACGCCCGCCCGTAGCAGATGCCCTGGTACCCGGCCTGTGCCGTGCGCCGGCGCTGCCAGGGGCTCTCCGCGGCGACGTACTTCTCGTACGGGGTGATCAGCTCGGGCCGGTTGGAGGAGCACACGCCGTAGTAGGGGGCCTGGGTGTTGTAGTTGAGGAAGTACATGCCGCCCCATTTCGTGGGCTCCCCGGCCGGCCAGGGTCCCCACAGCGACGGGGGCAGCGCGGCCCCCTCGCGGGTCGCGGCGCCGAGGACGTACTGGGCGCCGTAGTAGAACTCCTCCAGCGTCCGGTCGTGGACGCGGACGAAAGAGCGCGACCAGAAGTCCCGCCACCAGCCCAGGTGGTCGGGCCACCAGTCCTTCGTCACGACCCGGGTACGCACCCGGGCGGCGGCCAGCGCCTCGTCCCGCAGGGCGGTGACCGTGGTGGTGCCGGTGGGTACCTCGAAGTAGCCGCGCAGGGCCGTCACCAGGCGCACCGTCCGCCCGCCGCGCAGCACGAACGAGCCGGTCGCCCCGTCCGGGCCCGACTCGGTCCGGGTGAACTCGGCGTCGACCAGCCGGGTCGCGGTGGCGCAGCCGCTGCGGAACGGGGTCAGCTCGTTGTCCTGTCGCGTCGTCCACAGCCCGCCGTCCTCGACACCCGCCCCGTACGGGTACGCGGATTCGGCCGGGACCGACAGCCGTGCCGTGAGCACCACATCCGGGTCGCCCTCGGCCGACGACACCTCGGTGACCAGCGCGTCCTCCGCGTCGGGCGTCCACGACCGCAGCGTGACGCGGGCGCCGCCGAGCCGCAGCCGGGTGGTGACCCGGGCGCGCAGAACGTCCTGCTCCATGCGGTAGCCGGACAACGGGTCACCGGTCGTGGGCTCGGGCGAGGACAGGGTGAGGGCGCCGGCCGTGAGGATGGTCTGCTGCCAGCTCGGGTCGGTGGACTTGCGGCCCCAGAAGTCGGCGCGGCCCAGGCGGAACGTCTGCCGGTCCGGTGCCTCGTCGCCGACGATCACACCGACGTCACCGTTGCCGAGCAGCATGCCCGGGGTGAACTTGTCCGTGGCGATCCCGGAGATCGGCGCGGTCACCGTGGCCGCCATCGTCTCCAGGAACGCCGCGATGTCGGGCCGCAAGGCCGCGACCTCGGGCCGTCCCCCGCCCACCGCCTGCGCGGATCCGGTCGCGGACAGCCCCGCGGACACGGCGAGCGCCGTCACCGCGGACGACTTCAGGAACATACGGCGTCTCATGCCCGGCCTTTCTCGTCGGCGTCGTGGACATCGGAGTCGAGGAACAGTTCGATCACGGGGAGCGCCACATCCGGCCTGCGGACCGGGAGGTCGAGGGTGTACGCGCCGTCCGGGACGCCCTTGGGGGCGACGTTGCCGTTGTCCCAGTTCGGGTCGGTGTTCACGGGGCGCACCTCGGAGGCGTCGTGCAGGAACTGGGCGTACCGGACGCGGCCGGCCAGCCCCGGCAGGTGCAGATGCCGGTACGGCCACTCCAGGAGATGGACGTAGAGCCGGTTGCCGCGCTGCGTGTACCGGCAGCCGGTGGGCGCGGTGCAGGAGGAGGGTCCCGCGCCGTGGACGGAGCGGGAGTGCAGCCGCATCCAGTCGCCGATGCCGCGCAGTACGGCCAGGGCACGGGGCTCGAACTCGCCGCGGGCGTTGGGGCCCACGTTCAGCAGCAGGTTGCCGTCCTTGGAGACGGTGTCGACGAGGAGGGCGATCAGCTGTTCGGGGGTCTTCCAGTTGAGGTTGTCGCGGTCGTAGCCCCAACTGCCGTTCAGGGTCTGGCAGGCCTCCCACACCTCACCCGGAGGTACGAGTGGCTGGTACTCCTCGGGGGTGGTGAAGTCCCCCGGGATGCCGAGCCGGTTGTTGACCAGGCAGTCGGGCTGGAGCCTGCGGATCAGCGCCATCAGCTCGTCGGAACGCCATGCGTCGGGGCCCTTGCCGCCGGTGACCGGCCTGCCCTGGCGGATCCGGCCCGCGTAGCTGAAGTCGAACCACAGGGTGTCCACCGGCCCGTAACGGCTGAGGAGTTCCTCCACCTGGCCGTGCAGATGGTCGGCGTAGGCCCGCATGTCACGGTCGCCGGGGTCGCCGGTCGCGTCGTCCCACTCGGGGTGGATGCGGTCCAGCGGGAACTGCGGGTGGTGCCAGTCCAGGAGCGAGTGGTAGAAACCCACCCCGAGCCCCGCCGCGCGGAAGGCCGACACGAACGGGCCCACCAGGTCCTTGCCGTACGGGGTCGCGGTCACGGAGTAGTCGGTGAGGTCCGAGTCCCACAGGCAGAACCCGTCGTGGTGCTTGGTCGTCAGGACCGTGTACCGCATCCCCGCGTACCGGGCGGCGTCGGCCCAGGCATCGGGGTCGTACAGGTCGGGGTCGAAGTGGTCGACGTAGCACTGGTACTGATCGAGCGTCAGACGCTCCCGCTGGCGCACCCACTCATGGCGGGCGGCGGCCGCGTACACGCCCCAGTGGACGAAGAGGCCGAAGCGCTGGTCGCGGAATTCGGCGAGGCGCCGGGCGCGCGGGTCTGTGA
>NZ_VJZE01000113.1 GCF_009377205.1 Streptomyces phyllanthi
CACCCACGCACCGCCTTCCGCTCCCCCGAGCTCTCCCCCACTCAACGATCAAGGAAGGGTACTCCGGGAGCGGTGGGCGGTGCAGCCGGATGGACAGGTCGTTTCTCAACTACGGGTTCCTGGGGCGGCCGTTCTGGTCCGCGAGTTCGGCCGGAGTGAGCGGATTCATGGCCGTGACGTCACGCGGGGCGATCGAGAAGCCCTGCCAGTGGACCGGCATGGGCTGCTGGTCCTCGTCCCGCGCGATGTGGTGGAAGCCCACGTTGACCCAGGTGATCGGGTGCGTGAGGGTCTGCCCGTTGACCCACTTGTCGACGGACTTGCCCGCCCCGGCGCCGCAGTTGCGGAGGTTGTTGCTGGCGAACTGCTCGCACTTCTTGTACTCGGTGAAGTAGATGTCGCTCTTGGTGAAGGCGCGGCCCGGGTACTTCTGAGTCGGCCCGGGGACGATCTCGTAGCTGCGGGCGTGGCCGTCCTTGTTCTTGCCGGTCGCGCTGACCACACGCCACCAGCGCATGTTCTTGGCGTTTGCGGCGAGCTCCTTGGTGACCTTGGTGCGCGTGGTCTTGTTGGTGGGCCCCTGGTTGGCGCCCGCGGGCGGGCTGACCACGGAGTCGTACTGCTCGATCCGGTTCTTGGAGGAGCCGTCCAGGGAGAAGTTGAGCCGCCAGAAGACGTTGTGGCTGTGGCTGGTGGCCTTCGCGGCGGAACCGTTTCCGATCGGCCAGCCGCGGCCGTCGCCCGCGTCGTAGTCGAAGGGCGAGAGCATGCCGGTGGCGCCGACGTTCATGGTGATCGTGCCGTCGTCCTGGAAGCGCCACTCGGTCATGTACTCGTACCAGCCGACCTGGTTGACGCCGTAGACGAGCAGGTCCTTGCCCTGCTCCTGGTAGACCTTGCCGGCGGTGTCCCCCTGCAGGCGGTAGGCGTGGCCGCGCGAACGGGTCGTGGTGCACAGCCCGTTGACTTCGCCGTTGTTCGAGAAGACGGTGCCCGGGACCTTGACGGTCTTGATGGTGCCGCCGGGGCACTCGTCCGCCTTCAGGGGCACCTGGCCCTGCCCGAAGCCGTAGCTGGTCAGGTCGTCGTACTCGGCCTTGCCGTCGTCGTAGGGCACGTGTATCTGGCCGAGCTTGGCGGTGCTGAGGACCTTGATCGGGGCGGCCTCGCCCGGCGGCTGGTAGCTGATGTCGTCCAGGACGATCCCGGCCTCGGCCTCGTGGTGCCAGCACATCCGCCAGGTGGTGCCGGTGGAGAGCTTCTGCTCGATCCGGTAGGCCTCGCTGCAGTCCCAGGTCACGGCGGGGGCGGCCTTGGGCTGGGCGGTGGCCGGGCCGGCGGCCGTGGTGAGTCCGGCGGCCAGGGCGGTCGCGGTCAGGCCGACCGCCGCCCCGCTGCGGGCACGGCTGATTCTGTTCACACGCATGAAGAAGTGGTCCCTTGACAGAGATCCTGCACTGAGCAGGAGAGATGGGAGAGTGGGCGGGCCCGGGTCAGCCGAGCTTGGCGACCTTGCGGGCGCTCAGGTCGACGATCAGGTCGCTGGTGTCGATCCAGGGCCCGTTCTTGACCTTGGTGAAGAGCCGCACGCAGCGGTGCTCGCCGCACTTCGCGAGGGTGGCCGGCCTGGTGCCCTGTTCCGCGCGGAAGACCATTCCGGTGAGGACCAGCTGGTCGGGCGAGGTGAGTTCCTTGCCGGTGGCGTCCTTGTAGTCGGCCTTCAGTCCGGCGCCGACCGGGCTCGCGATCAGGAGCTGCGCGGCCTCCACCGTCTCCGTACGGCTGAACGCCGGCTGCACCCCGCGCTGGGTGCTGGTCTCCTCGACCTTGCCGGTGTCGAGGTTGACCGTCCTGGTGACGAGTGTGTCGTTCTTGTAGTCGTAGAACGTGGCGTCCGCGCGGCGGGGCGCGTTCGGGTCGTCCAGTTCGTCCTCGTTCGGCTCGGCGAGCTGGACGTTGAGGCGCTCGGGGCCGCGCTCGCCCTCGGCGTTCTCGCCGGCGCGGAGCAGCTGCCGGCTGAGCGCGAGCCGCTCGACGCGTTCCATCTCGTCGTCGGTGAGCGGGTCGCGGCCGGTGCCCTTGTCGCCCTCGGCCGGCGCCTCTTCGACGACACCGGGCTGCACGGCCGCCTGCCCCTGCCCTTGTCCCTGTCCGGCCTGCTGGGCCGCCTGCTGCCCGGTGCCGCCGGATTCGTCGGCCGAGACCGACCCCGGCAGCGTGATCCCGACCATCACGGCGGTCCCGGCCACCGCTATGGCCCCACCTGCCACCATCTTGCCCAGATGGCGGCGCACTGTCTTCCGCACTTTCCCCCCTACTCCCCTCCGTGCCAGGGAACCCCCCCGGGGTCCCCCTTGTTCCGCATACCGCGTATGCGCTGGTCGACGGGTAAGAGGGGCGTAAGCCATGGGTGGTTCCATCAGTTTGGGGGAGACTCGGTGGGGAGTCGCCCCCCAGGGGCGCGCGACAACTGAAAGAGTCGTATCCATGCAGGTGTGGCCTGGACAGGCGTATCCACTGGGTGCCACGTACGACGGCGCCGGCACCAATTTCGCGGTCTTCTCGGAGGCCGCCGACCGAGTCGAACTGTGCCTGCTGCACGACGACGGCTCGGAGACGGCGGTGGAGCTGCGCGAGACGGACGCGTTCGTACGGCACGCGTATCTGCCCGGGATCATGCCCGGGCAGCGGTACGGCTTCCGTGTGCACGGCCCGTACGCGCCGGAGCGCGGGCACCGCTGCAACTCCGCGAAGCTGCTCCTCGACCCGTACGCGCGCGCGATCAGCGGCTCGGTCACCTGGGGCGAGGAGGTGTACGGCTACCACTTCGACGCGCCCGACGAGCGCAACGACCTCGACTCGGCGCCCCACACGATGGCCTCGGTCGTGGTCAACCCGTACTTCGACTGGGGCGACGACCGGCTCCCGCGCGTCGAGTACCACCACACGGTGATCTACGAGGCCCATGTCAAGGGCCTCACGATGCGGCACCCGGGGCTGCCGGAGGAACTGCGCGGCACCTACGCGGCGCTCGCGCACCCGGCGATCATCGAGCACCTGACCGAGCTGGGCGTCACGACACTGGAGCTGATGCCGGTGCACCAGTTCGTGAACGACCACCGGCTGGTCGACATGGGCCTGAACAACTACTGGGGCTACAACACGATCGGTTTCTTCGCCCCGCACAACACGTACGCCTCCTGGGGCGACCGCGGCCAGCAGGTACTGGAGTTCAAGTCGGCGGTGAAGGCGCTGCACGAGGCCGGGATCGAGGTCATCCTCGACGTGGTCTACAACCACACGGCGGAGGGCAACCACCTGGGCCCGACACTGTCCTTCAAGGGCATCGACAACCCGTCGTACTACCGGCTCACGGACGACCCGCGCTACTACATGGACACCACGGGGACCGGCAACTCGCTCCTCATGCGTTCCCCGCACGTGCTGCAGCTCATCATGGACTCGCTGCGGTACTGGGTGACCGAGATGCATGTGGACGGGTTCCGCTTCGACCTCGCGGCCACGCTGGCCCGGCAGTTCCACGAGGTGGACCGGCTCTCGTCGTTCTTCGACCTGGTGCAGCAGGACCCGGTGGTCTCCCAGGTGAAGCTGATCGCCGAGCCGTGGGACGTCGGCGAGGGCGGCTACCAGGTGGGCAACTTCCCGCCGCTGTGGACGGAGTGGAACGGCAAGTACCGGGACACGGTGCGGGACCTGTGGCGGGGCGAGCCGCGCGCGCTGGCGGAGTTCGCGTCCCGTCTCACGGGCTCCTCGGACCTCTACCAGGACGACGGCCGCCGCCCGCTGGCCTCGATCAACTTCGTGACCTGTCACGACGGTTTCACCCTGCACGACCTGGTCGCGTACAACGAGAAGCACAACCACGCCAACGGCGAGGACAACCGCGACGGGGAGAGCCACAACCGCTCGTGGAACTGCGGGGCGGAGGGCGAGACCGACGACCCCGGCGTCCTGGAACTGCGTGCCCGTCAGATGCGGAACTTCGTCGCGACGCTGATGCTGTCGCAGGGTGTGCCGATGCTCAGCCACGGCGACGAGTTCGCGCGCAGCCAGAGCGGCAACAACAACGCGTACTGCCAGGACAACGAGCTGTCCTGGGTGCCGTGGCCGGAAGGCCCCGAGGACGGTGTCTTCGGGGATCTGCTGGAGTTCGCGCGCGCGATGGTGTGGCTCCGCAAGGACCACCCGGTGTTCCGGCGCCGCCGCTTCTTCCACGGGCGCCCGGTCGAGGGCACCCATGACGACCTCTCCGACATCGCGTGGTTCACCCCGGGGGGCGAGGAGATGACCCAGCGCGACTGGGACTCCGCCCAGGCGTCGGCGCTGACCGTCTTCCTCAACGGCAACGCGATCTCCGAGCCCGGCGCCCGTGGCGAGCGCATCACGGACGACTCGTTCCTCCTGATGTTCAACGCCTCTCCCAGGCCCCTGGAGTTCGTGGTTCCGGTCAACCACGGCCGCCAGTGGGAGGTCGTCGTCGACACGGCCCGTCCCGACGGGGTGCCACCGGCCGGCGGCCCGAAGATCCAGGCCGGGGACCGGCTGACCCTGGTGGACCGGAGTCTGACGGTGCTGCGGCGGCCGGCGTAGGACCCGTCCGGCCCTGATCCGCGGGACAGGCCCTACGCCCTTGGTGGGAGCGAGGAAGCGGGGGCGCAGGTTCCCGTGCGGAGCGGGTACCTACGGTGCATGACGACACCCACCGCGCCCACCTCCACCTACCGGCTTCAGCTGCAACCGGAGTTCCCCTTCGGGGCGGCGGAGGCTGCTGTGCCGTATCTCGCCTCGCTCGGGGTGTCGCATCTGCATCTGTCGCCGGTGCTGGAGGCCGTACCTGGGTCGACGCACGGGTACGACGTGGTGGACCCCGGCCGCGTGCGGGGCGAACTGGGCGGGGAGGAGGGGCTGCGGTCGCTGGCGCGCACCGCGCGGGCCCACGGCCTCGGCCTGGTCGTCGACATCGTGCCGAACCACATGGCGATGTCTCCCCGGCACAACCGGCCGCTGTGGGAGGTGCTGCGGGAGGGCCCCGCGTCTCCGTACGCGCGGTGGTTCGACATCGACTGGGACGCGCAGGGCGGACAGATGCTGCTGCCCGTGCTGGGCGGGCCGCTCGGCGACGAGCTCGACCAGCTCGTGGTCGACGGGAAGGAACTGCGCTACTACGACCATGTCCTTCCCCTGCGGGAGGGCACGGAGAAGCTGTCGCTGCCGCGGCTCCTGGACGTGCAGTGGTACCGGCCCGTGTGGTGGCGGCTGGCCCGTACCGAGCTCAACTACCGGCGCTTCTTCAGCATTTCGGAGCTGATCGGGGTGCGCGTCGAGGACCCGGAGGTGTTCGACGCCACGCACGCCAAGATCCTCCAGCTGCTCGGCGAGGGGGTCGTCGACGGGCTGCGGATCGACCATCCCGACGGTCTCGCGGACCCGGACGCGTATCTGCGGCGGCTGCACGAGGCGACCGGCGGGCGCTGGACGGTCGTCGAGAAGATCCTGGCGGAGGGCGAGCCGCTGCCCGCCGCCTGGCCGGTCGCGGGCACCACCGGGTACGACGCGCTCAGGCACGTGGACGGGCTGTTCACGGATCCGGCGGGGGCCGGTGAGCTCCTCGGCCAGTACCGGCGGTTCGCGGCCCCGCAGGCCGACCGGGGCGGCCACTGGGAGGCGACGGTACGGCGCGCCGCGTACCGGGTGCTCACGCACGAGCTGGCCACGGAGGTCGACCGGCTCACGCGCGTCGCGCACCGGTTGTGCGTCCAGTCGCCCGATCCCGCGCTGCGCGACCACGCCCCCTGGGCGCTGCGCACCTCCCTGATCGAGCTGCTCGTGCGCCTGGAGGTGTACCGGCCGTACGCCTCCGGGGACGCCTCCCTGGTCGTCACGGAGGAGGCCGCGGCCGAGGCGCGCGCGGTGTTCACGGTGCCGGAGGAGTCGCGGGCCGTCGGCACCGTACGGAACCTGGTGCTCGGCCGGGCCGGTGACGGGCACGGACTCGACGGGGCGGAGTTCCGGGCCCGGTTCGCGCAGACGGCGTCCGCGCTGCGGGCCAAGTCCGTGGAGGACACGGCGTTCTACCGCTATGTGCCGCTGCTGTCGCCGAACGAGGTGGGCGGGAACCCCGGGAGCCCGGCCGTCGCCCCGGAGGGCTTCCACGCCTACTGCGCACGCGTACAGCGCGACTGGCCCGCCACGGGCACGGTCCTGTCGACGCACGACACCAAGCGCAGCGCCGACGTACGGGCCGCGCTGGCCGTGCTCACCGAGTGCCCCGAGCGGTGGGCCGGCCTGCTGGCCGAGGTGACCCGCGACGGTCCCGGCATGCCCGATCCCCAGCTGGCCTGGGCCGCCTGGCAGACGGCGTTCGGGCTGGGGCCCGCCGCTGAGGAACGCCTCCAGGGGGCGCTGCTGAAGCATGTGCGGGAGGCCGGGCTGCACACCTCGTGGACCGAGCAGAACCCGGCGTACGAGCGGGAGGTGGCCGGCTTCGTGGCACGGGGCCCGAGCGGTGACGCACGCGTGTCCGCCCTCAGGAGCGACCTGGAGCCCCATGTCCGGGCGAACGTCCTGGGCGCCGCGCTGGTCCATCTGACGATGCCGGGCGTACCGGACGTCTACCAGGGCACGGAGGGCGAGTACCGGGCACTGGTGGACCCGGACAACCGGGAGCCGTTCGCACAGGCACTCCCGGAGCGGACCTCCGAGCAGCCCTCCGGGCTGTCCTCGGAGAAGGCGGCGCTGACCGCGGCCGCCCTGCGGCTGCGCGGGCGGCGCCCCGGCGTCTTCGGGGAGACGGCGATGTACGAGCCGCTGACCGTCGAGGGACCGGCAGCGGCGCACTGTGTGGCCTTCGCGCGCTCCGGTGAGGCCGTCACGGCCGTCACCCGGCTGTCGCTGCGGCTGGCCGACGCGGGCGGCTGGCGCGACACACGGCTCGCTCTGCCGCCCGGGCGGTGGGCCGACGTGCTCGATCCGGAGCGGGAGTTCACGGGGCACGCGCGCGTGGAGGAGCTCTTCGGGCGGCTGCCGGTGGCACTGCTGGAGCGCGTCCACGACAAGCACCCCGGGTAGGACGTCCGCCGCACGCCGTGCGCCCGTGCCTCCTTCCGTCGTCACGACATCGCGAACACCGCTCCTGTGGCCGCCTCCATCGCGCAGGTGCTGGAGAAGGTCCGCTCGTACACGACCGGCCGGCCGTTCCACTCGCCGCGCGCCGACGCGGTGACCGGGGCGTAGACCATCGTGCAGTACCCCTCCTTCCGCGGGATGCGGTCGACGTCGCCTTCGGCCTCCTGGAGTTCCGCGCACGCCCGGGCGGAGTTCCTGTGTCCGCCGGGCGGGTCGCAGCGCAGCAGCGCGCCCTGGGTATGGATCGACTGGGCGCTCTCCCGGGTGACGGTGACGTAGAGCCAGTTGCCCGGGGCGGCCTCCCGGGATGCCGCCCCGGCCGGGGCCGAGGCCAGGGCGAGGAGGGCGAGGGCCGCCGTCAGGGCGTTGCGTACCGTGTGGGTGGTGTGGGTGGTGTGGGTCATTCCCGGTGCATCGGCACGGCGGGTTCCGAACCCCAGCCCGACTCGGCCGAATGGACGTTCACGCGCGCGTGCCGCCCGGCCAGCTCGAACGCGGCGACGACCACGCGCGACTGGTACTCCACCTGGCGCGCGACCGGGATCCACCGTGCCCCGTGGCCGTCCCGGTAGTCGGCACACCAGTCGTCGATGAGCCGGTCGAGCTCGGGCAGCGCGCGGGCCGGATCGTGCCCGGAGCGGGTCACGAGCTGGTGCAGCAGCCCCGCCGTGCGCAGGGCGACCCGGCGGGCCGAGATGGCGAGAGCGGTCAGCCGGGCCGTGTCGAGCGGCGGCAGCGGCCGCGGGGCGGCGTCGTGGGTGTCGGGGTCCCACGAGTCGGCGATGCCGGGGCCGACCAGTAAATAGTCGTCCACCGGGGCGAGGAGCCGGGCCGCGTCGGGGCCCGTGCTCACCGAGGGGCGTACGCGCGCGAGGATGTCCTGCAGGAGGGCCGTGTCGTGGCGCAGGGTGCGGCTGATGGCGCGCAGCACCGCGTCGGCGTCCGTGGGCGGTGTGTCGTCCTCCACTGCCGTCACGCCCCACATGGGGGCCTCGACCACCGCGGTCACCGTGCCGTACCGGTGCGGGTGGAACCAGGTGGACTCGACCGCGGCCTCCGTTATGGCGGCTGCCAGGTCGCCCCGGCGCGGTGGCGGGATGCGGTAGACGGCGGGGCCGAGCGTCGGCCAGTACAGGGTGTCGTACGGGCCGAGTTCGCGCGGGATGCCGAGGCGCGCGGCGGTCTGCGCGAGGCGCCGGTCGAGGCCGGGCAGGTCGCGGGTCAGCTCGACGAAGCCGCCGCCGACGTCCACGCCGTGCAGGGAGCACTGGAAGAAGGGCCGCAGCCCGTCCTGGACGTCGAGCAGGGCGCGGGTCTCGGGCAGGACGGCTCCGTCCGCGCCGTCGGGGAGCCACTCGGGCTGTTCCAGGAAGCCCGGGCGGAAGAAGTTCCGGAAGTAGTTCCCGAGCGTGTACGGGCCCGCCAGCCAGCCCTCGTTGCGGCGGGAGCCGTCGGGGTCGAGGCACAGCAGCAGGTTCCAGGTGGCGTCGGCGCCCTCGCACAGCCGGGGGTCGGCGAGGGCCCGCTCGGCGAGGCGCAGGACCGTGCCGCCGCCCACGGGTTCGTTGGCGTGCGGTCCGGCGACGACGAGGGCGTGGCGGCTGCCGTGGCCGACGGAGAGCAGCCACAGGGGCGTGCCCGCCCGTGAGGTCCCCACGCGGCGCAGCCGGGCGTCGCGGGGGTGCCGGGCGACGAGGGCGCGGGCGCGGGCCGGGAGTTCGTCCACGGTCGGGTAACGGAGGAGTGGCGGCAGGGCGCACCTCCCCTGGGTGGTGCCGTCGGTTCACCTGCTGTGCATGGTGTACGCACAGTCAGTCACGGCTTCGGGGGTACGTCAACACCACGATCGGTAAGGAACCGGCAGCAACTCGCTGCGTACATCCCAGGCCAGAGCTTTGATCGTGGAGGGGAGGGGGTCCTCGGGGATCACTCCGAGGCGAGCCGGAACGCCATGTGCCCGAAGCTCACCTGGTCGCCGTCCCGGACCACGGCCGCGCCGATGACGCGCCGTCCGTTCACGGTCGTGCCGTTCGTCGAGCCGAGGTCGCGCAGCACCCACAGCCCGCCCTGGCGGCGGAGCTCGGCGTGCACACGGGAGACGGTCTCGTGGCTGAGCCGCAGCCCGTTGGCGGGGTCGCGGCCTATGCGCAGCGGGTGGTCGTTGCCCGGGTGGGGCAGCAGCAGCTTGGGCAGCCGCTCGGCCTGCCAGGCCCGGCGCAGCCGCACGGTGAAGCCGGAGACCGCCTCGACCGTGCCGAACACCAGCCGGGACCAGCGGTTCTCGGTGGGCAGGTCGGCGGTGAGCACGGCGAGCTCGTCGGAGCGCCGGGCGATGAGCGCCAGCTCCATCCGCCGGATGAACGTGTCGTGCGAGAGACGTCCGAGGGCCACGCCGTCACGAAGCACCTTCAGCGCTCGGTCGCGCTCCGCGTCGGACAGGCGCGCGGGGTACGTGTTGAATTCGAAAGACGACGTCACGCTCGTGATTGTCGGGCAGCGCGGCCGGGGTGTCCAGAAAACGAGAAAACGGCCGTGACCGGCAACAGGGTTGCCCCGCAGGGCAAATGGCCTGATTCGAAAGCGAAACGATCGCGGGTGGCGCACCATGGACGGACTACCTCAGGATCCGCCGACGCGCCGACGAAGGGGAGAGCAGTCCGTGCAGTTCGAGGTGTGGGCACCGCAGGCCGACCGGGTGACGCTCCATTGCGCGGACTCCACGCGCGCGTTGGAGCGCGATCCGGAGCGTACGGGATGGTGGACGGGCGGGGCGGAGGCGGCGGACGGGACACGGTACGGGTTCGCGGTCGACGACGGCCCCGTCCTGCCCGATCCGCGCTCGCGCCGCCAGCCGGACGGCCCGGACGGGCTGAGCGCGGTGGTCGACCACGAGCGGTACGCGTGGCGTGTGCCGTGGGCGGGGCGCCCCCTGCCGGGCGCGGTGCTGTACGAGCTGCACGTGGGCACGTACACGCGCGAGGGCACGCTGGACGCGGCCGCCGAGCGGCTCGGACACCTCGCGGAACTGGGCGTCACGCACGTCGAGTTGATGCCGCTGTGCCCGTTCCCCGGCGTGCACGGCTGGGGGTATGAGGGGGTCTCGCTGTGGGCCGTGCACGAGCCGTACGGCGGGCCCGAGGCGCTGAAGCGCTTCGTCGACCGGGCGCACGAGCTGGGCCTGGGCGTCGTCCTGGACGTCGTGCACAACCACCTGGGCCCGTCCGGCAACTACCTGCCCGCGTTCGGCCCGTACTTCACCCGGAACCACCACACGCCGTGGGGCGCGGCCGTGAACCTGGACGCGCCGGGCTCGGACGAGGTGCGCGCGTACCTGCTCGGCAGCGCGCTGGCGTGGCTGCGGGACTACCGGCTCGACGGGCTGCGCCTGGACGCGGTGCACGCGCTGAAGGACACGCGCGCGTGCCACTTCCTGGAGGAGTTGTCGACGGCCGTGGACGCGCTCGCCGCCGAGGCGGGGCGGCCGCTGTTCCTGATCGCCGAGTCGGACCTGAACGACCCGCGGATCGTCACCCCGCGCGCGGAGGGCGGCCTCGGACTGCACGCGCAGTGGAACGACGACTTCCACCACGCCCTGCACACGACGCTCACGGGCGAGGCCCAGGGCTACTACGAGGACTTCGCCCGCGCCCCCTTCGCGGCCCTGGCGAAGACACTCACGGGCGGCTGGTTCCACGACGGCACGTACTCGTCGTTCCGGGGCCGCCGGCACGGCCGCCCGCTGGACCGCGCCCGTGTCTCGGCCCACCGGCTGCTCGGCTACACCCAGACCCACGACCAGGTCGGCAACCGCGCCCAGGGCGATCGTCTCGCGGCCTCGCTCTCCCCCGGGCTGGTGGCCTGCGCGGCCGCCCTGGTGCTCACCGGGCCCTTCACGCCGATGCTGTTCATGGGCGAGGAGTGGGCCGCGGGCACGCCCTGGCAGTTCTTCACCGACCACACGGACCCGGAGCTCGCCGAGGCCGTGCGCAAGGGCAGGCGCCGTGAGTTCGCGGCGCACGGCTGGGCCGAGGAGGACGTGCCCGACCCGCAGGACCCGGCGACCCGCGAGCGCTCCTGCCTCGACTGGTCCGAACCGCAGAGCGAGCCCCACGCGCGCGTGCTCGCCTGGTACCGCGAACTCATCGCGCTGCGCCGCTCCCAGCCCGACCTGGAGGACCCCGACCTCTCCGACACCAAGATCGCCTACGACGAGGGCGCCCGGTGGTTCGCCTTCCGCCGCGGCGACGTCCGCGTGGTCGTCAACTTCGGCAAGGAGCCGGCCGGGGTTCCCCTCGGCGGGCGCCGGGCGCGGGTGCTGGCCGCGTGGGAGCCGGTGGAGGCGCCGGGGGCGGACGGGGTGCTGAGTGTGCCGGGTGAGTCGTGTGTGGTGCTGACGCAGGAGTGAGGTACCAGGGCCACCAGGGGGACGTGTCAGGGGTGACGTGCCGGTGGTGACCCGCGGGCGACGCCGTATCGGGCGGTGACGTACGAGGCGGTTACGTATGAGGCGGTGAGGGCTACAGCGCCTCGTCCAGGCCGTTCCGCAGCTCCGTGACCCGTTCCAGCAGGATCGCCTCCCAGGCCCGCCGCAGCCGGTCCCTCAGCTGCGGGATCGGGCCGGTGCGGCGGCCCTGGAGGTGTTCGGAGAGGTGGATCACCGTGTCGCAGCGGGCCAGCCACAGGCCGCGCAGACAGGGGCGGGCACCGTATCCGGCGAGTGTGGCGGCGCGGACCGCGGCCGGGGAGCCGACGGCGCGGGCGAGGCCCGCGATGTCCTCGGCGGGGTCGCCGACCGCCGCGGCGGTCCAGTCGAGGACGCCGCGCACGCGCCCGTCGGCGCTCACCACCAGGTGCTCGCTCCCGAGCGCGTGGTGGGCGAGGACCGAGGCGGGCGCGGTGAGCTGGGCCGCGGCGGCCGGCGTGAGCTGGGTGAGCCGGGCCGGGTCGAACTCCTCGGCCCCGGCGAGGTGCCGGGCGGCGTGCGTGGCGGCCCTGCGCAGCGCCTCCAGGGAGCGTGGCGCGGTACGCGGGACACCGAGCGCCTCCGCCTGCCGTGCGGGCACCTCACGGAGCCCGGTGAGAAGTCCGGCCAGGTCGTCCTCGCCCACCGGGGAGACGTCATGGCCCTCGGCGGTGCCGCCGGACAGCCGGGTGTCGAGCGTGTAGGTCAGGCCGGGCGCCCACTCGCCGTGGGCGATGCTCACGGGGACGGCGACCCCGAGGTGCCGGCGGACCAGGTCGCGCAGCCGCAGTTCGCGCCGCAGCCGTACGGCCGCCTCGCGGTCCGGGGCGAGCCGCAGCACATGGCGGGTGCCGACCCACCAGGTGGAGTGCCCGCCGCCCTCGGTGACGGGCCGCACGTCGGGTCCACCGCCGCCCGGCAGCAGGGAACGGACCAGCCGGCGGACGGTGTCCGCGGAGGGTGTCGGTGCCTGGGTCATGGGCCGCGCCGTCGTCGCTCGTGGATCGGGGTGTCCTGGCTGCCGCGTCGGTACGGCGTACCCGTCGGCAGACCGGGCACACCGTACAGCTCAGTCGACCACCGCCATCTCGCGCGGGGTGCTGTTCAGACGGCGTCCGCCGTCCTCGGTGACCGTCACGATGTCCTCGATACGCACCCCGAAGCGGCCGGGCAGGTAGATGCCGGGCTCGACCGAGAAACACATGCCGGGCACCAGGGGCCGCTCCTCCCCCTCGACCATGTACGGCGGCTCGTGCGTGGTGACGCCGATGCCGTGGCCGGTGCGGTGGATGAAGTACTCGCCGTACCCGGCCTCGGTGATGACCGCGCGCGCGGCCCTGTCGACGTCCTGGCAGGCGGCGCCCGGCCGGACCGCGCGGAAGCCCTCCTCCTGGGCCGCGCGGACGATGTCGTGCACCCGGCGCTCCTCGGCGTCCGGTTCTCCGACGTGGACGGTGCGGGAGGTGTCGGAGCCGTAGCCGTGCTTCAGGCCGCCGAAGTCGAGGACGACCATGTCGCCGCGTCCGATGATCCGGTCGCCCGCCTCGTGGTGCGGGTTGGCACCGTTCGGGCCCGAGGCGACGATCGTGAAGTCGACCTGGGAGTGCCCGAACCGCCGCAGCAGGCCGGCGAGATCGGCGGCGACCTCGGTCTCCCGCCGTCCGGCGAAGGGAACCTTCCGGATCTCCTCGTACGCCCGGTCGGCGGCCGCTCCGGCGGCCGCCAGGCGGTCGAGTTCGGCCGCGTCCTTGACCGCCCGCAGGGTCGGCAGCGCCTCGGTGAGGGAGGTGTACGCCGTGTCGGGCAGCCGTCTCTGCAGGCCGAGCAGGTGCATGGCCCAGGTGTTGTCGCTGACGCCGAAGCGGCGCGTGCGGCCGGTGTGCCCGCCGGGGGCGAGGAGGGACGCGGCGGTCTCGTAGGGGTCGTTGCCGTCGGTCCAGTCCCGCAGGGTCAGCGGGGGCGCGGCCTCCGCCGCGTCGGGCGCCTCCAGGGCCGGTACGACCAGCGCGGGGTCCTCACCGGGCCGCAGCACCAGCAGCGTCAGGCGCTCCGTCTCCGGCGGCCGGTACCCCGTCAGCCAGACCAGGTCGGGTCCGGGTGCGATCAGGACGCCGTCGAGCCCGGCGTCCGCGGCGGCCCGCTCCGCGCGCCGCATGCGGGCCGTGTAGTCGTCGGCGGTGAAGGGCGCGGGCGTGCCGGTCATCCGTTCGTCCCTCCGTGCGTCCGGATTCTCCCGAGGGTCCACGGGCAGCATCCTGCCCCTCCGCCGCGGCGCGCGCGAGCCGATTACGGCGTGGCGTGGGCTCCCGTTGTGGGCGTGGCGCCGGCTCTCGCTGCGGCGTGGCGTCAGCTCTCCAGGGCCAGCCGCGCCCCGAGGAGCAGCAGGACGCCTCCGGACACCTGCTCCAGACGCCTGCGCACGCCGCTGCGGGACAGGACGGTCTTCATCCGGTCCACGCACCACACGTACACGCCGTAGTAGCCCACCTCGAAGACCGCCCAGAGGGCCGCGAGCCCGATCATGGTGGGCAGGTGCGGCGCGCCCTCGGGCACGAACTGCGGCAGGAACGACATCGCGAAGATCGCCGCCTTGGGGTTGGCGAGGTTGAGCAGCAGCCCGTCCCGGTACGAGGCCCAGCCGCTCTTCTCGGTGGCCGTCCACTCGGACTCCGCCCCACCCCGGGAGCGGCGGGCCTGCCACAGCGTCTGGATGCCGAAGCCGACCAGGACGACCGCGCCGACGACGCGCATCACGTCGTACGCCAGCTCGGACGCGGCGAGCAGCGCGGTCAGGCCGAACGCGGCGACGAGGCCCCAGACGAAGACGCCCGTCTCGTTGCCGAGCACCGTCAGGAAACCGGAGCGCCGGCTGCGCAGCGACTGCTTGATGATCAGCACGGTGCTGGGACCGGGCGAGGCGGCGATGAGTGCGCAGGCGCCCAGGAAGGCGAGAAGAGTGGTGAGCATGGGCCCATCGTGGTCCTGGCCGCCGTTCCGGTGCCAGTGGTTTGTCCGGCGCGCCGGTGGTCGGGTCACTCGCGCGTGCCTCACACCCCGTCGAGCAGTTCCCCGGCCAGTGCCGCGGCCGCTCCGCGCAGGCCGCCGCCGTACAGCAGCTCCGTGCGGTGCACCAGGCGCGGCTCCACGAGGGGGACGGCCGCCGTGCCGGGTACCCCGGTGGCGATGCCGTGCGGCAGCACGGTCAGCCCGTGGCCCGCGGCGGCGAGGGTGGTGAGGGTGTGCAGGTCGGTGCCCTCGTACCGCAGGGCCGAGCGGAAGCCCGTACCACCTCCCGCGCCGCGCAGGTGGGCGAGGGGGAGCCCGGCGCCCGGGGCGTCCAGCCAGCGCGCGTCGACGAGGTCGCCGAGGCGCAGGCCGGGGCGCCGTGTGAGCGGGTGGTCCGCCGGGAGCAGCACGCAGACGGGCTCCTCGCCGACCCCGCGCGTGGTCAGCGGCGCCACGTCGGGAAGCCGGAGCGGGTCGCTGGGCGCGGCCAGCCCGTCGACCAGGCCGAGATCGGCCGTGCCCGTGGCGACGGCCGCGGGGATCTCGTCGCGGGCCAGGGCCCGCAGGGTCACGCCCGCGGCGGGCAGCGCGGCGAGCGTACGGGGGCCGAGGGCCGTCGGCGTCACCGCGAGCGTCAGCCCGTGCTCGGGCGCGGACGCCAGCCGGACGACGTCCGCGCGGGCCGCGTCCAGGCGCAGCAGCAGCGGCCCGGCGTGTTCGAGCAGCCGCTCGCCGGCCGCGGTGGGCGCGACCGGGCGCCGGGTCAGCAGCGGTGCGCCGAGGTCCTGTTCCAGCGCGGCGATGTGCTGCGACACCGCGGACTGGGTGTAGCCCAGCTCGCGCGCGGCCTCCGAGAAGGAGGCGAGGCGGGCCACGGTGACGTAGGTGCGCAGGAGGTGCGGGTCCATGGCGGCCAGGATCCCGGACCGCTGGGGCGCCGGTCCATCAGCATCTCTTATCGAGAGTGCAGAAATCATCGTTGGACGTGAACCTCCGGCCGCGCCCACGATGGCGGGCATGACGAAGAACACAGCGCCCACCGGCCGGACCGCCCGCCTCGCCCTCGTCGGCGACCGCTCCCCCAACGTCGTCTCCCACACGCGGATCCCGCTCCTCCTCGACGCCCTCGCCGAACGCGACCGGCTCGTCCTCGACGCCTACTGGATCCCCTCGGAGGAGGCGGCCGCCGCCGAGGGAGCGGTGCGCGGCTTCGACGCGGTGTGGGTGCTGCCGGGCAGCCCGTACCGCAGCGAGGCCGGAGTGCTCGCGACGATCCGTACGGCGCGCGAGGAGGGCATCCCCTTCCTCGGTACGTGCGGCGGGTTCCAGCACGCGCTCCTGGAGTACGCCCGCCACGTCTGCGGGCTCACGCGGGTCGCCCACGCCGAGAACGACCCCGACGCGGACGACCCGCTCATCGAGCCGCTCGCCTGCTCGCTGGTCGGGCACGAGGCCGAGGTCACCGTCGAGCCGGGCTCGCTCGCCGAGTCCCTGCTGAGCTCCGGGCGGACGGTGGAGCGGTACTTCTGCGCGTACGGCCCCACGCGCCATCTGGACACGCTGCGGGCGCACGGCCTGCGCTTCTCCGGTCAGGACCCGGACGGGCAGATGCGGATCGCGGAGCTCCCCGGTCATCCCTTCTTCCTGGCCACGCTGTTCCAGCCGGAGCTGACCGGGGACGGCAGCCGCCCGCATCCGTTCGTCCGCGCGCTGGCCCGGGCCGCGGTGGAGCACGCCGCCCGGACCGCCGCGCCGGTCCAGCCCGTGTGACGCGGTCGGACCACGGGGAGCGCCGACGGGTCGTCGTGAGCCGTCAGGGCGCCGCCGGTTCCGCGATCCGGGTGAACGGCCGTGACGGTACCCGGTCCGGCAGGAAGCCGTGGGCGCGGCGGGCGAGGCTCTTCGCGTCGTAACGGCGGACGTTGCGGTGCCAGTGCAGGATGCCGGACAGCCAGTTCCGCAACTCGGCCACGTATCCCTCCATGGTCGCCCGGGCCTCCTCCGACAAGCCGAAGTCCTCGTAGACGACGGGTAGTTCGCGCTCGGCGACGTGCTCGAACTGCTGCATGCGCCGGGTCATCAGGTCGTGGACGACGCCCAGCGCGGTCGGGTAGTCGCAGCCGAAGAAGTTCTGCACGACGAGGATGCCGTTGTGGACCTCGCCCTCGTACTCGATCTCCTTCTGGTACGAGAAGCAGTCGTTCAGGAGGCAGGCGTAGTCCATGGCCGCGGCCTCCAGTGACCGGACCGGGCCGCTGCGGTAGACCTCCGGGGGGACGGCGGGGCCGTGGCCCATGCGGCACATGCGGAGGGTGAGGTCCGAGCCGAAGGTGGCGCGGCGCATCTCCAGGTAGTCGACCGGGTCGGGAACACGGTTCTGGATCTGGTTGGCCAGCTCCCACAGCCAGCTTTCGAGCATCACGTCCACCGCCGCCTTCATCTCGCGGCGCTCGGGCTCGGCCATCCCGTGCGTGGTGCGCTCCCAGAGGTCGGTGAGGCCGCGCTCCATGCCACTGGCGGGTACGAGGGGTGGTTCGCCCGCGACGGGCATGCAGGCGGAGAGGCGCTCGGTGCACAGCTTGGCGGCGGCGAGGTCGCGGCGGTTGCCGAAGACGAGCGGGTAGTAGTCGTCGGCGTACGTCCCCCAGGCCAGCCACTGGGAGCTGAGGTCGAGCGCTTCGGGGGTGCCGTCGGGGTCCAGGCCCGCCGAGCACAGCGGCAGGTCGCAGGCGGCGAGCTTGTCCTCGTCCCAGACGCCCTCGCTCAGCATGCCCGTGCGGCGCATCCACGGGAGCAGGCGCTGCCGGGCGCCTTCGAGGGCCGGGTTGAGGCGGACCTGGAACGGCATGTGGAAGTCGGGGAGGAGGGACGGGCCGACCTTCTGGAAGGGGACGTGGGCGTACGGGCGGAGCCGCTGCGCGGCGGCTTCGGCGAGCAGCGCGGCCATGTCGGCGGCGGAGGTGCCGAAGCCCGGCCTGCGGGCGAGGGCCGGGCCGGAGAGCACCGCGCCGCCGAGGTCCAGTGGTCCGCGGGTCACGCTGCCGTTCATGTAGCGGCTGGAGCGCATGTGCCACTCGTGGCCGCCCGACTGCCAGTCCTGCAGGCCCTTCGCGTACGCGGCGACGGCGGCGGTCTCCTCGGGTGTGAGGCCCTTCTCCAGGGCCAGCGCGGGGACTTCGGTGAGTGCCGTGTGCTCGAACTGGTGGAGCCGTGAGGTCAGGACGTCGTTGACGGTTTCGGCCGCCTCCTGGGTCGTACAGCCGAAGAAGGTCTCCAGGACGAGGACGCCGTTGCTGAGTTCGCCCTCGTCCTCGACCTCGCGCTGGTAGGAGAACAGGTCGTTGCGGAGGTGGACGGCGTCCGAGAACGTCTCCATCAGGACGCGCAGGGGCCTGGACCGGGCGACGGGGGCCGGGACTTCGGCTGTCGCGTACTCGACGAGGCCCGCCGACCAGGGGGCGCCGCCCACCTTGCGGCGCATCTCGACGTACTCGACGGGGTTGGCGATACGTCCCTCGTTGATGTTGGACAGCTCCCAGAGCGACTCGTTGAGCAGGTGCTCGGTGGCGACGGCGAAGCGTCTGCGCCAGTCCGCCGACATGGAGGGCACCGTGCGGGCCCACAGGTCCGCGAGGCCCGCCTCGACCGGGTTCTGCGGCTGGGGTACGGGAGCTGTGAGGTCGAGCGGCATGAAGAGGGGCAGGCGGTCCAGGTAGGCCTTGCCGCCGGCGCGGTCCTGGGTGCGCTTGAAGGTCTCCAGGAAGTGGTCGTCGAAGAAGAAGACCCACACGTACCAGTCGGTGATGAGCGAGAGCGCGGAGGCGTCGCAGTCGGGGTGTGTGTACGCGCACAGCAGTCCGTAGTCGTGCGCTTCCAGGTCGGACTGGTCCCAGATGCCGGAGCCCTCCAGCATGCCCATGGTCCGGGCCCAGTCGGTGGAGTGGGCCCGGGCCTCTTCGAGGTGGGGGTTCAGGCGGGCGGGGTACGGCAGGTAGAAGTGCGGGAGTTGGAACGGCTGCGTCATGGGCGGGCCCTACCCGGGCCCTCGGCGGGCATCCTCGGGGCTGCGCATGATCACACCATCGGGTGAGCGGGGGTGCGGGGAGGGGTTCCCGCTCCCCGCACCTGGATCAGCGCATGCGTGCCGCTCGTTCGCCACCGCTGTTCCTCCGTGGCGACCAACGCGGCCTCCACCTCGGCATCGAGGCCGACGATCACGTCCGACTTGAGGGTGCGCAGGGCGGCGACCGGGGTGGGGAAGTAGGCCGTCGGGCTCGTGAACGGTGTCCTCGGGGGCCAGAGGAGGTCGCCCACCAGGCGGCGGTAGTTCAGGTCGCCCTTCATGACGGTGAGGTCCGCCGTCGCGAACTCCTCACGCAGGTCGTCCGGCATGTCCGCGTACGGGAGAGGGCCGCAGGAGAAGGGGTGGGCGCGCGGTTCCACGCGGCCGTCGGCCATCGCCTTCCACAGGCGGCGGCCGGCCGGTGTGCCGGTGGTGACCAGGTGGCGTACCGCATCGACGGTGTCGGCTGTCGTCGCGTCGGAGACGTAGTACGGGTGCGGCTTGAGGTGCAGGACCACTCGGTCGACGCTGTTGTGCCGAAGGACGTGGTCGATCAGCAGCAGGTCGGGGATCAGTTCTCGGCCCGCGTTGTCGGCGACGAGGAACAGTGTGCCGCCTGTCAGCAGGGGCCACAGCGACTCGCTGTCGTCCGCCACCAGTTCGGGGGTCGCCGCTTTCTCGTCTTCCTCGTCGTTCGCCTGGATGCGGAAGCCCAGGTCCGCGCGGTTGCCCCAGAGGGAGCCGTGCAGCAGTGCCTTGCGCTGCTCCTCCACCGGGCGGTCGGCCAGCCGGTCGAGGGCCGCGATCTCCTCCGCTGCCTCCGGGGTGTCCAGTTCGGCGAGTTTGAACGGGCGGAACGGATCGACACCCTGCCACGGGCCGGGGCCGAAGTAGCCGACGGCCAGCAGCAGCCTGCGGTAGAAGTAGCTCTCCGACCAGAGGAACGGCACCTCGAACCAGGAGCGGCCGACGTACTCGTCCACACCCCAGCTCTCCCACCACGCGTCGCCGTCCAGCGGTTCGATCGCGCCCTCGATGGCGCTCTTCAGCAGCGCGTCCAGCGCACGGTGCTCTCCAGGGCCGTACGGGAAGGCGTCCCGTACCTTGCGGATGAGCGCGGGGTGGCGTTCGGCCAGCACGCTGTGCGGGAAGGAGGCCGGGTCGTCGCTGAGGATCACGGGGGCGGTGTCAGGCATGGTCCGGGCTCCCTCCGGCGCGTACGGGGATGCCGGGCGGCAGGGCAACGTCCTTGAGCTCCGTGTCGAGATGCTTGCCGTAACCGGCCTCCGTCCACACGAACTTCTGGAACTGCTCCGGTGTCAGCGGCCCCTCCCACGGGTCGCCACCGGGGAAGAACACCGTCCCGCACGCCGAGCAGTAGGACGCCGGGCGCCACAGCTCCGATGCGCGCTCCTCACCCGCCTCCACCACCCGGCGCCCCCTTGCCTCACCGCGGACGACGAGGACCGTGCCGGCGAACAGGAGCACCGCCAGCAGCGAACCGCCGATCGTGTACAGGGGTTCGTCGCTCTGTATCCCGCTGTACGCGAGGGCGGCGCCCACGCCCGCCATCAGCAGGCCCTCGGCGAAGTGCAGCCAGGAGTCGCCGCGGGAGGCCGCGTCCGGTTGCCTCGCCAGTCGGTCGGCCAGGCCGTCCGGTACGGACGCCGGGTCGGCGCAGATCTCCGGGACCGCACGGGCCGCCGCGGAATCACCGCAGCCGGGGCAGGTCACTCGGGCGGGCTCTCGGGCTCCCTCACTCACCATGCGCCTACGCTAACGGCCGGTCGACGCCCGAGGGCATCGACCGGCCGCTTCGCGTGGGGGGTGGCGGTCGTCGGGATCCTGATGGTCAGCAGGATCCGCGGGGCCGGGCAGCTCCTAGAAGGTCAGCTTCCAGCTGTTGATCCTGCCCGTGTCCTGCGCGGCCACGTCCTGGACGCGCAGCTTCCAGGTGCCGTTCGCGATCTCGCTGGAGGCGTTCACCGTGTAGGTGGTGTTGACGTTGTCCGCGGAGTCCGAGGAGCTGGAGGACTTCAGACGGTACGTCGAGCCGTCCGGGGCAACGAGGTCGATCACCAGGTCACCGCGGTAGGTGTGGGTGATGTCGACGCCGACCTGGAGGGTCGAGGGCGCGTTGCCGCTGCGGCCGCTGACGGCGATCGGGGACTCGACGGCCGAGCTGTTGTCCGGGATGGAGACCGTGGTGGTGCTGGTGAAGGTGGTGCCCCCCGTGGAGCCTCCGGACCCGCTCACCGCCTGCACCGTCTTGGCCGCGTCGGCGAGACCGGCACCGCAGCCGCCCGAGCAGGTACCCGGCAGAGCACGCGAGTTGGTCTTGATCGCGGACTCGATCTGGGCCGGGGTCAGCGAGGAGTTCGCCGACTTCACCAGCGCGGCGAGGCCCGCGATGTGCGGGGCGGCCATGCTGGTGCCCTGGTAGTAGGCGTACGACTCGGAGGACGGGCCCTGCGTGCCGGAGTTCAGCGTGGACAGGATGCCGTTGGCGGTTCCGGTGCTGGTCTGGCCACCGGGGGCCGCGATGTCGACGACCGAGCCGTAGTTGGAGTAGCTCGCCTTGGAGCCCGAGCGGTTGAGCGCGGCGACCGATATGACGTTGCTGCAGCTCGCCGGCGAGTAGTTGGCCGCGTTGGCGTTGCTGTTGCCCGCCGCGACGACGACCGTGGTGCCGCGGTTCACGGCGGCGTTGATCGCGCTCTGGGTCGCGGAGGTGCACGCGCCGCCACCGCCGAGGCTCATGTTGATGACCTTGGCGACGTTGGTGTTGGCGGGAACGCCGGAGACCGTGCCGCCGGACGCCCAGGTGATGGCGTCGATGATGTCGGAGTCGTAGCCACCGCACTTGCCGAGGACGCGCAGCGGGGAGACCTTCGCGTTGTACGCGATGCCCGCGACGCCCTTGCTGTTGTTGGTGACCGCGGCGATGGTGCCCGCGACGTGGGTGCCGTGCCAGGAGGAGCTGCTGGCCGGGTCGCCCGCGGCGCACTCGTTGGCGGCGGTCCAGTCGCCCGGGTCGGCCGGGTTGCTGTCGCGTCCGTTGCCGTCGTTCGCGACCGCGGTGTCGGCGATGAAGTCGTAGCCGCCGACGATGTTCGCGGCGAGGTCGGAGTGAGTGACGTAGCCGGTGTCGATGACGGCGACGGTCACGCCGGAGCCGGTGTTGATGTCCCAGGCGCCCGGCACGTTCATGCCCGCGGTGGCCTCGAAGAGGTCCCACTGCTTGCTGTACTCGGTGTCGTTGGGCGTGGCCAGCGGCTTGTTGAGGCGGTCCGGTACGACGTAGGCGACCTGCGGGTCGGCCTGGTACTCGGCGATGACGTCGGAGACGTCCTTCTTGGTGAGGTCGTCACCGAGGTCGACGAGCGCGGCACCGGAGCCGAGGCGGCGCTGGAAGTCGAGGTTCTCGCCGGCTTCCTCGCCCTTGGCCTCGGCGTCGGCGGAGGCGGCCTTGTTGGACTTCGCCTCGGCGGCGCCCGACTTGTAGCCGACGATCAGACGCTCGGCGGGGGCGCCGGGGGCCGCTT
>NZ_VJZE01000114.1 GCF_009377205.1 Streptomyces phyllanthi
CACCACGGTCAGCACGTCGAAAACCGCCACAAGTCCCCACCCCCGTAACCCTGTGCCCACCAGGACACCCTGGGGACACCCTGGGGGCACCCACGCGCCAATGTTGGGCACTTTATTGACGAGCGTCACTCAGGCGCCTAAGTTCGCGGGTGTCCTTCCTCCGCTCAAGGGAGACCGCGATGCCCCCGTCCCCCCTCGCATCACCGCCCGGAGACCCCGAACGAACCCGGCAACTGCGCCGCGTCGCTCTCTCCGGACTGCTCGGCACCGCCGTCGAGTTCTACGACTTCCTCGTCTACGGAACCGTCGCCGCCCTCGTCTTCGGCGAACTGTTCTTCCCCGGCGCCGACCCCGCCGTCGGCACCGTCGCCGCGTTCGGCACCTTCGCCGCCGGCTATGTCGCCCGACCGCTCGGCGGCATCGTCTTCGGGCACTTCGGCGACCGGCTCGGCCGCAAGTCGATGCTGCTGCTCACGATGGGCCTGATGGGCGGCGCCAGCTTCCTCATCGGCCTGCTGCCCACGTACGACGCGATCGGCGTCTGGGCACCGGTCCTGCTGATCACCCTGCGCGTCCTCCAGGGCATCGCCATCGGCGGTGAGTGGGGCGGCGCCACCCTCATGGTCGTCGAGCACGCCGGGGAGCGGCGCCGCGGACTGTGGTCCAGCTTCACGCAGATGGGAGCCCCGCTCGGCTCCCTGCTGTCCTCGCTGGTCGTCACCTTCGTGGTCGCCATGCCCCGCGACCAGTTCGCTGCCTGGGGCTGGCGTGTGCCGTTCCTGCTGAGCGTGGTGCTGCTCGGCGTCGGGCTCTTCGTACGGCTCAAGGTCGTGGAGAGCCCGCTCTTCGCCGAGGTGAAGAAGGACCGTGCCGAGTCGAGTCTGCCGATCCTCGACGTACTGCGCCGCCCGCGCCCGCTGTTGCTGGCCTGCTGCGTCGGCATCGGAGCCTTCACCGCGCAGTCACTGCTGACCAGCTACATGATCGCGTACGCCACGGGTATCGGTTACGCCCGCCCGCAGGTGCTCACCGCGCTCACGGTCTCCGCCTGCGTCGCCCTCGTCGTCCTGCCCTGCGCCTCCGCGCTCTCCGACCGGATCGGCCGCCGCCCGGTCGTCCTCGCCGGAGCCGTCGCCTCCGCCGCGCTCGCCTTCCCCGTGCTGGCGCTGGTCGACTCGAAGTCGCCCGGGTTGCTGATCCTCGCCGTCGTCCTCGGTCACGGCGTCGCCCAGTCCACGATGTACGGGCCGCTGGGCGCCCTGCTCACCGAGATGTTCGGCACGCGGGTCCGCTACACGGGCGCCTCCCTCGGCTACCAGGGCGCCACCCTCATCGGCGCCGGCTTCTCCCCGATGATCGCCGGAAGCCTGGTGGCCGGGAGCGGGAACGGCACCCCCGTGGCCCTGCTGCTGTGCGGCGGCGCCGCCATCACCGCGCTGACCGTGTGCTTCGTACGCGAGACCAGCAAGGCGTCCCTCGCCGACACCACCGAACGCCCCACGACCCCCCACACGGAAGAGATCCGCGCATGACGACCCCCACCCGCGCCCGCGCCGCCCGCCGTACCGCATGCGCCGCGGCCCTCCTGCTCGCCGTCACCGCCTTACCCACCTCGACCGCGGCCGCCACCGACGCCGCGAGCCATGTCGAGGGCCAACTCCCCTCGGGCGCGACGTACATGATGGACGTACCCGCCGCCTGGAACGGCACCGTCCTGCTCTTCAGCCACGGCTACACCCCGGCCGGCGCACCCAACCCCGCCCAGAACGGCCCGGACGCCGCCACCAAGGCCCTCCTGCTCGACAGGGGCTACGCGCTCATCGGCTCCTCGTACGCCACCACGGGCTGGGCGGTGACGGACGCGGTGCCCGACCAGCTCGCCACCCTCTCCGTGTTCACCGACCGCTTCGGCGAGGCCCGTCGCACCATCGCCTGGGGCAGGTCGTACGGCGGACTGGTCACCACCGCCATCGCCGAGCGCGACGCCGACCGCATCGACGGTTCGCTGTCCCTGTGCGGCCTCGTCCACGGCGGCGTCGCCAACTGGAACAACACCCTCGACCCGGTCTTCGCCCTCAAGGCGCTCCTCGCGCCCGACGCGGACATCCCCCTGACCGGACTGCCGGACCAGGCGGCCGCCACCAGCGCGGCGAACGCCCTGACGGCCGAGGTGGACTCGGCGCAGTCGACGGCCGCCGGGCGGGCCCGGATCGCCCTGGCCGCCGCCCTGCACAACATCCCGGTCTGGAACCAGCCGACGCAGGAACGGCCCGCCGCGGACGACTGGGACGCGCAGCAGGCCAACCAGTACCAGGCCGTGAAGGGCCTGCTGCAGATCGCCGCCTTCCACCGGCGGCAGGAGGCCGAGGTCCGGGCGGGCGGCAACATGTCCTGGAACACCGGGGTCGACTACGCGAGGCTGCTCGGCCGTTCCTCGGTCCGCAAGGAGGTCACCGAGCTGTACAGGAAGGCCGGTCTCTCCCTGCGCGCCGACCTGGCCACCCTGAACCGCGCTCCACGGATCAGCGCCGACCCGGGCGCCGTCGACTGGATGAGCCGCACCAGCTCCTTCACCGGCAAGCTGACCAAACCGCAGCTCTCCGTCCACACCATCGGCGACGCCCTCGTCCCCGTACAGACCGAGAGCGCCCTCAAGCGGGCCGTCACCGCCGCCGGATCGTCGTCCCTGCTGCGTCAGGGATACGTCGACAACGCGGGGCACTGCACCTTCAGCCCCGCCGAGCAGCTCGCCGCGCTGCACACCCTGGAGGACCGCCTCACCACGGGCAAGTGGCGGGGCACCGACGCGGACTCCCTCAACTCCCGTGCCGCGGCGGCCGATCCGACGACTCCCGCCCGCTACGTTCCGTACCGCCCCACGCCTTATCTGCGACCGTACGACCTCGCCCACCACTCCGACGGCCAGTGAGAACGTACGGCCGCCCGCCGTCACCGGCGGGCGGCCGCGGAGCCGGAGGGGCACGCCGGCACCGGCTGAGGCGCCCCGGAGGCGGAGCACCCGTGACGCGTACTCTTGCCACCGTGGAAGACGACGACATCCTGGACACCGTGGACACGCCGGACAGCCCGGACAGTCCGCAGCCCCGCCCGCAGTCGCTCATGCTCGCCTTCTTCGGCAACCACGTCCTGGAAGAGGCGGACGACCTGTGCGTCTACTCGGGCAGCATCATCGATGTCCTCGGCCGGGTCGGGGTCGGTGAACAGGCCGTACGCTCTACGCTGACCCGCATGGTCAACCGGGGCCTGCTGCGCCGCCAGCGGGAGGGGCGCAGGATGTACTTCGGCCTGACCCCGCAGGCGAAGCTCGTCCTGCACGACGGCCGCACCCGTATCTGGCAGGGCGCGGTCAACGACGACTGGGACGGCTCCTGGACGCTGCTGGGCTTCTCCTTCCCCGACTCCTGGAAGCGCCAGCGTCACGACCTGCGCTCGCGGCTCACGTGGTCCGGTTTCGGCGCGCTGTACAGCGGGCTGTGGATCGCCCCCGGAAACGTCGATGTCGCCCCTGTCGTCAGCGAACTCGGGCTCACGACCCATGTGAAGATCTTCCATGCCCGGGCGGACGGGACCACCGACATCGAGCTGATGATCCGCGACACCTGGGACCTGGAGAGCATCGCCGCCCGTTACGTCACCTTCGACAAGCGCTGGACCGCCCTTCTGGGCGCGGACCCCGGGGGCGATCCGATCGGGACCCGGCTGCGGCTGGTCAGCGAATGGCTCTGGACCATCCGCACGGACCCCAGACTTCCCGCACGTCACCTTCCCCCCGCCTGGCCGGCCCGTCCCGCCCAGGAGACCTTCCGGCGCCTGGCCGAAGAGACCGCGGCGCCCGCGCGGCGCATGGCCGCCGAACTGCTGGACACCGCCGCGCTGCGGTAGGCGAAGGCTCTGCCGGGCTCTGTTCGGCGGCTCTCCGGCCCCGTACCGAGCAGACCGTTGATCACCAGCGTGGCCAGTGTGTCCGCCGTGGCCTTGAGCTGTTCCGGTGTGACGGGCTCGGGCCTGACCAGGCGCCGCGCCAAGGGCACGTCGACCATTCCCGAGACGGGCGGGACGACGGCGAAGAACAGGACGCCCCTCGGGACGGGCGCCATGCGTCCGCAGGCGACGAGCCGCTCGATGCCGGAACCCGTACCGGTCGTTGATGAAGTTGTGGCTGACGCCCAGACGGCGGGCCGGCTCGCGCGCCGACGCCCGGTCGTACCCCAGCTCCGCGAAGGCTTCGAGTCCGCTCAGCAGGACGCTCTCCTCCGCGGGCACCGCGGGAGTGTCCGCACCGGGCCGCCCCGGCCGCCGAGCTGATTCGGCCCTTGCTCCCACCCATCGCTTCCAAGACCGCGCCCTGTGCGCGCGGGTGCCTCCGCGAGCCCTGCTCGCGCCGTCCCCGGCACCCACCCCCAGCTTGCTTGACAACCGTCAGGTTCAAGTCGGCCCACCAGTCGCCGGGGCAGGTGTCACTGCCCCCGCCAGATGTTGTCGAAGGCCGCCTCCTCGATGCTCCGCCGCTGCCGTACCGCACCCAGTTCCACCACCGCGTCGTTGACGGCGGCCAGTACGGTCACCACGGCCTCGTCGGCCGGATCCCCGAGGTCCTCGGCCGACTCGGCCCCGATCCCCAGGGCGGCCGCGAGGGCGGCGAGGACGGGGTCACCCGAGGAACGGCGCGCCGCCGCGCGGCGACGGTCGGGCGAGTCGGCCAGTGCCGTCCGGCCGGTCCGGACGGGAAGCCAGCGGTGGCGCTGCCTGGTGACCTGCCCTCCCGCCTCCAGCTCGGCGAGATAAGCCGCGTGCAGTCCACGGCCCCGGCGCCACAGCCAGTCCTCGACGGACTCGTACGGCGCCTCCCGGACGAGGGCCGACACGGCCGCGTCCAGCAGCCGGTCGTCCAGGGACCGCGGCAAGCCGGGCACGATGCGGTCACCGTCCACGGTGACCACCTCGGCGTCGAGGAGGTCGCAGAGTTCGGCTCCCGCGAGGACCAGGGAGAGGTCGCCCTGCTCGACGGGACGGTCCGATGCGACCTCCATGGTGGTGATCAGCAGGTCCCGCGGTGTGGTCATGTCCGCTCCATGGTCGGGGACTCCATCAGACACCACTCCGGTCCGGGTCCGCGGCCCTTCCCGTCCGTTCGGGATGTCGTACCGGCACCGCCCCGCCGCACCGGCCGGTACCACCGCGCACCCTGAGGCAAGGTCACACGGGCCCGAGAGCCCCCGGACCCGCGCCACGTTTCGTCGGCGTCATCTGATTGTTATGGGCGATAACAAAATCGCGCCTCCCGCACTCTGGCGCGCGGGCTCCGGAGCGCCGTAAGTTCCCGCTCACAACATTCAGCCGGGCGGATCATCCGACATCCGGCAATTCCCCCGAGAGCCCGCATCTCGCCTTCCTTCTCAACCCTCGTGCGTCCGGTCGTCCGGCCGTAACACCAGAAAGGACCCTGCCCATGCGCAAGGGACTCCTCCTCACCACCGCCTCGGTGGCGCTGGTCAGCTCGCTCACCGCCTGTGGCGGCTCTTCATCGAGCAGCAGTGACTCCGGCTCCGACGCCGAGAAGCCGAAGATCGGCGTGATCCTCCCGGACAGCAAGTCCTCGGCCCGCTGGGAGACCGCGGACCGCAAGTACCTCTCCGAGGCGTTCAAGGCGGCGGGCGTCGAGTACGACATCCAGAACGCGCAGGGCGACAAGCAGGAGTTCCAGACCATCGCCGACCAGATGATCACCAGCGGCGTCAACGTCCTGGTGATCGTGAACCTGGACAGCGGCACCGGCAAGGCCGTTCTGGACAAGGCCAAGGCGCAGGGCGTCGCCACCATCGACTACGACCGGCTCACCCTCGGCGGCTCCGCCCAGTACTACGTGAGCTTCGACAACACCGCGGTCGGCAAGCTGCAGGGCGAGGGCCTCAGCAAGTGCCTGAGCGACATGAAGGCCAAGAAGCCCATCGTCGCCACGCTCAACGGCTCCCCGACCGACAACAACGCCACCCTCTTCGCCGAGGGCTACAACAGCGTCCTCGACCCGAAGTACAAGTCGGGCGAGTACGTGAAGGGCCCGGACCAGTCCGTCCCGGACTGGGACAACGCCCAGGCCGGCACCATCTTCGAGCAGATGCTCACCAGCGAGCCCAAGATAGGCGGCGTGCTCGCCGCCAACGACGGTCTCGGCAACGCGGCCATCGCCGTCCTGCGCAAGCAGAACCGCAACGGAGAGGTCCCGGTCACCGGCCAGGACGCCACCGTGCAGGGTCTGCAGAACATCCTCGCGGGCGACCAGTGCATGACCGTCTACAAGGCGGTCAAGAAGGAGGCCGACGCCACCGCCAAGCTCGCCATCTCGCTCGCCAAGGGCGAGAAGGGCGAGACGAACGCGACCGTCGAGGACCCCGAGGGCAAGCGCAAGGTGGCGGCCGTGCTGGAGACGCCGGTGGCCATCTACAAGGACAACGTCAAGGACGTCGTGGACGACGGCTTCGTCACCAAGGAAGAGCTGTGCAAGGGCAAGTACGCCGCCCTGTGCGCCAAGGCCGGCATCGAGTAGCCCTCTCACCGGCCGGCGGCATCACGTAGCCCTCCGACCGGCCGGCGGCATCACAGCCCCTGACCGGCCGGCCGGACCGTTCCTCTGGTCCGGCCGGCCCGACCGCGGGCCCCGGGGCTCCCACCTCCCCGGGGCCCGCGACTCACGACCGTAAGGAGCCGTCTTCCATGACAGCGACCCCGATCCTTCGACTGCGCGGGATCGACAAGAGCTTCGGCCCCGTGCAGGTACTGCACGACGTGTCCTTCGACGTCCATCCGGGGGAGGTGACCGCCCTCGTCGGGGACAACGGCGCCGGCAAGTCGACCCTGGTCAAGTGCATCGGCGGAATCCACCCGATCGACGGCGGCGAGTACTGGTTCGAAGGCGAGCAGGTCCAGGTGCACAGCCCGCGCGAGGCGGCTGCCCTGGGTGTCGAGATCGTGTACCAGGACCTGGCGCTCTGCGACAACCTCGACATCGTGCAGAACATGTTCCTCGGCCGGGAGAAGCGCCGGGGCCTCGTCCTGGACGACGCGACGATGGAGGAGATGGCCGCCAAGACCCTCGAAGGACTGTCGGTCCGCACCGTCAAGTCCATCCGCCAGCAGGTCTCCAGTCTCTCCGGCGGCCAGCGGCAGACGGTGGCCATCGCCAAGGCCGTGCTGTGGAACAGCAAGGTCGTCATCCTCGACGAGCCGACCGCCGCGCTCGGTGTCGCCCAGACGGCACAGGTCCTCGAACTGGTCCGGCGGCTGGCCGACAACGGCCTCGCCGTGGTCCTGATCTCGCACAACATGAACGACGTCTTCGCGGTGTCCGACCGGATCGCCGCCCTCTACCTGGGCCGGATGGCCGCCCAGGTCAGCACGTCGGACGTGACGCACTCCCAGGTCGTCGAACTCATCACATCGGGACGCAGCGGGGACCTCGGCCTCGCCCACAGCAACGGAGCCACCGCATGACCGCCGCAGTCGCCCCCGAGAAGCCGGAGCTGCCGGGCGGTCCCGGTGCGTCGAAGAAGAACGGAGCGGCCGGGACCGCGAGTCTGCGCTCGGTCGCCCGCAACTACGTCGAGCGGGTACGGGGCGGCGAGTTGGGCGCCCTCCCCGCCGTACTCGGCCTGATCGTCCTGTGCGTGTTCTTCGCCGCCCTGCGCCCGGTCTTCCTGTCCGAGCTGAACTTCGCCAACCTGCTCACCCAGGGCGCGGGCAGCATCGCCATCGCCATGGGACTGGTCTTCGTCCTCCTCCTCGGCGAGATCGACCTGTCCGCGGGGTACGCCAGCGGCGTCTGCGCCGCCGTCCTCGCCATCCTGCTCACCGACCACGGCTGGCCCTGGTACGGCGCGGCCGGCGCGGCGATCCTCACCGGCACCGTCATCGGCCTGCTGCTCGGCCTGCTGGTGGCGAAGGTCGGCATCCCCTCCTTCGTGGTCACCCTGGCCGCCTTCCTGGGGTTCCAGGGCATCGTGCTGATGCTGCTGAAGGAAGGCACCAACATCTCCATCCGGGACCAGACGATCCTGGCCGTCGCCAACAACAACCTCTCCCCCGCGATGGGTTGGGTGCTGCTCGCCGTCAGTGTCGGCGCGTACGCGGCGATACAGCTCCGGCAGAACCGCAACCGCCGGCGGCGCGGGCTCTCCGCCGCTCCGCTCACCCTGCTCACGATAAGGATCGGCGGCCTGGCCGTACTCGGTGCGATCGCCGTCCACCTGCTCAACCAGGAGCGCAGCCGCAACATCATCGTCGACTCGCTCAAGGGCGTGCCGATCGTGGTGCCGGTCATCGCGGTCCTGCTCGTCGCCGGTACGTTCCTGCTCCAGCGCACCTCGTTCGGCCTGCACATCTACGCCGTGGGCGGCAACGCCGAGGCGGCCCGCCGGGCCGGCATCAACGTGGCGGCCATCCGGATCTCCGCGTTCGTCATCTGCTCGTCCCTGGCCGCGGTCGGCGGCATCATCGCCGCGTCACGGGGCAACTCGGTGGACCCCAACACCGGTGGCAGCAACGTGCTGCTGCTGGCGGTCGGCGCCGCGGTGATCGGCGGGACGAGCCTGTTCGGCGGGCGGGGCAGGGTCGTCGACGCGGTGCTCGGCGGCATGGTGGTCGCGGTCATCCAGAACGGCATGGGCCTGATGGGGTACAGCTCAGGGGTCAAGTACGCTGTCACGGGTTCGGTTCTGCTCGTGGCCGCGGGCGTGGATGCGCTGTCCCGTCGCCGGGCCGTACAACGATGAGGTCTGGGGCTCCATGAAAGCCGGTCCCTCGCAGGAGGAGATTCGCCGGCACAACCTCGGCACCCTGCTCCGGCACGTGCACATCGGCGGCTCCATGTCGCGGGCCGTCCTGGCCGAGCGCATGGGTCTCAACCGCAGCACCATCCTGGGTCTGGTCAGCGAGCTGGCCTCGGCCGGCCTGGTCCGGGAGGAACTGCCCCGGGAGACCGGCAGGGCGGGCCGGCCGTCCCTGGTCGTACGGCCCGAGTCCGACCGTGTGTACGTCCTCGCCTTCGACGTGGGCGTGGACCGGCTGGCCGCCGCGCGCATCGGTCTGGGCGGGGTCTTCCTCGACCGCAGGGAGATCCCCGTGCTTCCCGGCCGTCGTGACGCGGGCAAGGTGGCCGAGGTCCTCTCCGGCTCCGCGCTGGAGATGGCGGGCACGGCGCCGAACGGAACGTACTGCGTGGGCGTGGCCGCCGCCGTCCGCGGAATGGTGCGCCGGTCCGACGGCCTCGTCCGCGCCGCCCCCTACATCGGCTGGGAGGACGAGGAGTTCGGCGAGGAGCTCATGCGCCGGCTGGATCTGGGCCTTCCCGTCTCGGTGGGCAACGAGGCCAGCCTCGGTGCGCTCGCGGAGCATCTGCGCGGGGTCGGGGCCGGCTGCCAGGACCTCGTGTACCTGCACGGCGACATCGGCATCGGCGGCGGGGTCATCACCGGCGGCCAACTGCTGGGCGGCGACCAGGGATACGGCGGCGAGATCGGGCACATGGTCGTCAACCCGCGGGGCGGCAGGCCCTGTGGCTGCGGGGCACGTGGCTGCCTCGAAGCCGAGGCCGGGGAGCGCGCCCTGCTGGAGACCGCGCAGCGCGACCCCTCGGCCACCGGCCGGGAGGCCGTACGCGCGGTCGTCGAGGCGGCCGACCGGGGCGACATCACCGCCCGTGCCGCCCTGCACGACGTCGGCGACTGGCTCGGCATCGGCGTCGCCAACCTGGTCAACGTGCTCAACCCGCGCACGGTCATCTTCGGTGGGACGCTCCGCGAGGTGTTCCTCGGTTCGGCGGCCCAGATCCGCAGCCGTATCAACCGCCATGTCCTCGCGGCCTCCCGCGAGCACCTGCGGCTGCGGGTCGGCGAGCTCGGCGACGACGCGGTACTGATCGGCGCCGCCGAACTCGCCTTCTCCACCATCCTCGCGGGCCCGCTGGAGACGCTGGCCCGCACCGGCTCCTAGGCCCAGCGGGTTCGCCGGCTGGCGGGCCCGGCCGGTGACATGCCCGGCTTGCTCCTCGACCTGTTCGCCGGTGGTACGGGCGGCCCCGGCGGCGAGTCCTTGACCTCCTGGGCCGCCTGTCGGGCGGTCCGGGCGGCGGTGCCGAGGACCTCAGGGGCGGTCGGTCGCCGCATCCGTGAACGTCCACAGCAGGTTGGTGCTGTTGCCCCACGTCCACTGTTTGGCGGCGGAGCCGGAGGGGACGTCGCCACCGCCGTCCAGGGCGAGTTCCGTGGTGCGGTTGGCGAGGGAGTACCTGCCGTCGCCGCGGTGGGTGATCAGCCACTGCTGGTCGGTGTGGCCGTTCCACTCCTGCTGTCTGACGGTGGCGCCGTTACCGGTGGCGCCCCAGCCGTCGGCAACCATGCCGTTGGCGCGGTTCTCCAGCTTGTAGTAGCCGTTGCCGAGGTCGACCGCGTGCCACTGCAGGTCGGTGTCACCGTCCCAGGTCCGCTGCTTGAGTTCGGAGCCCGCAAGGACGTCGCCGCCGCTGTCCAGGGCCAGGCCGTTGGTGACGTTGGTGATCCTGAACCAGGCCGACGGGTCGAAGGCGACCTTCAGTGAGGTGATCCTGTTGTTCGCACCGGTACGGCGCAGATCGGCCTGGTCCGACGTGAAGGTCCACGACGTACCGGTGAAGTCGTCGCCGGAGTAGCCGGTGATCCGGTACGCGGGGGCCGGCCTCAGCGAGGAGAGGGTGCGCGGCGGCATTCCCGCGAGGGTCAGCTGTTCGGCGGTGTGGCCGCCGAGGGCGAGTACGGCGCTGTCGCCCCGGTAGCCGGCGTCCTCGAAGACCAGGGCCCCGGTGAGAGGCCGCAGCGTGGGAACGCGGCCGGAGAAGCGGAACTTCAGCACGTACGCGGGGGCGTCGAACGGCGCCGCCGCCGGAAGGGTCACCTTCAGCCCGGTCGCGTCCTGGGCCGGCCTGGGGAGGTCGATGTACTTGCCCGCTGTCGAGTCGAGCAGTTTCACCGAGGACAGCGAGTCCAGGTCGATCCGGTCGGAGCCGAGCGTGGTGAGGGTCAGCGAACTGCCGGGCCAGCCCAGGGCCGTGGCGTACAGGACGGTGTTCGCCTTGTCCCGGGTGAACCGGATGTCCCGCGCGGTCCCGGCCGTGGGCCTGGTGAAGGAGCCGCCGCCCATCTTCGTCGGCCCCTCGCCGTACGCGGTCCAGGCCCGGGTGCCGTAGACGGACTCGCCGAAGCGCTTCAGGTAGTCGCCGATACCGAGCAGCAGATCGCGCTGGCCCCGCGGGATGGTGCCGTCGGCCTTCGGGGCGATGTTGAGCAGCATGGTGCCGTTCTTGCTGACTCGGTCGATGAACGAGTGCAGCATCTGCGGGAGTGTGTAGTAGCCGATGCCCTCGGTGTAGCACCAGCTGGAGCTGGAGATGCTGTCGTCCGTCAGCCAGTAGGGCGCGGTGAGGTCGGCCGGGCCGCCCCGCTCGTAGTCGAAGACCGCGCCGTGGCTGTTGAGGCCGTCCTTGTAGGTGGCGACCACTTCCTTGCCCCACTTGTCGGCCTGGTTGTAGTAGTACGCCAGGAAGTTCAGCCGCTGGGTCTCGTCAATATGGTCCAGCCGCCAGTCCTGCCACAGGATGTCCGGCCGGGCCCGGTCGACGACCTCCTTGAGCTTGTCGTACCAGAGTTGGTTCTCCCGCTCCGGGCTCAGCTGCCCGTAGAGCTTCCTCAGGCTCGGGTCCGACTGGGCCGGCGCGTACTCGAAGTAGCCGGTGTGGTTGTACGCGTGGTGCATCGCCACCAGCAGCTTCAGTTTCCTCGCCCGGATGGCGTCGGTGAACAGCCGCAGCAGGTCGAGGCGGGGGCCCTTGTCCACCGAGTTCCACTCGTTGACCTGGCTGTCCCACATCGAGTAGCCGTCGTGGTGCTCGGCCACCGGCCCGGCGAACCTCGCGCCGGCGTCGACGAACAGCTGGGCCCATTCGTCGGGGTCGAACGCGCCGCCGTCCGACGTGAGCCTCGGCGCGAACTCCCTGTGGTTCCCGGCGAGATCGTCCGCCCCGTCGATGAAGTTGTGGTACGGCCACGCGGACGGGTCGCCGTACGTGGCGATGTGGTGCTCGTTCGCCCTGTGGTCGGGGACGTACATGTTCCGCGGGTACCACTCGCTGTCGTACGCGGGCACGCTGAACGCGCCCCAGTGGAAGTAGATGCCGAACTTGGCGTCGCGGAACCACTCGGGGGCCGCGGTGTGCCGGTTCACCGAGTCCCATGTGGGGGTGTAGGCGCGCGGGGCCGCGAGGGCACTTCCGGCGGCTGACACCCCGGTGGCGGCAGCTGCCGCCGCGACGGCCGTGGCACCGGCCAGTAACCTGCGCCTGCTGATCGATCTCGACACTGAGCGGAAACCTCCGTCGCGGCTGTACTTCCGGAATGTGGGGGCAGCGCGATGCTCGCGGGGCCTGAGCGGCTGGTATCACGCATGAACATCAGGCATCTCACCCGCCGGTGTCAACGGTGGTGCAGGGATGAAAGAGCCCGGAGAGGCGGATGTTATGGCCGCTTTGGTGGTGAATTCTGCGACTTATCCAGACGGAAACATCGCATGTTTCAGCGCCGAGGGTGCCCGCTATGATCGGCGTCACCCTGGGCGTGCGCGGCCCGGAACCAGCGGCCGGGGAAGCCGCGGAAGGAGTTCCTTTGTCTCTGACGGACAGGGCCATCGAGCAGATTCGTGAGCTGATCCGCTCGGGCACGCTGCCGCCGGGCTCCAAACTGCCTCCGGAGCCGGATCTGGCCGCCCAGCTGGGACTGTCGCGCAATCTGGCGCGGGAGGCGGTCAAGGCGCTGGCGGTCGCCCGGGTGCTGGAGGTCCGGCGGGGCGACGGCACCTATGTGACCAGCCTGCAGCCGAGTCTGCTGCTTCAGGGACTCGGCGGTGCGGTGGACCTGCTCCAGAGCGACACGGGTGCGCTGCTGGACCTGATGGAGGTCAGACGGCTGCTCGAACCCGTCGCCACCGCGCTGGCCGCCACACGGATATCGGACGAGGACCTGGCCGAGGTGAAGCGCCACCTGGACGCCATGCGGGAGGCCCGTGACGACGTCGAACGGCTCAACGCGCACGACGCGGCGTTCCATCGCGCCGTCGTCGCCGCCACGGGCAACGAATCGCTGGTGACCCTCCTGGAGGGCGTCTCGGGCCATACTCTCCGGGCCCGCATCTGGCGCGGTCTGGTCGACACCCGGGCCGCGGGGCGGACCCTCGCGGAGCACGAGGCGATCTACACGGCGCTGGCCCGTCGGGACGCCTCACTCAGCCAGGCCGCGGCACTGCTGCACGTCAGCAGCACCGAGCAGTGGCTGCGGGAGCACCTCGACTCCGCCTGAACACCTGCACCCGGTGGCCGTGGCCGCGCCGTACGACCCTGCGGGCCCACGGTCGGGCCGGTGGCGGCGACCGCGGAGGACGCGGTCGCCGCCAGGGCCTGGGCCGCTCTCCGCGTACCACCCGCTGTCAGGGAGCGATTCGGGCAGAGCGGGCAGAGCCGCCGCGGCGCGCACGGTCCCTGTCTGTGCCGGCCGCCGTCGCGCCCGCCGCGAGCGCGAGCAGGGTGGCGACGGCGCCGACGATGACGTTGTTGACCACGGTGCGTGTGGTGTCCACATCACCGGACACCACCCACGGCGAGATGATGGTCCAGACTCCGAGCAGGGCGGCGGCCCACGCCCTGGCGTGCGTGCGCTCGTACGCGTGGCCGAAACCGCTCAGGAGCAGCGCGTAGGCGATGCCGATGATCAGGTTGTTCACGGTCAGGGTGCTGAAGCCGTTGAAACCCGCTATCCAGGGCGATGCCGCCAGGTACAGGCCGGTGACGAGCGCCAGCGCCTCGACGGCCTGCCCCTGCTGGGTCGACGCCGCCCGTTCGGCTCGGGCGTGGCGCTCCCGCATGTCGAGGATGTCCGGGTGCGACTCCATGGTCGTGTGGGTCCGGTCGGTCATGATCGTCTCCTGCTTCGGGGGTTCATGGTCCGGATGTCCCGCTGACCTCCCAGGTACCCACCAGGCGACAGCAAACCCACCTGTAACGCCACAAACCAGACACAGAGTGGATGACCTGCGGAGATGCCTCCGATCGAACGGAGCGGCCCTCGACTGTCGGTCAGGCCGGTCCGGACGGCTTGCCGCTCAGGTAGAAGCGGATGACCGTGCCCTCGGCGCGGCTGTGGATGCGGACGAGGTCGGAGACGTGGTGCACCAGCAGCAGGCCCCGGCCTCCTCGCTGGTCCCGGGCCGGCGGGCGGCGTCCGGCGAGGGGGTCGCTCAGATGCCCGCGGTCGCGGACCTCACACACCACCTGGGAGTCCTCGGCCCAGATCCGCAGGACGCCCGAGCCTCCGCCGTGCACCACGCTGTTGGTGGTCAGCTCGGCCACCGCCAGGGCGAGATCGTCCAGCGAGGCGCCGGACAGGCCGAGTCGTGAGGCCCGCTCCACGGCGAAATGCCTGGCGGCGGGCAGCTCCTCGGCGCCGTAGATCATGGTCTCGGCCACGGCGGGAGGCGCCGCCAGCGGCTGGTTGTACCGGGCGACGATCCGCTCGGGTGCGTAGGACGGGCTGAGCCGCTCCTTGCCGCCCAGGACGACCACGGGGTGGGTGGCGTACGCGTCGGTCAGCACCCGCTCGTCGAGGCGAGCGGCGTCGTACGGACAGAGGATGGTCACGTCCCGGCCCTGGAAGGCCGGGTTGATCAGCGCCTCGTGCTGGACGCAGGCCGGGTACTCCACGCTGCTGCGGCCGGCCCAGATCGGCTCGCCGATGATCCGTACCCGGGTCCCGGTGTGGGCGTCGGCGAAGGCGCGCAGCACGGTCGGGATGATCCGGCCCGGGTTGCGGCCCGCCTGGGCCATGTCGAGGAAGCGCACGGCCGCGGCGTCCGCGCCGAGGCCCTCCTTCAGCACGGCGAGGTTCGGGCCCGGCACCGCGACGGCCACGGGCTCCCCGGACTTCAGTCCTTCGCGGATGAAGGGCACCGTGCCGTCCAGGTACTCCTGCTCCCCGCGGTAGAACAGGGCGGGATGCACGAACGCCTCGGTGGTGTTCGGGGCGGTCATCGCGTCACCACCTCGATCGCGGGGAGGTCCGGCCAGAACATGTCCAGAAGCCGTCCCAACGCGGCGGGCGGCTGGTGGAGCATGATGCGGCGCCCGGCGGGAAGGCCCTGGGCTGCCGCCGCGAGCACGGAGGCGCCGCCGACGTCGACGAAGGTCACGGCGGACAATTCGAGGTGGCACACCTTCTCGTCGATCACGGTCAGCTGCCTCAGCGTCTTCTCCCAGGCCGGGCGCGTGATCAGATTGATCTCGCCGACGGCCCGCCACCCCGGGCGGTCCGGCAACGGCCGCACCCGAAGGACACCTGTGGACGGGGTGGAGAACGGCGCCGACGCGTCCGCCTCCTGAGCTTCGTCCATATCCGTCACCCCCGTAGGCTGCCGACTCCTCATCGCGTCATGCTCCCACGGGGAGCGACCGCGACCGCGCAGCCGCGCGTCCGCCATGAGGCGGCAGAGTTGCTTCTGCCCCCGGCGGCCGGACGTACACGCGAGCGCGGACCCGCAGGGCGGTGGGGGTCCGCGCAGCGGCGGCCGGGAGACCCACGGGGCTCTCGGTGCCCGGGGGCCTCGGCGACTCCCTCACTCAGAAGGGTGACGCGGACGCGGCGGCCGACGAACGGCCTTCGGCGATTTCCGTTCGATCCTGGTTCTTGGTGTTGGATAAACGATCTTGAGAACGGGTGCTCGAGAACGGGTGCTTGAGAACGGGTGCTTGAGAACGGGTGCTTGAGAACGGGTGCTTGAGAACGGTTGGGCGAGGGTGGGTGCGCAGGTGACGCGGTTCGAGGTGCTGGGGCCCCTGCGGGTGTGCCGGGACGACGAGGAGCTCGCTCTCGGATTTCCCCAGCAGCGCGCCCTGTTGGCCCTGCTGGTCGTGCGGGCGGGCAGGTCCGTGCCGGTCGGCGAGATCGTCGATGTGCTCTGGGCCGAGCGGCCGCCGGCCAGCGCGATGAACGTGGTGCGCCGCTATGTCGGTGCGCTGCGACGGCTGCTCGAACCCGGTCTGCCGCCCCGGGCGCCCGGACGGCGGCTGCTCCGCCGTGCCGGTGGTTTCCTGCTGGAGGCGGACGAGGACGAGGTCGATCTGCTGCGCTTCCGGGAGCTCACCAGACGGGGCAAGCGGGCCGTGGCGACCGGGCGCCCCGAGGTGGCGCTGGGGCACTTCGCCGCGGCCCTGGGAGAGTGGCGGGGCCCGGTGGCGACGGGGATCCCCTCGTCCGTACGGGAGCACGCCGTGTTCGCCGCGGTGGAGCGGGAGCTCGTGCGGACGACGGTGATGGCGGCCGACACGGCGCTGCTGTGCGGCGGGGCGGAGCGGATCCTGCCGCGGCTCCGCCAGGCCGTCGGACTCGACCCGATGAACGAGTCGCTGCACGCCCGGCTCGTCATGGCGCTGGCCGCCTCCGGGCTCCAGGCGGAGGCAATGGCGGCGTACGAGGACGTACGACGGCTGCTGGCCGAGGAGTTGGGGGTTCCGCCCGGTGCCGAACTGTCCGCGGCCCACACCCGGGTGCTCCGGCAGGAGCTGCGGCCGGGCGGCCCCGCGGCCGTGCAGGGGACGCCGGTGCCGGTGCCGGTGCCGTCCGGCCGGGCGACGGACCCCCGGGTCACGGGCCCCCGGGTCACGGGCCCCCACGTCACCACCTTCTGGGTCACGGACCCCGATGACCGGTCCATCCGGCTGCCGCCCGGTCCGAGGGTCTTCTCCGGACGGCGGGCCGAACTCGCGGGCCTGCTGGAGCTCACCGCGACGGCGTCGGGGTCCGCGGGGGCGTCCTCGACGTTCCTGATCAGCGGGATGGCCGGGATCGGGAAGACCACGCTCGCGGTCCACTGGGCGCACGAGGTCGCCGACCGGTTCCCGGACGGGGGGCTGTATGTCGGGTTACGGGGGTTCGCCCCCTCCAGGGCACCGCTGGAGCCCGCGGAGGCGCTGCGCTGCATGCTCGCCGCGCTCGGTGTGCCCGCCCGTCGGCTTCCGAGCGGTCTGGACGCCCTCGCCGGTCTGTACCGGAGTGTGCTGTCCGGCCGGAGGCTGCTCGTCCTGCTCGACGACGCCTTCGGTACCGAGCAGGTCCGGCCGCTGCTCCCCGCGTCGTCCGGCTGTCTGACGGTGGTCACCAGCCGCAACGGCCTGCCGGGCCTGATCGCCTCGGGTGCCCACCCGCTGCGCCTGGGCCTGCCGTCCACCGCGGACGCCAGGGCCGTACTGGCCGCGCGCACCGGCCACGAGCGCCTGGCCGCCGATCCCGGGGCGGCGGACGAGATCGTCGCGCGCTGTGGCCGACTGCCGCTGGCGCTGGCCATCGTGGCCGCCCGGGTCACGAGCCACCCGGATGTTCCGCTGGCGGCCGTCGCCGCCGAACTGCGTGACTCCCGTGGGAGCCTCGACGCCTTCGCGGGCGCGGGAGGGGCGGCCGACGCCCGCACCGCGTTCACCTGCTCCTACCGGTGGCTGCCGCCCGGGAGCGCCCGGCTGTTCCGCCTGCTCTCACTGCACTCCGGCCCGGACCTGCCGGTGGCCGCGGCAGCCGCGCTCGCCGGACTGCCCGCGCGCAGGGCGCGGCTGATCCTCGACGAGCTCGCCGACGCCCACCTCGTGACCGAGCACGCACCCGGCCGCTACGCCCAGCACGACCTGCTGCGCGCGTTCGCCGCCGAACTCACGGCGGGGCACGACTCCCCGGCGGAACGGGAGGCCGCACGCCAGCGCCTGCGCGACCACGTCGACTCGGTCGACCGTGGCTCGGACAGGTGACCCGCCTCGGTGTCACTTTTTTTGCACATCCCCCTTCCTAGGCTCCGTGAGCAGTGAGAGACGGTTGGTCGGTTTGGGCTCGGAGGCGACGGAAGATGACGTCCGACATCAGCACCATCGGGACCGAGGGCGGTGAGAAGGTGTGCCGGACGCCCATGGGCCTGGACATCGTCGTCACCCGGGAGGCGCCCGCGCGGTTACCCGGAGCGGGCCCCCTGTCCCAGGCACACCGGCTGGTCGCGCACGGCGGCGGCGCGTATCTCTTCGTGGGGATACGGGGAGGAGGCACCGACGCCTCCGTCACGCGGCGGCCCCAGGAGGTCCTCCTCGGCCCCGGGGACATCTGCTTCTACGCCGCCGACCGTCCACCGGTACTGCGCCTGCCCCGGAACGCACGGCTGAAGGTCTTCCTCGTGCGGCGCGAGGCGCTGGGGCTGGAGGAGCACGACGTGCACCGGCTCACGGCGGCTCCGGTCGGCCGGTCCTCCCGGCTGGGAGGACTGCTGTCGCCGTTCCTGTCCGAACTCGCCGACACGGTCTCCTCGTCCCAGCCGTCGGTCGGCGGGATGCTCGCCCGGAACGCCGTGAACCTTCTGGCCACGCTGGCCACGGACCAGTTGGGCAGGGACCGGCCGGGCACGGGCACGGCGGGCACGCCCGGCGCCCGGTCCCCGCTGCTGTCACGGGTCCTGGAGTACGTCGACGCGCACCTGGCCGACGCGGACCTCTGCCCCGAGGTGATAGCGGGCGCCCACCACATCTCGGTGCGCTATCTGCACAAGCTGTTCCAGGAGGAGGGCACGACGGTCGGCCGGTGGATCCAGCGCCGCCGCCTCGAGGAGTGCCGGCGCGACCTGGTGCAGGGCGTGCGCGGCCGGCAGACCATCGCCGCGGTCGCGGGTCGCTGGGGCTTCCTGAGCGCCACGCACTTCAGCCGGGTGTTCCGGGCCGCGTACGGCATGTCGCCCAGCGAGTGGCGGGACACGTCCGGCGGGAGTGCGCGGGTACGCCTCCGGTAGCGCCTGGCGGCAGCGCTTCAGGGACGTACGCCGGATCAGGACCGCGGCCTGGTCCAGGCGGCGTCGGAGGCGGAGAGGCGACGGGCCGCCCCGGACGTCATCGCGAGCAGCAGCGCCGGCCCCAGGGTGACGGCGAGTGCGGTGTGCGCCAGGAGCGCGGCACCGGCGAGGGCTCCGAGGAACATGGCCAGTACGGACAGGATCCGCCGCCCCGGCCGGGGTGCCGCCCCGCCTGCCGGGGTGGAGTCCGCGGCCAGTCCCGTCAGGGTGAGGGTCAGCACGGTCGTGGTCAGGTCCGGGACGCCGAGGCGCCGGGCGACCGCGTTCCGCAGCCCCATGGCGAGGCCGAGCAGCACGATCGCGGCCATGGCGACGACGGACGCGAGCGCCGACAACCCCTCGGCGCCGGCGAGCGCATGCCGGTCCTCCCTCACGGGAACCAGCGTGCGGGCCACGTCGGTCAGCAGCTTGCGCACACGGGGTCCTCCTGCCGGGAAGCGGGCGGGCGTCGCGGCACCGTACGACCGGGCAGCCTGCTCGCCGGCCCGGCCACGAGGTCCGTCGGCACGCGAAACGCGCCGGTCAGCCGGCCGCGTGGGCGCCGATCACCGCCTGGGCGTAGACGATCCCGAGCCCGTAGGCACCGGCGTGCTCCTTCACCAGCTCCGTGACGGGGACGTACGTCTCCGTCCGCGCCCAGTCGCGCTGGAACTCCAGCAGCACCTGCACCCAGGTCACCGGTACGGCGCCGCCCTGGACCATGCGCTCGACGGCGTGCTCGTGCCCCTGCGGGCCCACTCCGCCGGAGGCGTCCGTGACGACGTAGACCTCGTAGCCCTGGGCGAGGGCGGACATGGTGGGCAGGACGACGCACACCTCGGTCCACAGTCCGGCGATGACGAGCTTCTTGCGGCCGGTCGCCTTCACGGCCTCGACGAAGGCGAGGTCCTCCCAGGCGTTCATCGTCGTGCGGTCGATGATCTTCTGGTCGGGGAAGACATCGGCCAACTGCGGCAGGAGCGGTCCCGAGAAGGACTCGGCGGCCACCGTGCTCAGGACCACCGGGACGTCGAACACCTTGGCGGCCTTCGCCAGGCCCACGGTGGAGTTGATGATCGCGGTGCGGTCGCCGCTGCCGGTGCCGAAGAACATCTGCGGCTGGTGGTCGATGAACAGCACCGCGCAGTTGTCGGGGGTGAGGAGATCGGGGCTGGGGACGGCGGTGACCTCGGAGATGTCGACCATGGTGTGCCTTTCTGTGACAGGTGACAGGTGACAGGTGACAGGTGACGGGTGACGGGTGACGGATGACGGGTTCTGCGGGGTTGTCGGTCAGAGCGAGAAGCAGGGGTCGAAGAGCGGGCTCACCGTCTCCGGGGCGAGCCCGCGGCGGGCGCGCCACTGCCGGTGCTGCTCCGACTCCGCGGCGGCCTGGCCGAGCAACTCGGCCTGACGGGCGCCCGACTGGGCCGTACGTGGTGTGGCCCGGTAGCCGCCGAAGCGCGCCACCGGGCTCCAGGCCGGGCTGACCGGTGGCAGTTCCTCGTCGAGGCCCTCGTACTCGGCGGCGGCGTACACGACGCGGCCGCCGACGACGGTCAGCAGGGACTCGATAGGCGATGTCCGATGACGTGCAGATGGGAGTCGTTGAGGCGGGGGACCATCCGGCGGCCGAGTGCGTCGACCACCTGCGTGGCCGGGCCGATGTGGGGGCCATGTCCTTGTCGTCGCCGACGGCCGTGATGACGCCGTCGCGGACGACCAGGTCCACCGCGTCGTCGGTGGCGCCGGGGGCCGGCCCGCCGACCGGCATCGTGGACACTTTCGGGCAACCTCCTGGGGGGTGAACGGCGTTGAAAGCGGTGAGCGGCAGCGAATGCGGGTGAGCGGCTCGCGCATTCCACAGAAGCCGCGTTCGGAATGCGCGTGGCGTTCCGGTGCACGGAACGGGACGCGCCTTCGCCGCCACGCTATTTCGGCCGGACCGGTTCCGGTGTCCTCGCAGCGCACCGAATACGCACCGACAGCGCACTGCCGCGACTTCCGTGCACCGTGGGATCGGCGTCAGTGCGCCGGCAGGCCATTTCCGTCCGCAGCCCGGTTCTAGCGTGACCGTCGACGGCCCCGCGGAACCGGCATGTCCGACCCGGAGGCACAGCGCCGGAAACACCGGCGCACCCGTGAGAACTCAGGAGTCGACATGTCCGACGGCGTCGAGCCGGTTCAGCCGGTCCAACCCGTTCAGCCCGTTCAGCCCGTCCAGCCCGTCCAGCCCGTTCTGGAGCCGGCGGCGGCCGCGTTCGCCGAAGCCACCGCCAACCCGCCCTTCCTCTTCGACCTGCCGCCCGCCGAGGGCCGCAAGGCGGTGGACGAGGTGCAGTCCGGCGAGATCGGCAAGCCGCGGATCGACGAGGAGTGGATCACTGTCTCCGGTGGTCCCACGGGCAGTGTCCGGGCCCGGATCGTCAGGCCAGCCGGGGCCACGGGCACGCTGCCGGTGATCCTCTACATCCACGGCGCGGGCTGGGTGTTCGGCAACGCCCACACGCACGACCGCCTGGTGCGCGAACTCGCCGTCGGCGCGAACGCGGCAGTGGTCTTCCCCGAGTACGACCTCTCCCCCGAGGTCCGTTACCCGGTCGCGATCGAGCAGAACTACGCGGTCGCCCGGTGGGTTGTCGAGCAGGGCTCGTCCAAGGACCTGGACGGCTCCCGGCTGGCGGTGGCCGGTGACTCCGTCGGCGGCAACATGACCGCGGCGCTGACGCTGATGGCCAAGCAGCGCGGTGACGTCCCGCTGGTCCAGCAGGTGCTGTTCTACCCGGTCACCGACGCGAACTTCGACACCCCCTCCTACCAGCAGTTCGCCACCGGCTACTTCCTGCGGCGCGACGGTATGCAGTGGTTCTGGAACCAGTACACGACCGACGAGGCGGAGCGCGCCCGGATCACCGCGTCCCCGCTGCGGGCGAGCACCGAGCAGCTCGCCGGGCTGCCTCCGGCGCTGGTCATCACCGGTGAGGCCGATGTGCTGCGCGACGAGGGCGAGGCGTACGCCAACAAGCTCCGCGAGGCCGGTGTCCCGGTCACCGCCGTGCGTTTCCAGGGCGTCATTCACGACTTCGTGATGCTCGACGCGCTGCGTGAGACGCATGCCGCCGAGGCCGCGATCAGGATGGCCGTCGACACGTTGCGCTCCGCCCTCCACGGTCGCTGACGCGGCCTGGTGCCGCCGCCCCCGCGTCCCCGCTCCGGCCTGAACGACCTCGTCCTGTGTGATGGTTTCCGTGACATAGGGTGAAGGAACGGGGCGGGAT
>NZ_VJZE01000115.1 GCF_009377205.1 Streptomyces phyllanthi
GGACATCGTGACCGCCCTGAGCGAGGAGGCGGCGGCCGTCGCGGCCGACGCCGAAGCGACCGCCCGTCACCTGGCCGGCGCCTGCGGTGATGGCCTTGATGACGGCGGTGGTGAACTCGGTGGTGGAGGCGGAGCCGCCGAGGTCGCGGGTGGAGGTGCCGGCGGCGATCGTGTCGGCCACACCCCTCTCGATGATCCTGGCGACGGTGGCCAGGGCTTCGTCGCCGTGCTTCCCGGCGAGCCACTCGAACAGCATCGCGCCGGACAGGATCATGGCGACTGGGTTGGCGGTGTTCCGCCCGGCGATGTCGGGGGCGGAGCCGTGGGACGCCTGGGCCATGGCGGTGGTGGCGGAGGCGTTGATGGACGGTGCGGTGCCCAGTGAACCGGAGATCTCGCCGGCCAGGTCGGAGAGGATGTCGCCGAACATGTTCTCGGTGACGATGACGTCGAAGTCCTGGGCACGGCGCACCAGGTGGACGGTCATGGCGTCGATGTGGAAGTCGTCCACCGCCACGTCCGGGTAGTCCTTGGCCACCTCCTGGCACACGGTCCGGAACAGGCCGGTGGTGAGCTTCAGGACGTTGGCCTTGTGGACGATGGTCAGCTTCCTGCGGCGCGAGCGGGCGAGGTCGAAGGCGACGCGGGCGACGCGCTCGGTGGCCTCCCGGGTGATGATGCCCATCATGATCGCGGTGTTCTCGGTGGGCATGAACTCCCCGGTGCCGGCGAAGGTGTTGCGGTCGGCGTAGAAGCCTTCGGTGTTCTCGCGGACGATCACGAGGTCGGCGTTGCCGCAGACGGCCTTCGCACCGGGAAAGCTCTTGGCGGGGCGGATGTTGGCGAACAGCTGGAAGTGCTTGCGCAGGGTGCCCGAGGGGTTGAGCGCGGACCTGTGCGGCTCGGGGTAGCTGACGGAGTCGTGGGGGCCGAGGTACCAGCCGTCCAGTCCCGCGAGGGCGGCCTTGGTCTCCTCGGGGACCGGGGTGCCGTGGGACGCGATCGCGGTCGCGCCGAGCGGCAGCGTCACCCACTCGACCGAGACCCCGGCGGCCTGCGCGGCGGCGGTGGCGATCTCCACGGAGGACGGGACGATCTCGGGGCCGATGCCGTCGCCCTCAAGGACGCCGAGGCGGTAGGCGGTGCTCATGGTGGGGTTCCTCTCAGAACAGGGCGGGTCGTGGCCTTGCGGGAATCGGGGCACCGGGGACGAGCAGGCCGCGCAGTTCACGGGCGGCGGCGCCGGCACCGTCCAGCACGGGCACGCCCACCAGTGCGGCCAGCGCCTCGCGGGCCGGGATCAGCGAGTACTGCGCCAGCAGCACCGCGTCGGCGTCGGCGCCCCCGGCCGCTCGCAGGGCGTCGGCCAGGTGACGGGCGGTCGCTTCGGCGTCGGCCGCGACGGCCGCCGCCTCCTCGCTCAGGGCGGTCACGATGTCCACCGGGCGGTCCGGCCGTACCGCCGGGACGAGCGCTTCGAGCTGGGCGACGGCGGCCGGCACGGCGGGCGGAGTAGAGGCGACGACGGCGATGCGCCGGTACGGACCGGCCAGGGCGGCCTTGAACATCGCCTCGTCGGGCTTCAGGACGGGCACGTCCCACAGGACGCGAGCGGTGTCCACCACCTCCCCGTAGGAGGAGCAGGTCAGCAGCAGGCCGTGGGCGCCGCCGTCCATCACGTGTCCGATCAGCCGGAGCATGCGCCGGCGCAGCGCGTCGGTGAGCCCGCCGGTGGCGCGGGCGTCGTCCAGCAGACGGTCGTCCAGCACGTTCCAGACCGTGGCCTGCGGGAACTCCCGCGCGAACGCCTGCTCGGCGATACGGGTCGCGGCGGGCACGGCATGGATCATGGCGACCAGAGCGTGGGGTTCGATCACCGGGGTTCTTACCTCTTCCGGTAGGCGGGGACCGGTAAGGGTTCCGACCGCGGGCCCGCTCCGCTCGGCGCGGGAACGCCTCGTCGGTCGCGTTGCCGCGCCGCCACTGTAGGGGCATCCGGTAAACCGGTCAACCGGTTCTTGGCCGTGCGGCGCCCTGACGCCGAAGACGGTTCGGCGGCCGGGCCATGGCCGATCGCGCGGCCATGGCGTCCCCCTTCGCGACCACCTCGAAGATCGGTACGTGGTCCGCGTAGGCCACCTCGCGGGACCGGACGGCACCCGTGCGCTCGACCCGTCCGCGCTGAATCATCGCCCGCACGCCCTTGAGCGTGTCCCGCAGCACCGTGTCCTTCGCGCCCGGGCCGGCCACGACCACCTCCAGTTCGGTGCTGGCCCGCACCATGCTCCGGGCGCCCCGCTCGCCGAGGACGAGGGGATTCCACGGCTGGCGTGGCTGCCGACGCCCATGCCCGCAGCTTCGGCGGGATCATTCCCCGCACGTCGAGGTCGGCACGGCCGCCGGCGTCATCGCCGCCCTGGGGACGCGCCGCCGCGTACGTGCCTGTTCTCCCGTGCCGCGCCGAATGCCGTGAGCCGCGCGTGCAGTTCGCCGAACTGGGGTTCCTTTAGGGCCGCGATGCTGAAGCGCAGGAACCGTTCGTCCGAAGGCATGAAGAGGGTGCCGGGAAGCACCGCGACGTCCTGCTCCGTCACGAGCCCGCGCACCACGTTGTGCGTCGACTCCGGAAAGGGGTGCCGCACCCAGCCGAAGAACGCACCCGAAGCGCAGAGCTCGAAGCCGCCCGGCGAGTCAGCCATGAGCGACCGAAAACGGTCGAGCTTGGCGCCAGTCTCCAGAGCCCGCTCGCGTCGCCAGTCGAGCGCACCGCGCAGGCCCGCGATCGCCGCCTCCTGGGCGATGCCGGGAGCGCAGATCGCCATGCATTCGAGGAGCTTGCCGGCCTCGACCAGCAGGTCCGGATGGCCGACCAGGGCTCCCAGCCGGTAACCGGGCAGGGCGAAGTCCTTGGAGAAGCTGTGCAGGCTGATGACGTGATCCGGCCAGTCCCGCGTCCCGAACAGGTCGTGTGGGGGCTCGTCGGACTGCCGGAAACTCCGATAGGTCTCGTCCAGGATCAGAACGATGTCGTGACGTGCGGCGAGCCGGGCGAAGTCGCCGATCACGGCGGGCGGAATCGTGGCGCCGGTGGGATTCCCCGGGGTGACGAGGACCATCGCCTTCGTCCGGGCGGTAATGGCCCGCTCGGCCGACTCCACGTCGGGTATGAAGTGGTGGCCGACCGGTAGGTGGACCGGTACGAGATGGTCCATCCGGAGCCACATGTCGTGGTTGAAGTAGTAGGGAACCGGCAGGATGACCTCGTCCCCCACGGTCGCCAGTGCGGAGACCGCCACGCAGAAGGCCTGGTTGCAGCCTGCGGTGATGAGCACCTGTCGTTCGTCCACCGTACCGAGGTAGGCACTCGAGAGCTCCTCGGCCATGAGCTTGCGCAGCTCCGGGACTCCCGACCGGGCCGCGTACAGGGACGTGTCGGGGCGCCGGGCGGCCTCGGCCACCCACTCCACGATCGTGGGCGCGGGAGCATAGGTGGGAACGCCCTGCGACAGGTCGATCAATTCCCGGTCTCCGCGTCTTTTTGCCAGCAGTGCCTGCACCGCGCCGATCGGGGATGTGGGCTGCTCCAGTGTGCGATGTATCAGCTTCAAGTTCCTCCTGCCGAGCCGCGGTGTGCGGCGGTTCAGAGTTATCGGAATTGATCACCTTTTGACACATCGAGGCCGGTCCTGGAACCAGCCCGCAATGGTAACATCCTTTCGGGAAAAGTCAGTTGGAGCATGCAGTCATTCTGACCTCCCAGATTTCCGCGAGCATGAGAACCGCCAGAAGGGGCATTTTTGTGACGATCATCGAGAAGCTTGCCGGACTGGGGTACGCCTACGAACCTGCCGCATTGGAGTTCCCCCCGTTCCAGCAGGCGCGGCGGGTCGGCGACCTGGTCTTCACCTCCGGACAGATCTCCACGCACGACGGCCTGGAGATCAAGGGGAAGGTGGGCAAGGACCTCGACATCGAGCAGGCCGCCAAGGCGGCCGAGCTCGCCGCCTACAACTGCCTGCGCGCGGTTGGCGCCGTTGCGGACATCGAGTCGATCCAGGGCGTCGTCAAGGTCTTGGGCATGGTGAACGTCGCCGAGGGCTTCGACTCGACCCCGCTGGTCATCGACGGGGCGAGTGACTTCCTCCTCAAGGCGCTCGGCGACCGGGGCCGGCACGCACGCTCCGCCGTGGGAATGGTTCTGCCGTACAACTGGGCCGTCGAGATCGAGATGGTCGTCCACGTGTCCTAGTACCGGGTGGCGCCGGGGCCACCGGACGGGTTCCGCCGCCTGGTGCGGTGCCCCGTGGCCCCGGTGGCGGGCAACGGGGCACCGCACGCTAGTCCGCGAGACGAACCGCTCTGGCGCCGCTGCTCCTGCGGACGGCAGGCGGCAGCTCGTAAGCGGCCGGATCTGCCCGGTACAGCGAGTCGAAGACCTCGTTGATCGCGGCCCGAAGGCCCCAGACCTCCGTGTAAGCGGGCCATGACGGATGCCCGCCCGCGATGTCGTCGCGTCGCGCGAAGGGGTAGTTCACCCAGTTCCTGGACTTGGGGAACCGGTGGTGGTAGTCGTGGCAGGGGCCGTCGCCGACCATGACGAACAGTCGGGTGACCAGGTGGTTCAGGATCATGCGGAGCCACCAACCGGTCCAGCTCCACGCTCGGCGCATTCCTCGTAGGGCGGGATCGGGTGTTCGCTCGCCCAGGAAGATGCCATGGGTGGCGGCCGCTATGGCGGTGCGGCCGTCCAGATCCTGTCCCGCTGCGGGGAACAGGTGCCGACAGGAGAGCCGCAGCACACCAGCCGCGTTGTACAGCACGGTCAACGGTACGACCCAGACGACGAGGGCGATCGTCCAGGCATGAGCCGCGGTGACGGCGAGGGCCTGCGCCGCCAGCGTGACGGCCGTGAGCAGCCGGTGCCGGCCGGATGTACCGGAGAAGTGCGACCGTAGCCGCTCATAGGTGGCCCGCAGGTGGAATATCGGTGACAGCAGTGTGCGCACCAGCGACCGCCACATCAGATTCCGCGCCATTCCCGGGCGGCACCCCATGACTTCCACGATAAAGCGGGCCGTGGGATCGTCGATGGTCATATGGCTGACCGAATGGTGATCCGACACATGTTCGCGGGAGTAGTCGTCATACTCCTGAGTAATCAGCAGAACCGAGATGAACTCGCCAAGAATGCGGTTCGCCCTTTTGCCCGACGCGTACGTGGAATGCGTGCACTGGTGCAGGATCATCGAACCCAGCTTCCGCATTCCGTGAACCGTAAGCAGCCATGAAACGGGAAGGACGAGCAGCCACCATCCGCCCGCCGAGACCCCGGCCCAGCCCATGGCGACGCCGGCCACGGTGGGAACGACGGACGCGGTGAGGTGGTCCACGGGCCGCAGCTTCCAGCTCGGCTCGTCCGCGAGCGGTTTCCCGGTGATCCACGTCAACACCGGTTGTAGCCGCCCGGGAAGGACGCGCATCGATTCCCGCACGTCCGACACCGCGCCGGTCATGTCCGTGCTGCCTGTTCCGGCGTTCCCGGCGCGGCCCGGAGCAGGTAGGCCAGTTTGAGCCCCAACGAGTCGTAGGCCGCATCGGGGGTTTCCGGTCCGGTGACGTGCAGACCGGCCTCGGCGAAGAGATCCTCCCAGAACTGCCGCGTCTCCAACTGCTGCCGCGTGATGTGGTGGATGAGGTAGTACGGGTTGTAGTAGCCGAGGCCCAGACCGTGCAGCATGACCTTCTCGTCAGCCGGGCGGTGATCCACCTCGACCACGATCCAGCTCGCGTCGGGGTGACGCTGGAAGCCGCGGGTGAGGAGGTCGACGATCGCTTCTCGGCCGGCCTGCTCCAGGATCTCCTGCAGGACGAAGGCGGTGATGAAGCAGAGCGGCTCGGGCAGGTCACCGAGGTCGGGCAGCTCGGTGGCGGTGCCCATGCGGATGTCGATGCGATCCGTCAGATCGCGCTCCCTGACCAGCTTCCGGGCGTTGGCCACCGACTGCTCTCCGAGTTCGACGCCTACCCCGCGCAGTCCGGGTATCCGCTCGCAGAGTTCGACGAGGTACCGGCCGTCACCGCAGCCGAGATCCACAACGGTGCGGACCCCGCCCGGGATCCGTTCGAGGAGCCGCTCCGCCATGGGGAGCGCGTCGAACCGGCTGATCCCACAGCTTCCCACCCCCACCTGGGCCGCATCCCGGGACGCGTACACGCCCCGGTCGGCCAGGGCACGGCCGAGGTCGACCATCGCCCCTGTGTATCCGCCGACGAGGAGTGTGTACCAGGGGCGGAAGACGGCGATCTCGGCGCCCTTCGCCGAGAGCGTGACCTCGTCCTCAGCTGTCAGCTCGACGAAATCCTCGTTCGACAAGTACTGGAGAAATCCGCGGAGCCGGTCCTCGTCGAGATCGCAGGAACGGGCGAGCCGGGCGACCGTGAGAGTGCCCGCGCTCGCGAGGACCTCGTGCGCGCCCGTCTCCAGGAACTGGTACAGGGACTGGGCGAGCACGAAGCCACGGATCGGCTGCAGAGCGGAGACGAGCTTGTCCTCCAGCCCGTCGGGGAGAGCGTCAGCCATGGGATCTCCTTGAATGGGCGGGCCCACCGGACGCGGCCTCGCCGGGACGGTGGGCGGAGGCATCGACCACCACCACACGAAATCCGACGTCGTAGAACAGGTTGTAGGACCGATCAACGGCCCGGGAGCTGCACGCGGCGAAGCGGAAGGTGTTGTACCAGGAACTGCCGCGCACGATGTGCTCGTCGAGGCTGTCGTACGCCGACCTCTCGGTGTCGTGCTCCGGCCCGTAGGGGCGGTTCAGGCTCGTGGTCCACTCCCACACGTTTCCGCCGAGATCGCACGGGCCCTCCTCCCACGACGGGAGATAGATTCCCACCGGGCTGGGCTGCCGGATGTTCAGTGCGTTGGTCCGCAGGTGTGTCCTGTCATCGGACTCCTCGTCGCCCCACGGATAGACCCGGTCGTCGTCGACCGGTCGGCAGGCCCGCTCCCATTCGAACTCGGTCGGCAGCGAGACCAGTTGGGCCGGCCCGAGCATGCCGGTGCGGCGGCCCTGCTCCGTCGCCCAGGCGCAGTACGCCTCCGCCTCCCAGTAGTTGATCCCGACGACCGGCTGGTTCGGCTGGTTGAAGCGCCGGTCGTCCCAGTAGAACGGTCTGGTACGCGTCCCGATCCGGACGACGGACTCGGCTCTCAGATCGGTGATGAGGATTTCGCCGTCACGGAGCTCCTTCGCGTGGTGCTCATGCACGGTCCTCAGCCAGTGCGCGCGCAGATCCGAGAGAACGGCCGGATCGCCGCTGATCCATCCGGTCGCCATCCGGCCGCGCCAGTAGTCCCGGTCGGCGTACCCGTCGGCCTCGACGAAGGCCGCGTATTGCGCGTTGGTCACGAGATAGCGGCCGATGCCGAAGGCGGGGAAGTCGACCAGCCGCGTCCCTGCCGAGATCGTGCGGTCGTCGTCCAGCCGCCCGCTGCCCATCAGCGCGGGCCCCGCCGGGATCGGGACGAGGTTCTCCCAGGGGCCTCTCGGCCGACCCGATTCGGTGGCGACGCGCCGGTCGCCCAGATGGCCGACGACCGAGGCCGCGCGGAAGCGCTCGGCCAGGGGCAGCCGTGCGTCCTCGACCTGTTCCGTGATGGCGTCCTTGGCCCGTTGCCACAGACCGTCGATCCCGTGGGAGTCGGTGTCCGGGCTCAGGACGCGGTCGAACCCGAAGGCAGCGAGGCGGCTCTGCCCGATCTCGACGAGCATCTCGGCGGCCAACTGGGAGGTGGTGACCGAAGAGGCGGCCGAAGAGGCATTCGGGGAGGCGCCGTCGTGCGCCGGCTCCTCCCGCCCGAGCAGTTCGCTGACCAGCGTGAGAATGTAGAAGATGTTCTCGCCCTCGTAGCCGGCGAAACTCGCCATGAGCCGGAGCGGCTCGCGCCAGTGCAGCATCCGGGCCTTGGCGAGGACGTCCGCGGTTCGCGCCCCCTGGGCGTAGTGCTGGCCGGCGAGGAACTCCTGGAAGTAGCGGTGGGCGAACCGGTACCGCCCCGGCCCGATCTCGACGAGCAGGCCGTGGCTGCGCAGCAGCCGGCTCGTCAGCTCGTGCGGGTCGGGTGTCGAGGACCGGACGTGCAGGCGGGCCAGGTCGGCGCAGAGAGCCGCGGCCTGGACATGGATCTTCTCGCGGGTGACGCCGGATGCCGACGCTCCCCGGGTGCTCTCCTCGCCGAGGTGGATGTGGTGTGCGACCCGGATGGCCAGGGCGAGCACCGAGCCGACCGGGACGGCGGTCTCGTCGCCGGTCTGCCCACGCCATCTCGCCTTGTCCGCCAGCAGGTATCTGATCGCCCGGTCGCACACGACAGCACGGATGTCGGGCAGTTGGCCCTCGTCGGAGTGAATGAGCGTCAGGAGCGTGAGAAGCAGCGGAAGTTCGCCGAGCTCGGCGAGTTCGGGGTTGAGAAGCTCGCGTTTGAGACTGGAGGCGAGAGCGACGGCCTCCTCCGTGGAGAAGCGGCCGGTCCGGGCGGCCGCGTCGTACCACTGCTGGACGTACTGGTTCTTGTCCGTCCGGGTGTACGGCAGCAGTTCGAGCTCGCGGGGGATCCCGACCTTGCGGCTCGGCCTGGTCTGGCGGTAGTCGAACTTCCGGCAGGTGGCGATGATCCGGGTCCCGTTGGCGGGGAGGAGGATGTGGGAGATGGCCCGGCGGATGGCGCCGAGCGACGCCTCCGCGATCTCGTCGATGCCGTCGAGGAGCAGGAGCGCACGGCCCTGTTGGATCTCGGCGCGCAGGAATTCGGTGAGTTGGTTGCCGGCGTTCCTGCCGTCGCGGGCGATGGTGAGTTTGACCTCCGGTACTCCGGAGAGCAGGAGCAGTTCGGGGCCGCCCGCCAGAGCCGCGATGACGCTGCCCAGCTGCACTCTGATGGGCAGCGGGTTCTCCGGGGAAGAGAGGTAGCGGCGGGCGGCCCGGACGGCGATGGCGGCGATCGAGGTGGATTTTCCGCCTCCGGGGTCGCCGAGGATGACGACCGAGTCCTCGGTGGCGTCGAGAAGCTCACCCAGGTCGACGCCCTCGGTCGACGCGGCCAAGGGGTCCAGGTCCGGGGCGGCCCGTGAGTCCGCCACCCGCAGGGGCGTCCAGATCTGTTCGAGGGTGATCAGGCCTGCCTCGTCGCCGGTGTCCGGCTGCGCGGCCGGGTCGCCGAACGTCAGCCGGGAACCGGACCGGATCAGGTCGTGCAGGTAGTCCACGATGTTCCAGGATTCCTGCGCGACAGCGGAGCCGAGTGTCCGGGCGGACTTGGCCGCCAGCTCGGCCGTCAGTCGTCTGATCTCGGCGTCGGGGTCGAGGTGGGTGGTGGTCGGTGCGGCATTGCGGGCGAACAGGAACCGCCGGGCGCCCGATGTGCCGCTCTCGACGGGCTCCGGCAGGCCCGCGCGCAGCAGCCGGGCCCGCAGTTCGACGAAGATCTGGTCCAGGCGCAGTTCGGCGGGCTTGTGCGGGATACCGCCGGCCACGACGTTCAGGAAGGCCTCGGTGAAGTACGTCGGCTCGTTTCCGAGCGGGGCCTTGGCCTTCGCGTGCATCCGGCTCGCACCCATGAAGTACAGCCCGTCGACGGGATAGGTTTCGGCGAAGTCGGAGGACTGGAACTGGAAGTTGGCGCGAGTTCCGAGTTCGGCGTGACAGCAGTCGAGGATCACTACCTTGGTGGCGGCCGGGCTGCCCCGCAGGATCCTGGCGAGCGCGTCGTACAGGATCGCGGTGTGCGGCAGCGACTCCGGGTCCGCCTCGCTGTCGGCCAGGGCGAGCGCCAGCTGTCCGTCCGAAGTCCGCAGGCCGTGGCCCACGTAGTAGAGCAACACCGTGTCGGTGACGTCCCTGACCATGGGGATCAGTCGGCGGGCGACCTCCGAGGGGCTGGCCAGGTCGGGCAGCGACACCACGCGGTCCGGAGGCCAGCCGCACAGGTCGCCGGTCAGTAATCGGCCCATGGCGTCAAGGCTTGACGCCGCCGCGGGGAGATCGGAAATCTTGGGGTCGGCGTAGACGGAGTTGCTGATCAGTACTGCGCGCGACCGGGACAGGTCACGGTCCACGCAACAGCTCCCGAAGCAGCGGCAATGTCTCCTCTAGGGAATCGGCGCTGATCTCGATGCTGTCACTGCCACGCTGGACCTTGAGAGTCGTCTTCTGCCCGCGGGACTCGACGATGCTGCGCAGCAGATCGATGAAACTGGTGACGGCTCCGCTCGACAAGGCCACGATGAGGAGGTCCATCCCCGAACCCTGGTCGCCCGCGGCGATCGGCGCGGGCACCGCCTCAAGGGTGAGGCCGCGCATGCCCCGGAGCTCGCGGTAGAGCGCGTCGAGATCGTCGGCATCGTCCGTCCGCAACTCGACGACCTGCTGCCCCGGACCTCGCTGCCCTTGGTCCTGACTGTCCATGGCCCCCGCCCTCCCGCGATCACGTTCATCCATGGTCCGTGGGTAGTCCCCGCATGCAGCCGGCCGACAAGGGGCGCCGCGGCAAGCGCCATCCTCCCCAGGCCATCCGCGAGTCAAACCACAGCTGCTCCGGGAATGCGGGGCCGTCGGCCTGGCGCTGCCACCACGCATGCGTCGCACCCTGATATGCCGTCAAGTCGCATCCTGATGTGCGGTCAAGGCGATCAAAAACGTACCGCTCGCAAGGAGTTGGGGATCTTTGTCCAGCAGATCGCTCGCGCCCGAAGGCCGGTGCCACGGATGGGCCCGCCCCGCCGCAAGGCCGGCTTCACTTCGCCGCCCATGAGTTGGTCGCGGCGGCATGGATACTGTGAAGTGCGCGGAACGATCAGTTGCTGGATCGGACAGCCGACGAAGGTACGGCGGAGCTGCCAGGCGGTTTGCTCAGGGTGGTGCCTTCGGGGTGAGGGGAGCCTCTTGGTGCTTCATGGCGCACGTGGCGGCACGGCGGGTGCGGGTGCGGTCGAGGTCGCGCGGCTCGGTGGTCTGTGGCGGATCACGCGGCCCTGGCATCCGGGATTGCGGCCGTTCCTGCGCAGCTATGTCGGCTACTGGGACGCAGTGACCTCGCCGTATGAGGCGCGGCTGGTGCCGACCGGGTGTGCGACCCTGGTGATCAGCCTCGCGGAGCCGTTTTCCCAGGTCCGGCGGTTGGGTGTACCGGACGGGAGCAGCGGGAGTATCGGGTCGCTGGTGGTGGGGTTGGAGGACCGGCCCGCGATCTGTGTGCATCCCGGCGGCCAGGAGGCGATCCGGGTCGAGTTCACGCCGCTGGGCGCCTACCGGCTGTTCGGCATGCCGATGAGCGAGTTGACGAATCTGGCCGTCGAGATCCGGGACGTTCTGGGGCTCGAAGCCGGGACGCTGGTGGAGCGGCTGGCGTCCACCCGGGACTGGGCGGCCAGGTTCGACCTGCTGGACGCGGCGTTGCTCGCCCGGATCGGGCGCGGCCCGGAGCCCGCGCCCGAGGTCGGCCACGCCTGGCGACTGCTCTCCGGCAGCGCGGGGACGGTCCCCATCGCCCGTATCGCCGCCGAAGTGGGATGGAGCCAGGGATACCTGATCCGGCGGTTCACCCAGCAGATCGGGCTGACGCCCAAGGCGTCCGCCCGGGTACTGCGCTTCCGCCACGCCGTGGCGATGCTCAGCCGCGGGGCCGCGAGTCTGACCGAGATCTCGACGGCCTGCGGCTTCTACGACCAGGCGCACCTCAACCGCGAGTTCCGGGCCATCGCAGGGACCACACCCGGACAGATGGTTGTCTCTCGACGGGTGGAGGGTGCGCTGGCTCTCTCGGCGAGTGCAAATTCGTCCAAGACCGGGCCGACCGCCGGCCGATAGCGTCCCGGCTCGTGCAACCGATGGCCGGTCGGACGGCGCGGGGGACCGTCCGACCGGCGATGCCCTCGGGGCCGTCGCGACCGCGAGACGGGTGGCGGTGCGTCATCCGGATCCCGCTGGTCCTGGTGAAACGGCCAGGGAACCTTCATTGACTCAGGAACCAAGTTGACTGACAACGGCGTGCGGCCGTATGGGAGTTCGCCCGCGCCGTGCACCACCGTCTCGCCGGAGCAACGGGCCGTCTGGGAGACGCGGGGCAAACGCTCCATCGAGTTCGGTGCCGCCTGGCTCATCGGGGGCCTGCTCCTCACCGTCATCACCTACGAGCAGGTCCAGGGCAAAGGCGCGTACTTCGTGGTCTGGGGGCCGCTGCTCTACGGCGTCTACCGGACCGTTTCCGGTGTCCGGCTGCTCACCAGGAGCCGGAAGCCGACCTGAGCGCCGGTGCGATGTCGAAGTGGATCGCCTGTCCCGGTACAGGCCTTGTCGGGCATTCCTGAGCTGTCCGTGTCTCCTGGTGCGAGGTGAGGGGGAGGCCCTGCCGACGGCGGCGTGCCGCCCTTGCCGCGTAACCGTGCCGGTGTCACTCCTGGGCGCCAGGCAACGGCCGACCGTCGGCTCGGCTTCCCCCTGAGTCCAATCATTGCACAGTGCAAAATGAGAGGCCAGTGGTTCGGCTCGTCCGAACCGTGTTTTCTCGGCGCTTGCCTTGGCGAGACGGCGTCCGGGGCGGCTGTGAGGCGGCCCCGGACGGCGCGCAGGCGGCAGCTGATTCCTGAGACCGGCACGGCCGGCCGCTGCGACCCCTACTTGGGGGCGACGTCCTCCTCGACCTCCTGGAAGGTGGAGGCGTCGACGAGCCCGGTGTCCTCCAGGACTTCCATGTGGTCCAGGACGGTCTGGTTGGCCTGGCGGGCGTGGCGGCGGATGAGGTCGTTCTGGGTGGCGGCCCGGACCTCACCGATCGTGGCGAAGATCTTGCCGTGCGAGGCGCGAAGGACGTTGGCGAAGAGCTTGTCGAACTCCTCGCCCTGGGCGTTCTCCAGATTCCGGACCCACTGCTGCTGTTCCTCGGTGGCCTCGTTGGGGATTTCCACACCGAGGATCTCGGCGTCCTCGCGGACGAGCTGGTCGAGTTTGCTGTGCCCGTCGATCAGATGGTCCCCGGCGCGCTTGACGGCCTCGCTGGAGGCGTTGGTCTGGGCGAGCCGGCCGGCGGGAATCTCCCACAGTCCGGCCTGGCGCACCTTCACCAGGAACTCGCGGTCCACATCGGTGACCGTCAGGTCGGCCTTGCCGTTCTGGCCCGTCGCCGTCTGTCCGGCGCCGCCGGTGGCGACATGTCCGCCGGCGTGCTGGGCCTGGCCCGCGACCGTCGGGCTGGCTGAGGCTTCGTCACTGCCCGCCCTGATCGCGATGACGGCCGCGGCTATCACGGCGCACACGGCGGCGATGATCGTGATCGTCCGCCCCGTGCCCCGCGTGGATACCGCGTGTCGGTTCGAATGCATGTGTTCTCCCGGTCGGGTTGAGAGTGATTCCTCCAGGGCATTCGGAGCGGACACCTGTTGCGGCTGGCACGGCACGCAGAGAGAGGTACGGATGGGGTCGTGCGTATGTTCAAGGAACGGTCAAGAGACCGTGGGCTCATCCGTGAACGGCCGCTGCCGTGGCCAGGGCAACGGTCAGGGAGAGCAAAATCTGTTCTCTTCGCCTGGGCGGGCAGGTCGCTCGGCGAGGTAGAAAGGGGGCATGCGCGAGTATGACCTCCCTGGCGGTGACATGGACGATGTGGACGCGGTGACGCGCGCTGTGCTGACAGCGTCCCGGTTGCTCGTCGCGGTCTCGGCCCGGTCTCTGGCCGCGGTCGAGGAGCGGCTGACACTGCCGCAGTTCCGCATGCTGGTGGTGCTCTCCACCCGCGGTGCCACCAAGCTGGTCGTGCTCGCCGACCTGCTCCAGGTGGCGCCGTCCACCGCGATGCGCATGGTGGACCGGCTCATCGCGGCCGGACTCGCCGACCGGCAGACCAACCCGGACAACCGCCGTGAGACGCTGCTGCGGCTGACCGATGAGGGACGGCGTACCGTCGCGGAGGTCACGGCCCGGCGCCGCGCCGAGATCACCGGGATCGTCGAACGGCTCGACGTGAACCAGCGGGTCGCGCTCGTCGAGGCGCTGACCGCCTTCAACGAGGCGGGCAGCGAGCCCTTGGCGCCTGCGGCGGACGATGCCGGGGCGTATCCGCTGGGCTGGGTGGACACGGCGGTCAAGCGCGGGGCCTGAGCGTCCCTTCGGGCGCCTTCGACACCTTCCGGCGGGGCCGCCCCCGAGTATCACCCCCGAGTATCAAGGGCCGAGTATCAAGGGCCGAGCATCAAAGGCCGACCGGTGACATGTCGTCGTCGGGCAGGGAGCGAACCCGTGTCAGCAGGCGCTCTTCCAGGACCGTTGCGTAGATCGCGGCGCGGGTCGTGGCGGGATGGTCCGGGGGCCAGATCCCACGGCGGAAAACGCAGCGGCGGCCGCGGAAACGCACCACTGCGGTGGCGGTGACGAGCACCTCGCCCTTGGCGTCGGGTACGGCTTCGTGCGTGAGCGACTCGAACGCGCCGCCCCGTCTCTCGCACAGATCCTCGACGGCCGGGAGGGCGGACCGAAGGAAGGCGCGGGTGTAGTCCTGCGGTCCGCCCCGGGCTGAGGGGTCGTCAGTCATCACGGCGCTGTGTCGGGGTCAGCTGCTCGGTTGGCCGATGTTGACCATCCAGGGGACGCCGAAGCGGTCCGTGCACATGCCGAAGACGTCGCCCCACATCTGCTTCTCCAGCGGTACGGTCACGGAGCCGCCCGCGGACAGCTTCTCCCAGTAGCCGCGCAGCTCCGTGTCGTCGTCGCCGCTCACGCTGACCGAGAAGTTGTTGCCCGGCGTGTGCTCCGAGCCGGGAGGGGTGTCGGAGCCCATCAGGGTGAAGCCGCTCGGGGTCTCCAGCATGCCGTGCATGATCTTGTCGGCGTCCGGGGTGCCCTGCTGGCCGAAGTCCCCGTAGGTGTTGAGCCTCAGGGTCCCGCCGAAGACCTCCTTGTAGAACTCCATCGCCTGCCGGGCGTCGCCGGCGAAGCTGATGTAGGGGTTGAGCCGCGAAGCCATGGAAACCTCCTGGAACGGGAGAACGGTCCGGTCTGCGCAGGCTAACGCGGCCCACTGACAACGGCCTCCCGGGTGCGGCCATGCTCTGGCGGGCCCCTGTGCGCGGAGAACGTCGGTGCCGCGGCGGGTTTGGCCCTCGGCGGCCTCACCCTCGGCGCGGGCCTCGGTCACCGCTCGCCGCTGCTGGTCGGCGCGACGCCGGTGGCCGTCGCGCCGGTGCTCGGCGGGGTGGCCCCGGGCCGATCAGCGGCGGCACCGCGCGGCGTCCGGCACGGGCGCACTCGTCACGTGACCGAACGCGGATCCGGGCTCGCCGGTACCCGTGAGAGAGGCGATGTCAGTGGCGACCTCTAAGTTGTGGGGCACTGGAGATCGGCCACACTGGCCGATCTGGCTAGGGGAGGGGTGTGCTGTGTCCGCTGCGCAGGTACGACAGTCGGGGAGCACGACGTATCTGGAGCTGTCCCAGGAGGGCGGCGGCGCCCACAAGTTCTACGAGGTGATCGTCGAGGGGACGACCGTCGCCGTGCGGTACGGGCGGATCGGCGTCGATGGGCAGCGCCAGACCTCCACCTTCCCGACCGTCGAGAAGGCCGAGGCCGCGGCGGCGAAGAAGATCGCCGAGAAGGTGCGCAAGGGGTACGCGCCCGCGGTCCAGGGGCAGCGCGCGGCCCGTCCGGTGACGCGCCGCCAGGTGACGTCCGCCCCGTCCACGGCGAGGGCGACGGCCCCGGTGCTGTGGCGGTTCCGTACCGGTACCTCGGCGTTCGGTATCCATGTGGACGAGGACAACTGCTGGGTCGGCAACCAGAAGGGCGATGTCTACAGCCTGGGCCACGACGGTGAGGTGCTGGCCCACTACTCTCTGCCCGACGGTGTGAAGTGCCTGGTGGCGGACGACTTCTGGATCTACGCCGGCTGTGACGACGGCCAGGTGTACGACCTCTCCTCGAAGGTGCCGTTCGCCGCCTACCGGATAGCGGACGATGTCGACATCTTCTGGCTGGACATCCACGAGGGCGTGCTGAACGTCGCCGACCGCAACGGCGGACTGACGGTCATCGACCACGAGGACGAACTCCAGTGGTCGCGCAACTCGTCCGGGGACAGCGCCTGGATGGTGCGTGCCGACGACCGTGCCGTGTACCACGGGCACAGCCGCGGTGTGACGGCGTACGCGGCTGACGGCGCCGGCCAGCTCTGGCACACCGCGACCAGCGGCAACGTGCTCTTCGGCTGGCAGGAGGAGAACGCGGTCTACGCGGGCACCGGGCGGAGGGTCGTCCAGCGGCTCTCCAAGGCCACCGGGCGGATCGAGGCCACCTACCAGTGCGACGCCGCGGTGTACTCGTGCGCCACCTCCCCGGGCGGACGGTACGTCTTCGCGGGCGACTCCGCCTCCTCCGTCTACTGCTTCACCGCCGACGGCACCCGGCTGTGGAAGCTCGGTACGGGCGGCGGCTCGGCGCTCTCCATGCAGTACCGCGACGAGAGGCTGTACATCGTCTCCACGGACGGCTCGCTCGCCTGCATCGACGCCGGCGAGACCGCGATCAACGCCGCCCAGTCGGGCACCGTCCCGGTCGCCGCGGACATCAAGCTGGCGGCCGCCATGCCCACGTACGCACCGGTGACCACCGCCGCCTCCGTCGCGACGGTCAGCGCCGCCTCCGCCTCGGGGAGCGGGATCGTCGTGGAGTGCGTCCAGGAGGGAGGACGAGTGCGGGTGCATGTCGTCTCCGACGGCTACGAGCGAAACTGGAACGTCCAGTTCCCCCGTGCGATACGGCAGCCCGGCGCCCGCTACGTCGTGGACGAGCTGCACTCCTCCGCGGGCGGCTTCTACCGAGTGCGCGGAGAGATCAGGCGCCTGGTGTGACCTGTCCCCTGGATCCTCGTGAAGGCGTTACGGCGGAACGCGCACGCCCAGGGTGGAAGACATCCGGGCCGACCCGTGTGGGCCGGCCCGGACGTGGTGGTCAGGTCATCGAGTGACCAGGTGATCAGGCGATGTCGAACCGGTCGAGGTCCATGACCTTGCTCCACGCGGCGACGAAGTCGTCCACGAACTTCGCCTTCGCGTCATCGCTCGCGTAGACCTCGGCGAGGGCGCGCAGCTCGGAGTTCGAGCCGAAGACGAGGTCGGCGCGGGTGCCGGTCCACTTGACCTCGCCCGTGGCGGCGTCGCGGCCCTCGAACAGGACCTGGTCCTCGGACGTCGACTTCCACGTCGTACCCAGGTCGAGCAGGTTGACGAAGAAGTCGTTCGTCAGCGTGCCCGGGGTGTCGGTGAAGACGCCGTGCGTCGACTGCCCGCTGTTGGCGCCGAGGACACGGAGGCCACCGACGAGGGCCGTCATCTCGGGGGCGCTCAGGGTCAGCAGGTTCGCCTTGTCGAGCAGCAGGTACTCGGCCGGCAGGCGGTGGCCCTTGCCCCGGTAGTTGCGGAACCCGTCGGCCGTCGGCTCGAGCGCGGCGAACGACTCGACGTCGGTGTGCTCCTCCGTCGCGTCCACACGGCCCGGCGTGAAGGGGACCTCCACGTCGAAGCCGGCGTCCTTGGCGGCCTTCTCCACGGCGGCGGAGCCGCCGAGCACGATCAGGTCGGCCAGGGAGACCTTCTTGGCGCCGGAGTTGAACTCCGACTGGACGCCCTCAAGGACGCTCAGGACGTGACGCAGCTGGTCGGGGTCGTTGGCCTCCCAGCCGCGCTGCGGCTCCAGGCGGATGCGGGCACCGTTGGCGCCGCCGCGCTTGTCGCTGCCGCGGAAGGAGGAGGCCGACGCCCACGCGGTGGACACCAGCTGCGAGACGGTCAGACCCGAGGCGAGGAGCTTGGCCTTGAGCGCCGCGATGTCGGCGGCGTCGATGGCCTCGCCCTCGGCCTCCGGCAGCGGGTCCTGCCAGAGCAGCGTCTCCTCCGGGACCTCCGGGCCGAGGTACAGCGACTTCGGGCCCATGTCGCGGTGGGTCAGCTTGTACCAGGCACGGGCGAAGGCGTCCGCGAACTGGTCGGGGTTCTCGTAGAAGCGACGCGAGATCTGCTCGTAGACCGGGTCGAAGCGCAGCGACAGGTCGGTGGTGAGCATCGTCGGGAGGCGCTTCTGCGACGGGTCGTGCGCGTCGGGGATGATGGCCTCGGCGTCCTTGGCCACCCACTGCTTGGCGCCGGCCGGGGACTCGGTCAGCTCGTACTCGTACTCGAACAGGTTCTTGAAGAACCCGTTGCTCCACTGGGTCGGCGTGGCGGTCCAGGTGACCTCCAGGCCGGAGGTGATGGCGTCGCCTCCCTTACCGGTGCCGTAGGTGCTCTTCCAGCCGAGGCCCTGCTCCTCCAGCGAGGCGGCCTCGGGGTCGTTGCCCACGTTGTCCGCGGGGCCGGCGCCGTGGGTCTTGCCGAAGGTGTGACCACCGGCGATCAGGGCGACGGTCTCCTCGTCGTTCATCGCCATACGGCGGAACGTCTCACGGATGTCGCGGGCCGCGGCGATCGGGTCCGGGTTGCCGTTCGGGCCCTCCGGATTGACGTAGATCAGACCCATCTGGACCGCGCCGAGCGGGTTCTCCAGCTCACGGTCGCCGGTGTAGCGCTGGTCGTCGAGCCAGGTGGTCTCGGGACCCCAGTAGACGTCCTCCTCGGCCTCCCAGACGTCGGCGCGGCCGCCGCCGAAGCCGAAGGTCTCGAAGCCCATCTGCTCCAGCGCGACGTTGCCCGTGAGGATCATCAGGTCGGCCCAGGACAGGCTCTGGCCGTACTTCTTCTTGACCGGCCACAGCAGACGGCGGGCCTTGTCGAGGTTGGCGTTGTCCGGCCAGCTGTTGAGCGGGGCGAAACGCTGCTGGCCGGCGCCGGCGCCGCCGCGGCCGTCGCTGATGCGGTAGGTGCCGGCGCTGTGCCAGGCCATACGGATCATCAGCGGGCCGTAGTTGCCGAAGTCGGCGGGCCACCAGTCCTGCGAGGTGGTCAGTACCTCGGCGATGTCCTGTTTCACGGCCTGGAGGTCGAGGTTCTTGAACGCCTCCGCGTAGTCGAACTCCTCGCCGAGCGGGTTGGCCACGGCGGGGTTCTTGGCAAGGATCTTCAGGTTGAGCCGGTCCGGCCACCACTGGCGGTTTCCGCCGCCCTGGGTCGGGTGCGCGGCGCGACCGTGAGCGACCGGGCAGCCGCCGGTCTCCTCCGGCTTCGGGTCGGTGACGATCGCGTCGTGGTTCTCAGTCATGGGGGTCCTTCCGAACTGGGTGGATCAAGGAGCTGGACTGGGGGTGGTGGAGCAGCCGGGGCACAGGCCCCAGTAGATGACCTCGGCTTCGTCGATCGCGAAACCCCGGTCGTGCGACGCGGTCAGGCAGGGGGCGTGGCCGACAGCGCAGTCCACATCGGCGACGACACCGCACGACCGGCACACGAGGTGGTGGTGGTTGTCCCCGACGCGTCCCTCGAACAGTGCCGGGCTGCCGGGCGGTTCGATACGGCGTACGAGTCCAGCGGCGGTCAGCGCGTGGAGGGCCTCGTACACGGCTTGGAGGGAGACATGGCCCACGCGGTCGCGCACCCCGGAGGCGATCGCCTCGACACCGAGGTGATCACCCTCCCGGACGGTCTCCAGCAGCGCGACGCGGGCGGCCGTCACCCGCAGGCCGGCACCGCGCAGCTCCTCGGCGGTGGTCGGAGTCTGGGGTGAACTCATGGGACCAACCTAACCCCAAAAACACGAGCGATTCAAGAAATGGAATCAGTCCAAGTTTGGCGCGGCGTGTGTCGGGCGACGAATGCCCCGTCATGGCGCGCGTGTGCTGCCCGGTGGAGGTGTCGGGGTGCGTGTCGGTGGGCGCAGATGCTACTGCTGTACGCGCGTGGCGCGCCGTCGATCAAGATGCATCAGGTCGCATGTGCGGCAAGTTGGGCGCGAAATGCTTGCATATGCGAGGCTTTGTCGCTTAACCTCTCGGATATGCAGTCCTACACCATCGGCCAGGCGGCGCGTCTGCTGGGCGTCAGCCCGGACACGGCACGCCGCTGGGCGGATGCCGGACGGGTCGCCACACACCGGGACGAGAGCGGGCGGCGGCTCATCGACGGGCGGGATCTCGCCGCGTTCTCCGTCGAGCTCGCGCAGAACGGCCCGGGTGAGGAGGAGACGCCGTACACCTCGGCGCGCAACGCGTTCCCCGGCATCGTCACCGCCATCAAGCTCGGGGATGTCGCCGCCCAGGTCGAGATCCAGGCGGGCCCGCACCGGCTGGTCTCCCTGCTGACGCGGGAGGCCGTCGAGGAGCTGGGCCTGGAGGTCGGCATGCAGGCCACCGCCCGCGTGAAGTCGACCAACGTCCACATCGACCGCACGTGAGCAGTCGCCTACACGGGCGATCAGACGATCAGTACACGTCCCGCACGTACCGCTTGTCCGCCGCCAGTTGCTTCAGGTACGCGGTGGCCTCCGCCTCGCTCAGCCCGCCGTGCGTGACCGCGATGTCCCGCAGCGCCTGGTCCACGTCCTTGGCCATACGGGAGGCGTCGCCGCAGACGTAGAACCGGGCGCCGTCCTGCAGCCAGTGCCACAGTTCCGGGCCGTGCTCGCGCATACGGTCCTGGACGTAGACCTTGGCGCGCTGGTCGCGGGAGAACGCCGTGTCGAGCCGGTGGAGGGCGCCGTCATCCAGGAAGCCTGTCAGCTCGTCCTCGTAGTAGAAGTCCGTGGCGCGGTGCTGCTCGCCGAAGAACAGCCAACTGGGTGCCCGGTGGCCGAGCGCGCGCCGCTCCTCCAGGAAACCGATGAAGGGCGCGACCCCGGTGCCCGGACCGACCATGATCATGGGGGTCGAGCCGTCCGCGGGCGGCCGGAAATGCGGGGAGCGCTGCACGAGGACCGGGACCTCCATGTCCGGTTCGCCGTCCGCGAGGAAGGGCGAGCAGACCCCGCCGCGCGGGCGCCCGTGCAGGTTCTCGTACCGCACGACCGACACCGTCAGCGAGATGTGGTGCGGGTCGACGAGCGGGCTCGACGAGATGGAGTAGAGGCGGTGCTGGAGCCGCTTGAAGACATCGGCCCACTCCTGCGCGCTGGCGCGCACCGCGTACTCGGCGGCCACGTCCACGGCCTGCCGCCCCCAGGACCACTGGGCGAACCCGTCCTTGTTGTCCGGACGCAGCAGCCGCTTCAACTCGTGCTTGTCACGGGCCCGTTCGGAGACGAACCGGAGCAGGTCGGAGGTGATCCGCGTGATGTCGAGATGCCGGTGCAGGGCCTCGGCGAAGGGCACCTCACCGACTCCGCCCACCTGTACGGCCGTCGAGCCGTCCAGCCCGGTCACCGCGAGCCATTCCGCGACCAGGCCGGGGGAGTTGACCGGCCGTACGCCGAGCGCGTCCCCCGCCTCGTACGTCAGGGGAGTGCCGCTCGTGTCGAAGGTGAACCGGCGCACCTCCTTGCCCGCGCCGGGCAGGCTCAGCAGCCGGTTGCCGACGAGCCGGGCGGTGGTGGGCGCGGGTTTGGCCGGCCGGGCCGGCGCGGGAGCCCCGGTGGTCGTACCGAGGGCGGTGAGCACCTGGTCGAGCCAGGCGCCCGCCGACGGTTCGTAGTCCGGTTCGCAGTCCGTACGGGGGGCCAGGCGCACCGCGCCCAGTTCGTCGAGGCGCGCGTCCAGCCGTCGGCCGTGTCCGCAGAAGTCGTCGTACGACGAGTCCCCGAAGGCCAGCACGGCGAAGCGCACACCGTCGAGGCGCGGCGCCTCCTGGCCGGAGAGGGTGTCCCAGAAGCCGGAGCCGTTGTCGGGCGCGTCCCCGTCGCCGAAGGTGCTGGTGATCAGCAACAGGTCCGCCCCGCGCGGGAGTTGACCGGGGTCGGTGTCGTCCATGCCGACGAGCCGCGCCCGGTGCCCGGTGGCGGTCAGCCGCTCGGCGGTGGTCGCCGCGAACTCCTCGGCGGTGCCGGTCTGCGAGGCCCACAGCACGACGACCTCACGGCCGGCGGGCTCGGCGGAGGGGGCGGCCGGGGGAGCGGACCGGGAGTACATGCCGGCGAGGACGCCGTTGACCCACAGGGCGTGCTCGGGGCTGAAGGGCGCGTCCGGCGGCAGGACGGGGACACCGGAGACACCGGGGGCATGGGTGCCGAGCCCGGCCAGGAAGCCGGTGAGGTACTGGCGTTCCTGGGCGGACAGGACGGGGG
>NZ_VJZE01000116.1 GCF_009377205.1 Streptomyces phyllanthi
CCCCCGTACCGGACACGTCCCCCCGGCCGGCCGAACGGCCCGCACCCCGGCACGACTCGCTCCTCAGCCGGGTCGGCAGCGCCGAGTGGAACCTGCTGACGGACGAGGCGAGTTGGTCCGGGGAGCTGTACCGGATCCTCGGGCGCGACCCCGCCGCTCCGCCGCTCACCCTCGACGAACTGCCGTCCCTGGTCCTGGACGAGGACCGGCCGAAGCTGACCGCCATGGTCACGGACTGCCTGGTCGACGCGAAGCGTATCGACGGCGAGTTCCGGATCGTGCGTGTGGACGGCACCGTGCGGACCGTGCACATGATGGGCGAGCCCGTGCTCGACGCCGACGGCTGCACCGCCTCGATGTGGGCCGTGCTGCGGGACGTCAGCGAACTGCGGCGCTGTCGGCGGACGGTGAGCGAGACCCGTGACTCGCTGCGACGTCAGCGGCAGATCGACCGGACCGAGCACCGGCTCGCGGTCGAGCTGCGGGAAGCCGTGCTGCCGCCGTGGCGCGGCTCCCTGCGGCTCCCGCGCCAGGGCCCTCACACCCTCGATCTGGCCGCCCACCATCTGCCGTCCTCGACCAGTGCCCTGATCGGCGGCGACTGGTACGACGCGCTCGAACTACCCGGGGGGCAGGCGCTGTTGAGCGTCGGCGACCTCACCGGGCACGGGGTCACCGTAGCCTCCGGCATGGCGATGCTGATCGGCGCCCTGCGCGGCATGGCCGTGACGGGCACCGAGCCGGACCGCATCATGGCCTGGCTCAACCAGTTGCTCGACGCCACCGTCCAGCCGGCCCTCGGCAGCGCCGTCTGCTGCCGCTACCGGCCTCAGACCCGTACCCTCACCTGGGCACAGGCAGGACACCCCGCCCCGCTGCTGTTCCGCGACGGGACGGGGTGCGTACTGACAGCCCCGGACGGCGTGCTGCTCGGGGCGACCTCGGGGGCCGCCTACGGGCAGGCCGAAGTGGCCCTGGAACAGGGCGACCTGCTGCTCCTCCACACCGACGGACTGGTCCCCCGGCGCGGGGGCGCCGCGGGCGCCCAGCGGCTGCTCGGCCTGGCCCCGAGGTTCGACGGGGCCCGCACGGCCCAGGACTGTGTACGGACGGTGGTCGAGGAGTTCGGCGAGACCGAGCGCGAGGACGACGCCTGCGTGCTCGTGGCCCGGGTCGTCTCCTGAGAACCGCCCCTTGTCCCACGGGCCCCCTCACGCCCGTGCGCTGGTGCCGCCCTTGGACTTGAGCAAGTCCTTGGGGAGGGCGACCTTGATCTCCTCACGCAGGTCCTGGATCTTCGGATAGCTGGAGTACTGCCCGGTGAGCCGGTACATCTCGCGCAGCCGGTCCCAGGTGCGGTGGGAGGAGTTGGTCCCCATCGACGTCAGGGCCAGGCGGGCGTAGGTGTCCGCCTGGTCGGGGTCGTCGGCGATGAAACAGGCCGACGCCAGCGAGATGTGGTCGAAGATCTTCGACCGGTCGTGGCCCTCCGAGCGCAGCTCGAGCGCCTGCTTGGCGTGGCGCTGCGCGATGGCCGCCGCACCCGGCTCGTGCTCGGCGAGCGTGCGGTACGCGAGGGCCTGCATACCGTGCAGGTCGGCCTCGTCGAACATCTGCATCCAGCTCGGCGGCGGCACGTCCCCCTTGTCGGAGACGAACAGTTCCTCCGCCTCGCCGAGGGTGCGCCGCATGGCCTGGCCCTTGCCCAGGGACGCCTGGGCCCAGGCCTCGATGGTGCAGAGCATGGCCCTGGTGCGCGGAAGTACCTCCTCGCCGGAGCCGGTCTTGGCGAGCTTCATGAGGTCGAGTGCGTCGTCCGGCCGGCCCAGGTGGACCATCTGGCGGGCCGCCCGGGAGAGAGCCTCTCCCGCGCGGGGCCGGTCACCGCTCTGACGCGCGGCGTGGGCGGCGATGACGAAGTACTTCTGCGCCGTGGGCTCCAGGCCGATGTCGTGCGACATCCAGCCCGCGAGGACGGCGAGGTTGGCGGCGACGCCCCACAGGCGTCGCTGGATATGGTCGGGGTGGCGGTAGGAGAGCATGCCTCCCACCTCGTTGAGCTGCCCCACGACGGCCTTGCGCTGGAGCCCGCCGCCGCGGGCCGCGTCCCAGGCCCGGAACACCTCGACGGAGCGCTCCAGTTCCTCGATTTCCTGGGATCCGATGGGGGCCGCCTCGTAGCGGTCGAACCCGGCCGGGTCGGCGTGCAGGGGGTCGTCGATTCTGGGAGAGTCGGCCGCGAGGGCCGGATCGGTGTGGAGCCAGTCGTGCATGGCGCTGCTGAGTGCGGATCCTGCTGCGAGCGCGGCGCCCGCGCCCACCAAACCGCGTCGGTTGAGCATGAGGTCCATTCCCGTGAATTCGGTGAGGACCGCGGCGATCCGTTCGGGCGCCCACGGCACTCCGTCGGGATGCTCAGCATTCCCGCCGCCCTGCCGTCTCCCTGGACGCCCGTGCCGGACCAGACCGAGGTCCTCGATGGTCACGACACGGCCGAGACGCTCGGTGAACAGAACCGCCAGCACCCGCGGCACCGGGTCGCGCGGGATCTCTCCCGTGTCGATCCACCGCCGCACCCGCGAGGTGTCGGTCGCCAGCTGTGGGTGGCCCATGGCCGCCGCCTGCCGGTTGACCAGCCTCGCGAGCTCGCCCTTCGACCAGCCGGCCAGGCCGAACAGGTCCGCCAGACGGGTGTTGGGTTGTCCGCTCACGTCAAGCCCCCAGGTACTCGGCTGAGTTGACAGTAGCCCTCTGTCAGTTGCTCCGGGACTATTCGCCAGGGTTCGCCAGGCCACGCCAGATGGTGTGCCACCGGGCATCGGGTGTCAGGTAGGAACGCGCCACCCCGACCCGGTCGCCCGAAGGACATTCCCCAGGGTGCACGAGGGCGACCGAGCCGGGCAGCGCGACGAACTGCAGGCACACGAAGGGATCTGTCTCGCCTCATGTACGCAGCATCGTCCTCCGTGTCCGCCCCGCCCCGGTCGTTGCGTCCCCGCCCGGGAGGCGGCGGCTCCTATCTCGACCCCGGGCGCCCGGCGGGCCCCGCGCTCGGCACCGGCCGGACGCGGCGCGTGCCGGGTCTCGGTACCCAACCCCTCAGCGGAAGACTCGACCTGTCCGGCCCCCAGGGAGCCCAGCTGCGCACGGCGATCGCTTCGGTGCACCGCATCTGTCCGGAGTTCGCTCCGGTGCAGGTGCTGCGCCGAAGCGGGCGCTCGGTGCTCCTCGTCGGTACGACCGGACGCAGCACGGCCGTCGCGAAGTGCTTACTGGACCAGTCCCCCATCTGGGCCGAGCGGATCCGGCACGAGATAGCCGCGTACCGCTCGTTCGTGCGCCACCGGCCCCCGGTGCGGGTGCCCCGGCTGATCGCGGCGGATCCGGACAACTGCACGCTGGTGATCGAGCGGATGCCGGGCAGGGTGGCCGCTCTTCAGCGCCATCCGACGGAGGCGCCGCCGCGTGCGGACATCCGGACGGCGCTGGGAGCGATCTGCCGCATCAACGCGTGGCGGCCACCGGCGGGCACGTTCGAGGCCCCGCTGAACTACGCGGAGCGGATCTCGCGCTTCCACGAGCTGGGCCTGCTCACGGACCGGGACATGGGCGACCTCCAGAAGCTCCTGCACGGCATCGCCCACACGGCCGGCCGCCAGAGCATGGGCCAGTTCTGTCACGGTGACGCCCTGCTGTCGAACCTCCTGCTCTCACCGGCCGGTCCAGTGCTGGTGGACTGGGAGCACGCGGGCTGGTATCTGCCGGGCTACGACCTGGCGACGCTGTGGGCGGTGCTCGGGGACGCACCGGTCGCGCGCCGCCAGATCAGCCAGATCGCCCAGTCCGCGGGTCCCGCGTCGCGCGACGCGTTCCTGGTGAACCTGATGATCGTGCTCACCCGGGAGATCCGTACCTACGAGACGGCCATACAGCGTTCGATGCGCGACGCGACCCCGGCGGCACCGGGACCGGCCCACCCGGGTGCTGCGCCGTCCGGCGAGGAACAGCGGCTGCTGCTGAGGCGGCTGCACGACGACTGCCAGCTTGCCCGTAAGGCCGTTCGAGCGGCGGTCGGCACTCGCTGACGGGGGATGTCGGTCCGCGGTACGCCTGGGACGCCGGCGCACCGCGGGCCTTCATCATGTCCGGGACCCGCCTCGCCCCGTCCGAGCACCCGCCGCGAGGCCTCGCGGCTCCGATCGGCAGAGGAAATACCCTTCCGCTGGGCGCGATTGACGGATCGTCGGCCAGCCGATAGCACTGACCCACGCCCGGAGCCGGCACAGATCTGTGCGCCCGGAGTCGACCGAGGTGTATCGGCTGCACACCCCCCGTCACGCTGGACCGTCCCAGGAGGCCGTTTTGCGAGGATCCCCCACCGACCGCGGGCCCGCCGCCGGACGCAGACGCGTCAGGAGGACGGCCCTGCCCGCCGCCTCTGCCGTGCTGCTCCTGCCGCTGCTCGGCGCCGCCCCGTCCGACGGCACCGCGCAGGCCTCCTCCGGGCGGCTGCAGAGTGCCTTCGCGTCCGCAGCCGCCGAGTACGGTGTTCCGCAGAGCGTCCTGCTCGGCATGTCGTATCTCCAGGCCCGCTGGGACACGCACGGCGGGGCGCCCAGTGTGTCGGGCGGCTACGGGCCGATGCACCTGACGGACGCGCGCACGGCCCTCGCCGAGGCCCCGCACCACAGCGAGGGCGCGGAGGACCCCCGTGGCGACGGCTCCCGCGCGACCCTGCTGCCCGAGGCGGACCTCCCGGAGGAGTCCGAACTCCCGGCGCGTCTGCGGACCCTGACGAAGGCCGCCGAGCTGACCGGCCTCCCGGCGGAGGAGCTGCGTACGGACGCGGCGGCCAACGTGGCGGGCGGCGCCGCGCTCCTCGCCGCCGAACAGAAGGCCCTCGGCGAGCCGCCGAGCGACGACCCGGCCGACTGGTACGGGGCGGTCGCGCGGTTCTCGGGCGCCGACGACAGGGGGACCGCGGCGGCGTATGCCAACGATGTCTTCAGGGTGATCCGTGAGGGCGAACAGCGCACCACGGACGCCGGCCAGCGCGTGACGCTTCCCGCCCACCCCGGCATCGGCCCCGACACCGGGCAACTCGCGCGGACCGGGCTGCGCACGGCGGACGAGGACGGCGTGGAATGCCCGAAGACGGTGTCCTGCGAGTGGATCCCGGCACCTTACGAGGAGTTCGGCGACGGCGACTACGGCAACCACGACCTGAGCGACCGGCCGGTGTCCCAGAGCATCGAGTACATCGTCGTCCACGACACCGAGGCCACCTGGGACACCACGCTCAAGCTGGTCCAGGACCCGGCCTATGTGTCCTGGCACTACTCCCTGCGCTCGACCGACGGTCATATCGCCCAGCATGTGAAGAACAAAAACGTGGGCTGGCACGCGGGCAACTGGTACGTCAACGCCAAGTCGATCGGCCTGGAGCACGAGGGCTTCCTCGCCTCCCCGGACGCCTGGTACACGGAAGCGATGTACCGGACGTCGGCTCGCCTGGTGAGGTACCTCGCGAAGAAGTACCGCGTCCCGCTGGACCGGCAGCACATCCTGGGCCACGACACCGTGCCCGGCCCGACCGGTGCGACCATCCCCGGTATGCACACCGACCCGGGCCCGTACTGGGACTGGCAGCACTACTTCACCCTGCTGGGTGCGCCGTTCAGGCAGACGGCGGGCCCGAAGGGCGGCCTGGTGACCATCGCCCCCGACTTCACGCGGAACCGGCCCGGGTTCACGGGCTGCGTCAAGCAGGGTGAGCCGTGCGCGGTCCACGGTTCCAGTGCCGTACGCCTCTACTCCCGGCCCGACGAGACCTCGCCCCTGATCCAGGACATCGGGCTGCGGCCGAACGGCGGTGCCTCGACCATCGACGTGAACGACGTGGGCTCGCGCGTGTCCACCGGCCAGCAGTACGCGGTGGCCGGCCGCGACGGCGACTGGACGGCGATCTGGTACCTGGGCCAGAAGGCATGGTTCAGCAACCCGAAGGACCAGCCGACGGCCCTGGGCGCCTCCGGGCTCGTCGTGACACCGAAGGAGGGCCTCTCCGAGATCCCGGTGTACGGCCGCGCGTACCCGGAGAAGGAGGCCTATCCCGAGGGTGTCCCGGTCCAGTCGGTGTCTCCGCTGCCGTACAGACTGCCGGCGGGCCAGCGGTACGCGGTCGGTGACAAGGTGCCCGGCGAGTACTTTTACGCGCCGACCTTCGACACCGCTCCGCACCGGGTGGTGATCGGCGAGGACCAGTACTACGAGATCCAGTTCGGCCACCGGGTGGCGTTCGTGCGGGCCGCCGATGTGCGGGTGCTGCCGTCGGCCGCCTGACTTGAGTTCTGACCTCGGACCCGGCCCAGGTGTTCGTTCTCAGTGCATTGCTCCCACTGAGCGCCCGTTTCTGAACCGGCTTGCTGTGCCGTTGAGCAGGTCCAGGCTGATCGAGTGGCCGGGGTCAGCGGGCCGCTGAGCAGCGGCGTTGTCCCGGGTGCGGTGTCCTACTGAGGTCGGATGCCGCACCCCTTGCTGTGTACTGCTCGGGGGTGTGTCGTTCCAGGCAGTGGCGCCGGATACAGCGGTTACGGCGACGCGTGGCGGCACTGGAGCACGGTGAGGGCCGACGGGTCTGCCCGGAGTGCGGGGTGGTCTGGGTCGCTGGGGTGGATCACCGCGGCGACGCGGTGTACTGCTCGCCCGGCTGCCGGAAGAGGGCTTGGCGCCATCGAGATAACCCTTCCCCCAGGCGTCCGGCTGACGCTGAGCGAACGGTCAACGGACCCCGATTCACGCATAGTTCACCCATTTTCCCCCATGTCCTGTCTCGCGTGACGCTGCCGTTGCCTCACAGGATCTTGGTGGATTCGGGTCTGGTCTCGGCTGATGCTGCCGGTGAAGGGCAGGCCAGCGATCTGACGTCTCAGTTGATGTTGCCGGTCGGATCTGTTCGCCTCGGCAGGTACTGCTTCGGATCTTGCCGCGTCTCAGCGGGTGCCCCATCTCACATAAGTCGGGCAGTCTCAGTCATCTCAGGGCAACTGGGCAGGCTTCTCAGTCTGGGCACACGGACTCGGAGGTCAAGCAGCCGATCCCAGCCTTCGACAGGGGTGGGATCGGCTGCTTCAGCCCGGGGCCCGGTACCGGTGGCACCGCGACGGCCCCACGTCCTCGTGCCCAGCACGGGGACGCGGCGACCGGGCGGCGCGATCAGCGATCGTGGAGAAGGGCGACCGCTTCGGCGAAGTCGGCATGCGCGGGTTCGAAGGATCGTGCCGCGACGAGGAACATCGACCGGTCGGTGAGGGCGCGGGCGAGGCGTGCGGGGTTGTCGGGCAGGCGGCGGGCGAGCGTCACACCCTCGTCGAAGTATGGCGTGAACCGCTCCTCGAACAGGTAGGGGCGGTCGCCTTCGCGGACGGCCGCGCGGATGCCGATCCTGCGTTGGACGTCGACCAGCTCGGGCAGCCGGTCGGCCTCGCGCAGTCTCGCCGCCTCCGCTTCGAGGCCGGGCAGCATGCCGAGAAAACCGTCCCGCACGTCGCGCGACCATCCGAGCTCCGTGCCGAACGGCGGCATCGGGGACTCGGGGCTCGCGGCGGGTTCGGCCGCCCGTCCCGACAGGACGAAGAGCGTCCTCCACCATCCGAGGATGCAACTCCAGTTCTTCGGCTCGCCCGTGGTCGCGAGCTCCTCCAGGACACTCAGGGCCTCACACCGGGCAGCCGCGGCGCCCGCCCCATCCCCGCCGATCTCCCGCATCCGGGAGAAGTGCACCAACTCCCAAGTGAGTATCGCCAGAGCGGTGCGCTGTTCGGCTGCCTCGCGCCGGGTCTCCTCAAGGAGCTCGCGGAAGACGGTCGATGCGGCGTCGTGCAGCCCGGCGCCCTCCAGGTTCGCCGCCCACCGCACCATGTTCCAGAAGGAGTGCTCCGGGATTCCGTTCCGGGCGGCCTCTTCGTCGAGCTCCGCGGCCTCCCTGAAGCGCCCCTCCTCGGCCAGAACGCTCGCCAGGGGCTCGCTTCGGCCGGCCTCGGCCAGCTCCTCACAGATCGCGCGTCCTTCCGCCCTGCGCCCGAGGGCGAACAAGGAAGCCTGGTAGGCGTCCAAGGCTCGGCGCAACCGCTCCGCCCGGTTCGGCGCCCCGGCCTCTATCCTGCGAGCGGCCCGGGAAGCCTCGGCGGCCAGCGCGACGTCCACCTTCGGATCCCGGCTCTCGTGGCGCAGCGCGAGCAGGGCGTCGACCAACTTCGGCACGTACGCCTTCGGACTCACCTCGGCCAGAACCCGGTACGCGCCGACCAGTTCGGCCCGACTCGGCCGGCCGGACCCCAGCAGCAGCACGCGGGCCCGAAGCACCGCGTCGTGATCGATCGTCACCATTCCCCCTGTCTCCGGACGACGCACGAAGGAGATTCTGAGAGGCGGTGAACGGACCGGGCAAGCCTCGCGAACTGTGCGTTCCGTCCTACGAAAAACGGCGCTGACCTGTCATGATGGACATGCATTCGTCCTGAGTCCACGAGCGGGGGGCCGCACCGAACGCCTCCCGCACCGCACACAGCACCCCGGCTCGACCCGGCTGCCCCCTGCTGGAACTTCCGTTGCCGCCCCCCGCCTGCACTACACCCACGGGCCATCCTGAGAAGTGGCCGCGCGATGCCGGCCGCATTCCCGCCCTGGCGGGCGATCTACGGCTTCGCACGGCGCTGGGCGGCGCCGGGGATCGTCGGCGTCATCCGCAAACCAGCTCCGCCACCGCAGCGTCGGCGACCGGGTCCACGACGTGCAGCGCTACGGCAGGTGACCTGTCTCATCACCGCGGTTCAGCGACACAGCAATTCCGATCCAGCCGGCTGCTGGGCGTCGGGCAGTATGGCCCTGTGCCCCTCATCCGCGGAACCTACGGCCGTAACGTCGCCGCCGATCCCGTACGGATCCGTCTGGCGGCGGCCGGGGCCGCAGTGTTGATCGTCGGCGCGGGTCTGGGGCTCAGGGCGGCGGCAGCAGGTGACGTGGCCAAGTATGGTGGAGACGCGCTGTACACCGTTCTGCTTCATGCTCTGGTTGTTCTGGTGGCGCCAAGGGTGGTGCCGCTGACGGCCGCCGGAAGCGCGCTGGCAGTCAGTTGGGTGGTCGAGCTCCTTCAGCTCAGTGACGTACCGGCGGAGCTCTCCCGGCACAGCACCGTCGCCCGCATCGTGCTCGGTTCCACCTTCAATCCACCCGACTTGTTCTGGTACGTCGTCGGCGCGGCGGCGGGCTGGCTCGCCCATACCGCGATGGGCTCCTGCGCATCGCGCCGTCGAACGGGACGAGGCTGACGCCACCTATGCGTGTTTCTGATCTGCTCAGGCTGCGGCATCACAGGATGCCCGGGAAGTCGGAGGCGCCGCTGCCTGCGCGTCTCGTACCATCGGCCCACACCGACCCGTCGAGTATCACCAAGGACTTTGTGAATCACTCCGATCTCCGCGCCAAGGCCCCCTCGCTCGCGGCCGGCATGGCCGCTGCCGATCACAGCCCGGACGTCCAGCTGTCCCAGACTCGCCACCGCGCCGCGCTCGTGGCGAGCTGGCACATCGCGACCGGCTCAACTGTCCTCGAACTGGGCTGCGGCCAGGGCGACATGACTGCCGTCCTTGCAGAGGTGGTTGGGCCCAAAGGGCGCGTGGTGGCCGTTGATGTGGCCGAACCCTCCTATGGGGCGCCGGTCACGCTCGGAGAATCGGCAGCCCGGCTCGCGACGGGCCCCCTCGGGCCGCGCATCGAATTCCGCTTCGGCACCGACGTCCTCAACCCATCAGTCGACTTCCCCGAAAGTACCTTTGACCACGTGGTGCTCGCACATTGCTCCTGGTACTTCGCCTCGCTCGGACAACTGCGAGACACACTGGCCCGGGTACGGTCGTGGGCGCGGCGACTATGGTTCACCGAGTGGGACTTGACGCCTGTATCTGGCGACCAGCTGGCGCACCTCCTGGCCGTGCTGATCCAGGGGCAGATCGAGGCCGCAGGATCGTATGGTCAGGGCAATGTCCGCACGCCTTTCTCACGTGAGGGGCTGCTGCGGCTCCTGCCTGAAGTCGGCTGGACGGCCGACGGCAGCGAGTCGGTCGATACCGAAGAGCTTCAGGACGGCGACTGGGAAATCGCTGCTTGCCTCGATCTGGTCGGCACGGAGGAGCGTCTGGCCGCGCTGCCCGAGCCGGTGCGACACCTCGTCCTGAGCCAGGCCGACGTTCTCCGGGCCATCGCCAAGCCACGCGGCAACCGCGCGCTCGCCGCCTATTCAGTCACCGCGCGCTGACATACGGCGGGTGGTATCCGGGGGATAGCGACATCGGCGCATGACGGGGTGCCTTCGGGCGAAGCGGTGAGACTGCCCGGACGGCGGTCCCGCCGCAGGTCAGGAGCTGGCGATGAGGTCGAGGGTGGACTCGATGGAGTTGAGCCAGCTGAGGGAACTGAAGGCCCGCAGGTCTGGCCTCAAACAGCACGAAGCGCAGAGTGTCGGCGTGGCGTCTGGCGGCATCGCCCCGTCGCCGTGAGGCGCGGGGCATCCTTATTCGCCCTTGAGTAGACGGGCCAGTTCGTCGTCGACGTCGACCTTGCCGCCCGGGACGATCCGGCCGGCGGCCGCGACGAAGGGGTGGAAGGCCGTGACCAGGTCCAGGAACTCCATGCTCCGCTCGATGTGCCTTACTGCCGGAGCGACGGAGCTGGTGCGGTCGAAGTCCTCGCGTGCCTGTCGGCTGCGTTCGTTCTGAGCATGGTTGACCTGGAAGCGGGCGGTGTCGTCGCCCATCGCCTTGAACGCGACGTCCGGCCTGAGCAGCAGGCTTGTCGCGGCTGTCGCCGCGACCTTCTTGTCCCGCGTGAACTCCTCCACCGCCCGGACCTTGTTCTCCGTGGAGACTTTGGCCGCGACCTGCGGACGCTTCAGGAAATCGGTGGTCACCTTCGCGGCCACTTCCTCGTCCTGGGCCAGGTGGTGGATCGCGGTGATCTTCTCCTACGGGGTCTCCGGGCTGTCGACCGTCCACCCGACCCGCCGCTTGGCGTCGTCCGCCGTCAAGCGCGGGCGTCCCTCGGGCGGGGCTTTGACCGTCGCGAACCGCTCCTCGTCATCCTCGATCCGCGCCAGAATGCGGTGGATCGTGAACGACACACGCCTTCATACGTCTGCGGTCCCGTACTCGCTACGAGCCCCAGACGTACCGCCGTCCGGCGACGGCCTTGAACGTCTGCTCGCCGTCCCCCACCAGCGTGCTGCGCACGGTCAGTTCACGGGTCCGGGACGCGGTGAGCGTGACGCGGGTGGCCCTGCCGTCCTTCCAGTCGATGCCGACGGTGACGCCGCCGCGGGCGCGCAGGCCGCGGACCGAACCGTCGGACCAGGCGGCGGGGAGGGCCGGGAGGATCTCGATCACGTCGTACTGGCTCTGGAGGAGCATCTCGACGACTCCGGACGTGGCGCCGAAGTTGCCGTCGATCTGGAACGGCGGGTGGGTGTCCCAGAGGTTCGGCAGGGTCGAGGACTTGAGCTGTTCGCCGAGCATCTTGTGGGCGTGGTCGCCGTCGCGGAGCCGTGCCCAGAAGTTGATCTTCCATGCCTTGGACCAGCCGGTGCCGCCGTCGCCGCGCGCGGTGAGCGAGACCTTCGCCGCCTCGGCCCACTCACTGCCGGGTTCGATCTGGCGGCCGGGGTGCAGGGCGAAGAGGTGGGAGACATGGCGGTGGTCGTCGTCCGGGTCGTCCAGGTCGGCCTTCCACTCCTGGAGCTGACCCCACGATCCGATATGGAGGCCTGGGTCCAACCGGTCGAGCGTGTCGGCCAGTTGCTCACGGAAGGCGGGGCTGTCACCCAGGACCCGGGCGGCCTCCAGGGTGCTGGTGAACAGGTCGTGCACGATCTGCTGCGACATGGCCGCGCCCGCCGTGAAGTCCCCGTGCTCCGGCGAGTAGCTGGGCGTGACGACGAGGGTGCCGTCGCGGGGGTCGGTGCGCAGGTTGTCGAGCCAGAACTCGGCGGCCTCCTTCATCGCGGGGTACGCGGTGGAGCGCAGGTACGCCGTGGAGCCGCTGAACCGGTAGTGCTCGTACATCTGCTGGGTGAGCCACGCGGCCGCCTCCGGGAACCAGAAGGCGGTCGCCCAGTCGTGCACGCCGGTGAAGCCGTACGGGTTGGTCTCGTTGTGGACGACCCAGCCGCGTGTGCCGAACATCTCCTCGGCCGTACGGCGGCCGGGGGCGCGCAGGGCCTCGACGAAGCGGTCGTACGGGGCGGTCGTCTCGGCGAGGTTGGCGGCCTCGGCGGGCCAGTAGTTCATCTGGATGTTGATGTTGGTGTGGTAGTCCGCGGACCAGGGGGGCGTGGTGCTGTTGTTCCAGACGCCCTGGAGGTTGGCGGGCAGCGAGCCCGGGCGCGAGGAGGCGATGAGGAGGTAGCGGCCGTACTGGAAGTAGAGCGCCTCGAGCGCGCGGTCGGAGGGGGTCGTTCCGCCGGTGTACCCGGCCAGCAGCTCGTTCGTGGGGATGTCGGGAACGTCGCCGCGGATGTCGAGCGCGACCCTGTCGAAGAGGGCCCGGTGGTCGCGGACATGGCGCGACCGGAGCTTTTGGTACCCCTTGCGGAACGCCTCGTCGGCGGTCCTCGTCACGGTCGCCCGCGGGTCCTCGCCGCGGTAGTCCGGGTAGGTGTCGGCGTAGTCGGTGCCCGCCGCCAGGACGAACCACACGCTGTCGGCGTCGGTGACGGTGAGCGTGCCGTCGGGGTTCGCGGTGAGGGTGCCGCCCACGTGGTGGACGCGGATCCGGGCCTCGAATTTCAGGCCGTTGTCGGCGAGTTCACCGCGTACGGTGATCCGGTCGCCGGTGGCGGTCGCCGTGAAGTCGGTGCGGGGCGAGGTGTAGCGCAGGGTGGCCGTGACGCCTCCGGTGAGGCGGCCGGCGATCACACCGTCCGGGTGGGAGGCGAAGAACTCCCTCGTGTGACGTGTGTGCTGGTGCGTGTATGTCACCGTCGCGACGGCTTCGCTCAGGTCCAGGGCGCGGCGGTAGTCGTCCGGAGTGTCCGTGGGCGCGCCGGGCAGGTCGATGCGGAGGTCGCCGAACGTCTGGTGGTGGCCGTAGCCGACGCGTGCCTGCCCGAGCCGTGCGGTCACGGCGTCGGGGTCGACCTCGGTCTCGGCGTCGATGCGCTGCTGGACGGCGGTGATCGCGCCGGGGCGGGGCTCGGTCCAGTTGCCGTGGTTGTAGCCCTGGGCGGAGCCGGGGCCGCCGGTCCACAGGGTCTTCTCGTTGAACTGCAGCTGCTCGGAGGTGAGCGTGCCGAACACCGTGGCGCCGAGCGCGCCGCCCCCGATGGGCAGGGCCTCACGCTCCCAGTCGGAGGCGGGAGCGGTGTACCACAGCGTTAAGGGTGTCTGCTGGGCGGCTACGGATACATTGGACGATTCAGTGGCCTCCGCGGACTGGGCGAGGGTTACCTCGCCCAGCGTCAGGGCGCCGGCGCCACCGAACGCGCTTTTCAGAGTCGTTCTCCGGGACATCTCTCGCGACATGCTCCGGACCGTAATGGTGGGATGACTACGGTAACAAGGGGCATGACAAACCTCGCAGGGAACGACGCCTCGCCCCGTCCCTTACGTCCTGGAATCTGTCTACCGGAATCAGCCTTGCTGGAATCAGCCCTGCTGGAACAGCTCCGCGGGCAGCGGCTTCAGAAGCGCGTACAGATCGTCCGTGATGGGGCGGTCCCAGGCGGCGATGGTCACCAGGACGTTGTCGCTGCGGTCGAACTGGACGCAGGAGATCCGGCCCTCGGAGAGCTTGAGACGGCGCACGATCAGGAGGTTGTCGCCCTGCATCACCGGGATGTCCTCGGACCCGACGACGGTGATCTCCTCGTCGTTCTCCAGCGCCAGCAGCAGCTGGGCCACCTCGAAGGGGACCTCGCCCTCGGCGATGTCGCGCGCCGGGGAGCCCTCGGGGAGATTGCCGATGATCATCGCGGGGCCCCGGCCGCCGAACAGGTCGTAGCGCAGGAAGACACCCTGGCAGCTGCCGTCGGGGGCGGGCAGCAGACCCGCGCCGAGATTGCCCGGCCAGTCGCCCGGGTCCATGGCCAGTACGTCGAAGTCGGGCCCGGCGGGAGTGGCGCTGCGGCGGCGGAGGAAGGACATGCCGCAATGGTACGTGCCCGGCGGCCGAACCGGCTCGGAGGTCCGGTCCAGCCGACGGAAGAGACGGCCCCGTGCGGCACCCGCCCCCACCTCGGCACCTGGGGGGGCGGGATCTCGGGAGTCGAGGCCTCTACGGCCGATGGCTCAGGGGTTGGGGTCGAGCGCGACGGCCACGTCGGATATGGAGAAGGGGAACGTCCCGATGTAGGTCAACTCACCGGTGAACAGGTTGACCATGTTGAAACTCGCCGTGTTGTTCGACGCGGGGAAGGTGGCGAAACCCGTCACGGAGATCGTCTTGCCGGCGGATAGGTCGCTGAAGATGTCGAGGCCCGAGTTGGGAGGAGCGTCCGCGCCCAGCGAGCCGACCGGGACGAGCAGGCCGTTGGCGGGCGGTGACTGGATGAGGAGCTGGTCCGTGTTGGTGCCGACGGCGAACAGCGTGGTGTTGGTGGCACCGTTCAGGTCGTTGTTCGTGTAGGCGACGGCGCTGACACCATGGGTCGACGCACCGTCCGTGGTCAGCGGGGTCTGGGTGGTCGTCTGGCTGTTGGCGAGGTTGTGCGACAGGTTCTGGCCGGTGTCGCTGACGATCCGCAGCCGGTCGGCCGCGGGGTTGAAGTCGACACCGATGTTCGTGCCCTGCAGCGGGACACTGAGCTGGGAGACCTTGGTGAGCGTCGGTTCCGGGACCTGCGGCGGGGTCTGGACCGTGTAGATGCCACCGGCGTTGCCAACGGCGTACATCAGGCCGTTCTGCACCCGGAAGTCGATCCCCTTCACGGTTGTGTCGCCCTGAAGCCCGGTGATGATCCTGAACCAGTCGAGATTGTCGGGCCTGTCGGTGGTGAACGTGGCCATCCGCGTGCCGTCGGCCGAGATGGCGAACGCCCGCAGGCTGGGGGTCGCGGCGTAGCTGGTGCCCGGGGTCGCGCCGACCATGAGCGCCGCCACGGCGGATACGGTCGCGGCAGCCGCGGCCAGTCTCTTTCTGAGTCCGATCCTTGCTGTCATCGGTCATTCCTCCCGGAGAGCGTGTGGGGCGGTAGGAGCGTTACGGCATGAACCACTCGGCCGAACCACGGTTCGGCGGCCACAAGCTATGGGGCGGGACTGGACATCGACTGGACGGCGATTGAACGGGCCGCGTGCTGTGGCGCCCCCGGGCCGCGCATTCGGCACGCCCCGGGCCGCGTACCTCGGTCGAGGTCCGCCTCAGGTCAGGTCGAACTCTCCCTCTCGCGCGTCCGACATGAAGACCCCCCACTCGGCCGGTGTGAAGATCAGAGACGGGCTCTCGGGGCGGCCACTGTTGCGCATCGCGATGAAGCCCTCGACGAAGGCGATCTGGACGTCCCCCCGCCCTCGGCTGCTGGACCGCCACTCGGCGTTGCTGAGGTCAAGGTCCGGCTTGTGCCAACCCGCGAGCCTGTGCTGCTCCATGGTGCTCTCGGCCACGTCCGTGCTCCTCCCGGTTCGTCGTCCGCCCGCCAGACTAGCGATCGGTCACCGCCGCCAACAGGCCATGCGGCAGGGAGGTTCAGGAGGTCGGCGGCTCTGCCCCCACCAGCCACATCGAGAAGAACTGCGATCCCCCGCCATAGGCGTGCCCGAGCACCCGGCGGGCCCGGTCCACCTGGTGTTCACCCGCCTGACCGCGCACCTGGAGCGCCGCCTCCGCGAACCGGATCATCCCGGACGCGCCGATCGGGTTGGTGGAGAGCACTCCGCCCGACATGTTGACGGGCAGGTCGCCGTCGAGTTCCGTCACTCCGGACTCGGTGAGCTTCCAGCCCTCGCCCTCGTCGGCGAAGCCGAGGTTCTCCAGCCACATGGGCTCGTACCAGGAGAACGGCACGTACATCTCGACCGCGTCGATCTCGTGGCGCGGGTCGGTGATGCCCGCCTGCCGGTACACGTCGGCCGCGCAGTCCTTGCCCGCCTGGGGCGACACACAGTCCTTGCCGGCGAAGAGCGTCGGTTCGCTGCGCATCGCCCCGCCGAGCAGCCACGCGGGCGGACGCGGTGAGCGGGCCGCGCCCGCCCGGTCGGTGAGCACCATCGCGCAGGCGCCGTCCGAGGAGGGGCAGGTCTCGGAGTAGCGGATCGGGTCCCAGAGCATGGGCGATGCCTGGACCTTCTCCAGCGTGATGTCGCGTTCGTGAAGGTGGGCGTAGGGGTTCTTGAGGGCGTTGCGGCGGTCCTTGTACGCGACGAGGGAACCCACCGTGTCGGGCGCGCCGCTGCGCCGCATGTACGCGCGCACGTGCGGGGCGAAGAAACCGCCCGCGCCCGCCACCAGCGGCTGCTGGAACGGGATCGGCAGGGAGAGCCCCCACATGGCGTTCGACTCGGACTGCTTCTCGAAGGCCAGGGTCAGGACGGTGCCGTGCACGCGGGAGGCGACCAGGTTGGTGGCGACGAGCGCGGTGGACCCGCCGACGGAGCCCGCCGTGTGCACCCGCAGCATGGGCTTGCCCACCGCGCCCAGCGCGTCGGCCAGGTACAGCTCAGGCATCATGACGCCCTCGAAGAAGTCGGGCGCCTTGCCGATGACGACGGCGTCGATGTCCGCCCAGGTCAACTCGGCGTCCTCCAGGGCACGCCCGGCCGCCTCGCGCACGAGCCCCGCGATCGACACGTCCCGGCGGGCCGCCACGTGCTTGGTCTGGCCGATCCCGACGACGGCCACGGGCTCCTTGCTCATGGCGCTCACGACTCCCCTTCGAGGACGGCGACCAGGTTCTGTTGCAGGCACGGGCCCGACGTGGCGTGTGCGAGCGCGCGGTCGGACTCGCCGCGGTGGATGCGGGCGGCGGCCTCGCCGATACGGATCAGCCCCGCGGCCATCACCGGGTTGGCGGCGAGGGCTCCCCCGGAGGGGTTGACGGCGACGCCGTCGTCCAGCCGCAGCGCCTTGCGCAGGATCACCTCCTGGGAGGTGAAGGGGGCGTGCAACTCGGCGGTGTCGACGGGCCGTTCGAAGGCGCCCGCCTTCTCGGCGGCCAGCCGCGTGGACGGCGAGTCGGTCAGGTCGCGTACGCCCAGCCCGTGCGCCTCGATACGGTGGTCGATGCCCCGGATCCAGGCGGGCCGCGGGCAGAGTTCCCGGGCCCGCTCCCCCGCCGCGAGGACCACCGCGGCGGCTCCGTCGCCGATGGGCGGGCAGTCCCCCCGGCGCAACGGGCGCACCAGGTAGTCGCCGTGCGGCACCGAACCGCTCAGCTGGGCATGGGAGTTGGCGGTGGCGGAGGCCCGGCTGCGGGCGGCGACGCCGGCCAGCGCGGGCTCGTCGGTCTCCCCCGCGTCGATGAGCGCCTGTGCCTGGAGCGCTGCCAGCGCCACGGAGTCGGGCCACAGCGGCGCGACGTAGTACGGGTCGAGCTGCCGGGTCAGCACATCGCGTACGGAGCCGGGCGAGGACTTGCCGTACGAGTAGACCAGTGCCGTGTCCGCGTCTCCGGTGAGCAGCTTGGTCCAGGCCTCGTACAGCGCCCACGCGCCGTCCATCTCCACGTGGGACTCGGAGATCGGCGGCCAGGCGCCGACCCCGTCGAGGGCCATGGTGAAGGAGAAGGCGCGGCCCGCGAGGTAGTCGGAGGAGCCCGAGCAGGTGAAACCGATGTCGGCGGTCTTCAGGCCGGTGGCCTCCAGCACCTCGTGCAGGACGGGCATGAGCATCTCCACCTCGGAGAGCTCCGCGCTGGTGCGCCGGTGGTCGGTCTGGGCGAAGGCGACGACGGCGATGTCACGCGGGCCTTCGGCGCCCGCTTCTGGTGCCTCGCGTGTCACAGCAGCTCCTTGTACGTGTCGTAGTCCGCGTCGGGCTCGCCGGTGGGCCGGTAGTGGTCGGGGTAGCGGGCTCCGTCCGTCCAGACCGCTTCGACGCGCAGGCCCATGCGCACCCGGTCGTAGGGGATACCGGCGATACGGCCGTGCAGCGCGAGGTCGGCGCCGTCGAGGGCGATGTGCGCGTAGACGTACGGCACCTCGATGTCGAGGTTCCTGGCCTTGATGTTGACGATGCAGAACGTGGTGACGGTGCCGCGCGGCCCCACCTCGACCTGTTCCGCGGTGGCCACCCCGCAGGTGGGGCACGCGCCGCGCGGCGGGACGTACACCTTGCGGCAGGACGGGCAGCGTTCGCCGACGGTCCGGCGCTCGGCGAGGGCGGCTATGTAGCCGGACTGGGCGCGGCCGGGCGAGTAGGTGTAGTCGAGGCGGGCGGGGGCGACGATGCCGGTGACCAGGTCGTCGAACACCCCGTCGTGGCCGGTGGGTTCGGGCGCGCCGTCACCGTCGTACGGCTCGAAGCAGGCGATGTCCGTGATGGCGCCCACGCGCTCCCCGGCCCAGCGGACGCGGACGCGCATGCCGGTGCGTACGGCGTCGGGGCCGGGGGCGTCGAGGGCGTGCAGGAGGGCCGTGTCGGCGCCGTCGAGCTTCACCAGGACCCAGGCGAAGGGCGTGTCGAGGGGCTGGCCGCGGCGCGGGGCGTGGTTCCAGGCCCAGGTGGTGACGGTGCCGGTGGGGGCGACCTCCACGAGGTCGCGGATCTCCTCGGCGGTGACCGGGTCGTACTCGACGGGCGGGACGAGGACCCGGCCGTCACCGGCCCTCACACCGAGGACGACGCGCTCGCGCAGCCCGGTGAGGAAGGCGCTCTGGACGGGGCCGAGGGAGCGGGTGAAGGGGAACTCCACGACGAGGGGGGCTTTGAGTACTTCGGGCACGGGGACTCCTTGGGGACGGATACGGCGCGGACACGGCACTCGGTGCCCGGCGCGGTGGCGGGCTCGGGCGCGGGGCGCGTGTCCGGCACTCGGCTCGCGGCTCGCGGGCGGGGGCGCCGGTCGGCGGTCACTCGCGGCGGAACACCGGCGGGCGCTTCTCCGCGAAGGCGCGGGAGCCCTCCTTGGCGTCGGCGGTGTCGAAGATCGGCCAGCCGCGCCCCAGTTCGGCGGCGAGTCCGTCGGCCTCCGTCATCTCGGCGGTCTCGTACACGGACGCCTTGACCGCCTCGACGGCGAGCGGGCCGCAGGCATTGATCCGCTCGGCGATCTGCAGGGCTTCGGCAAGCGCCGTACCGTCCGGGACGACGTGCCCGACCAGCCCGATGCCGGCTGCCTCCGCGGCGCTGTAGGGACGGCCGGTGAGCAGCATCTCCAGGGCGTGTGTCCGGGGTATCTGGCGCTGGAGGCGGACCGTGGAGCCGCCGATGGGGAACAGTCCGCGTTTCACCTCGAAGAGGCCGAAGGTCGCGGACTCGCCCGCGACCCGGATGTCGGTGCCCTGGAGGATCTCGGTACCGCCCGCGACGCAGTACCCCTCGACTGCGGCGATCACCGGTTTGCGCGGGCGGTGGTGGCGGAGCATGGCCTTCCAGTGCAGGTCGGGGTCGGCCTTGAGCCGGTTCCGGTAGTGCTGTCCCTCCATGCCGCCCCCCGCCAGGGCCTTGAGGTCCATGCCCGCGCAGAAGGAACCGCCCTCGCCGGTCAGCACGATCGAGCGGATCGCGTCGTCCTCGTCGGCCGCGATCCAGCCGTCGTACAGGCCGACCAGCATCGGCAGTGAGAGCGCGTTCCTGGCCTCGGGCCTGTTGAGTGTGAGCACCAGTGTGGCGCCCTCGCGCCGCACGGTGAGGTGTTCGGTCCCGTGCTCCGTCCCGTCCATCGCCGTCCTCCCGTCTGTGGACCGGCCTTCCGTCTCCGGAACGAGAACAGGTTGCAGGAGGCGCCGGAGCAGTTCAAGAGTTTTCTGACAGTCAGTCAGATTTCTCTGCGCGGACCCTTCACAGTTGTGGCGGCCTTTGCTCTGATGACCGGCGAGTCGCACGGCAGCCGTGGACGTTCGGGGTGAGGAGGAGCGGTGGAGTACAACATTGCCGACCTGTTCGAGTCGGTCGTCGACGCGGTCCCGGACCGCGAGGCCCTCGTTTTCGTCGACCACCCCGGTACGGGCGCCGAGCGCCGTCTCACGTACGCGGAACTGGACGCGGCGGCGAACCGCGTCGGCCACCACCTGCTCGACGTCGGGCTGCGCCCCGGCGAGCACGTCGGACTCCACCTCTACAACTGCGTCGAGTACCTGCAGACGGCGCTGGGCTGCCTGAAGGCGCGCCTCGTCCCCGTGAACGTCAACTACCGGTACGTCGAGGAAGAGTTGGTGTACCTCTACCGGGACGCCGATCTCGCGGGCCTGGTCTTCGACGCGGAGTTCACGGACCTGGTGGCGGCGGCACTGCCGCGGGCCTCGGCGCTGCGGCATCTCGTACGCGTCGGGAAGCCCGTCGCAAACGCGTCCCCGCTGAGTGCGGTGGACTTCGCCGATGCCGAGGCCTCCGCGTCCTCCGCCCGGGGCTTCGCACCGCGCTCGGGCGACGACCAGTTCATCATCTACACCGGCGGCACTACGGGCATGCCCAAGGGCGTGATGTGGCGTCAGGAGGACCTGTTCTTCTCCGGGATGGGCGGCGGCGCGCCGACCGGTGAGCCGGTCAAGAAGCCGGAGGAGCTGGCCGAGCGGGTGGCGGCCGGCGGGGAGGGGATCACCTTCTTCCCCACGGCTCCGCTGATGCACGGCACGTCGACGCTCACGGCGTTCATCGGCTTCAACTTCGGCCAACGGGTCGTGATCCACCGGAAGTTCGTGCCGGAGGAGGTCCTGCGGACGATCGAGAAGGAGAGGGTCACCAGCATGTCGCTGGTGGGCGACGCGATGCTCCGGCCGCTGGTCGACGCCCTGGGCGGCCCCATGAAGGGTACGGACTGCTCCTCCATGTTCAGCGTGTCGTCGTCCGGCGCGATCATGTCGGACACGGTGCGGGAGCAGTTCCAGGCACTCGTCCCGAACGTCATGCTCCTCAACAACTTCGGCTCGTCGGAGTCCGGCTTCAACGGGACGGCGACGGCGGACTCTGGCCCGGGGCGCGGCTTCCGGATCCGGGTGAACTCCCGTACGCAGGTGGTGGATCCGGCCACCCATGAGCCGGTCGCGGTCGGCGAGCCCGGGCGGATCGCGCAGCGCGGACACGTACCGCTGGGCTACTACAACGACGTGCGGAAGACAGCCGAGACGTTCTTCGAGAAGGACGGCGAACGCTGGGTCCTCCTGGGCGACATGGCGACCGTCGACGAGGAGGGCGTCGTCACCGTCCTCGGCCGTGGCTCGCAGTGCATCAACACCGGGGGCGAGAAGGTGTACCCGGAGGAGGTCGAGCAGGCCCTGAAGGCCCATCCGGACGTGTACGACGCGCTGGTCGCCGGGGTGCCTGACGCCACGTGGGGCAACCATGTGGCGGCCGTCGTCCAACTGCGCGAGGGTGCGGCCCGGCTGTCCCTGGAGGACGTCCAGACACACTGCCGCACCCGGCTCGCGGGCTACAAGGTCCCCCGCCAGCTGGTCGTGACGGACGCCATCCAGCGCTCCCCCAGCGGCAAGGCGGACTACCGGTGGGCGCGGTCGGTGGCGGTGGAGGCGGATCGCTGAGCGCCTGCCACACCGGCCCCACCTAGAGTTGAACGCGTTCGGTCCGGCGCCCGAGCGGTACACGTGGACGCTGGAGCTGGACCGGCACGAGAAGGGCCTCGTCATGTTCTTCCTCTACGGGGACCCCGATTCCCGGAGCGCGTACGTGCTGGAGGCGGACCGAGCCCGTTGGCCCGTTGGCCCGTTGGCCCCTTGACCCGTTGCCCCGTCCACCGGCCACGCCTGCCGCGAATACGTATCCCGGTGCGTGGTTCTACTGATGCTGTCCCCTGCGTAGCGGTCTACGTTCGGGGTGTGTCGGTGGCGTGCGGGGCCGAGGGGACTGGGTGAAAGGCAACATCAGGGAAGTACGGGGGAGTTGGGCGGCTCTCCTGGTGGCGGGAAGTCTGCTGGTC
>NZ_VJZE01000117.1 GCF_009377205.1 Streptomyces phyllanthi
CGCCCCACCCAAGGAGACCTCCGCCCCGTTCTGCCGGGTCCCCCACCCCGTCCGCGCACACGTGAAGATGCCGTACCACCGCAGGAACCGAAGCACCGTCCAGGCCAGCACGATCGCCAGCGGCATGGTGAGCCATGTCAGCGCGCGGGAGCGGATGCGCTCGTCGGAGCGGATGATGCTGAGGTAGCGGAGCCCCTGGGCGTACCCGATCAGGAACGGGATGACCAGCATGCTCTCCGGCGGCAGCTTGCCGTAGGCCAGGGGCTCCACCACGAGCAGCCACAGGACGACCATCTGGGTGAGGACCATCTGGAGCCAGCGCATGGCGTGCAGCCAGTACGCCGGGCGGGTGGGCGACAGATAGCGCATCCGCCACACCGAGCGGATCGTCGAGCCGCGCATCCAGCGCAGATACATGCGGGTGAAGTGGCTCCACTTCTCGGGCATGGCCGTGAAGCAGATGGCCTGCGGCTGCTGCACCGTCAGACCGCGCTGCTGTGCGTAGAGCGTCAGCAGGCTGTCGTCCGAGAACATCACCGGCCGGCCCATGAACGTCTCGTTCAGGTACGAGTCGAGGTTGTCCCGGATCACGTCGGCGCGGTAGGCGGCCAGCGGGCCGGAGTTGACCATCACGGCACCGACGGCCGACTGGCCCGAGCGGTCGACGAGCTGGCAGACCACGAACCACAGGTCCGTGACACGGACGAGCCAGTTGACCCGGTTGTTGGTGGCGATCACGATGCCCGCGACCGACTGGACCCGTGGCCGCATGAAAGGCAGCAGGACCTGCTCGACGGCCCTCGGCGCGAAACAGGAGTCCGAGTCGCAGGTGATGTAGATATCGGCGTCCGGGCTGACTCTCACACCGTGCGCCTGCGCGTGCCGCTTGCCCCCGTTGGGCACGCGCTGCCACGTCGTGGAAATACCGGCGCGTTCGGCTTCACGTTCCCACCAGGCCTTCACCTCGGCGTAGTCGCCGCTGGTGGAACCGTCGTCGACGATGTGAACGGAATTCGGCGGTCGCGTCTGCCGGAGAAAGCTCTCCAGACCGAGTTTGAGATAGCCCGGATCCTCGTTGTAGACGGGCACGAGGATGGAGACGTGCAGTGCCGCCAGCTGGCGTGCGACACGGTCCGTGAGCCGCGGGACACGCTCCAGGTGGTACATGAACGTCTGGAGCAGGAACACGAGGAACAGGCTGATCCACACCACCCTGAGCCGGCTCGACGCCTCGGGATCCGCTTCGAGGGCGATGATCGCGTGATGCGTCGTCCACGCGGCCGCCAGCAGGAGGACCACGATGCCCGTCAGGATGGTCCCCGACCGGTGCTGATGCGCGCTCAGCACCGGTCGGGCGCCCCGTCGGCGGCTCATCCGCGGCGCCGGCGCGGGTGAGCCGCGGGCTTCGAGGCCTGGCTCATCGCCATGTTGCGGCGGTATCCGAACCGCACGGTCAGCAGCCCCAGACACACGAGCGCGGCAGCGACGGCCAGCATCCAGCCACCGATCGGGTAGACGGCCCCGCCTACCACGAGTACCGGTGCTCCGGTCTGCGCGAGCTGAGCGTGTCCAGACATGAAGAATCCCCCCTGGGAAGTAATTCAGGTGTAGCCGAGCTGACGCGAAGCATATGAGATGTGTGTTTTCTGTGCAGCTTTCCCTGGAATGCGCGTGCAGCAAATCCAGGACGATTTCGAATTTGCATCGATCGAAAACGAAGCACACATCTCGCACTCTGTAAGACATCCGAACAGAAACCATGCAGAGCCGAAGGGAGAAGGGGCCTGAACGATTCTCCACCGCCGCAGAGTGACCTCACAGAGGTGGTGAAGAGGTGACGAACACTGACCGTTCTCTGCCACAGCCGTCTCATTGCATGTCGCTTTCCGCAAACACAGCGGTGCCCGCCGCCCCGAAGGGAGCGACGGGCACCGCGTCACCGCGTCAACCTGAAACCGTCAGTCCTCCATCCACCACACGGTCGTGTCCCCAGGCACCTTCGCCTCGTCCCCCGCGACGGTCACTTCACCGCTGGCGACGAGAACACGGCCGTACGACGGGGTCCGCACCGCTTCCCCTGTGGTGTTCGCGACGCACACGAGCTCCCCGCGGCGGAAGGCGAGCACCCCCTCGGGCGCCTTCAGCCACTCCACCGAGTCGCCGGCGCCCAGGTCCGGCCGCTCACGGCGTACGGCGAGCGCGGTGCGGTACAGCTCCAGCGTGGAGTCCGGCGCGCCGGTCTGCGCCTCGACGCTCAGCTCGCCCCAGCCCTCCGGCTGCGGCAGCCAGGAGCCGCCCGGTCCGAAGCCGTACGACGAACCCTCGCGCGTCCACGGGATCGGTACCCGGCAGCCGTCGCGGAAGCCGTCCTGGCCCGCGCCCCGGAAGTACGCGGGGTCCTGGCGCACCTCGTCCGGCAGGTCCACCACGTCGGGCAGGCCCAGTTCCTCGCCCTGGTAGAGGTAGACCGAGCCGGGCAGGGCGAGCATGAGCAGCGTAGCCGCGCGTGCCCTGCGCAGGCCCAGGTCGCGGTCACCGGCCGAGCGGATCTGCGTACCGAGGCCGGCCTCGTTGGCGAAGCGCGTGGCGTGGCGGGTGACGTCGTGGTTGGAGAGCACCCAGGTGGCGGGGGCCCCGACCGGGCGCATGGCGTCCAGCGTGCGGTCGATGACCGAGTGGAGCTCGGCGGCGTCCCAGTAGGTGCTCAGGTACTGGAAGTTGAAGGCCTGGTGCAGCTCGTCGGGGCGTACGTAGTTGGCGGTGCGCTCGATGGTCGGCGTCCAGGCCTCGGCGACGAAGATCCGGTCGCCCGCGTACTCGTCCAGGACGGTCCGCCACTGACGGTAGATCTCATGCACACCGTCCTGGTCGAAGAACGGCATGACATCGTTGCCCAGCAGTTTCACCTGGTCGCGGGCCCCGATGTCCGGCAGTCCGGGGGCCTTGACCAGTCCGTGGGCCACATCGACGCGGAAGCCGTCGACGCCCATGTCGAGCCAGAAGCGGAGGATCGAGCGGAACTCGTCGCCGACCGCCGGGTGCTCCCAGTTGAAGTCGGGCTGCTCGGGCGCGAAGAGGTGCAGGTACCACTCGCCGGGCGTGCCGTCCGGTTCGGTCACTCGGGTCCACGCCGGGCCGCCGAAGATGGACTCCCAGTCGTTGGGCGGGAGGTCGCCGTCCGGGCCCTTGCCGGGGTGGAAGTGGTAGCGGTCCCGGAGGGGGGAGCCCGGCCCCTCGGCCAGCGCCCGCCGGAACCACTCGTGCTGGTCGGAGGAGTGGTTGGGCACCAGGTCGACGATGATCCTGAGCCCCAGCGCGTGGGCGTCGCGGATCAGCGCGTCGGCGTCCAGGAGGTTGCCGAACATGGGGTCGACGGCGCGGTAGTCGGCCACGTCGTAGCCGGCGTCGGCCTGCGGCGAGGCGTAGAAGGGGCTGAGCCACACGGCGTCCACACCGAGGTCGCGCAGATACGGCAGCCGGGCGCGGATGCCCTCCAGGTCTCCCATGCCGTCGCCGTCGCTGTCGGCGAAGCTGCGCGGGTACACCTGGTAGATCACCGCGTCGCGCCACCAGTCGCGGTGTCCGGCAACGGTGGCGAGGGCCGTCGTCGGAGAGGGGGCCGGGGCCGGGTCGGCGGAGTGCTGGCTCATAACGTCCTTGGGGCGTAAGGAAGGTCGGGTTCGGGTCATCGGTTTCTGAGGTCGGGTGATGAGGCGGCCGCGGTGACAGCGGGGTCGGATGTGGCACCGCGGCCGCCACCCCGCGCGCCGGGCGCACGGGAGTCCGGGGAGGAGCGTCAGCCCTTCGTGCCGCCCGCCGTCAGTCCGGTGACCAGGTTCTTCTGTACGAGGTAGAAGAACGCGGAGACCGGGATGGCGATCAGCACGGCCGTCGCGGCCATGTAGTGGCGCTGTGCGTCGTGCTCGCTGATGAAGCTCTGCAGACCGACGGCGAAGGTGTACTTCGTGTCGGACAGCATGAACGTCGAGGCGAAGGCGACTTCTCCGAACGCGGTGATGAAGCTGTAGAACGCGGCGACCGCCAGGCCCGGTTTGGCCAGCGGCAGGATCAGCCGCGCGAACGTGCCGAAAGGGGTCAGCCCGTCGACGCGCCCGGCCTCGTCGATCTCGAACGGGATCGTGTCGAAGTACCCCTTGAGCAGCCAGGCGCAGTACGGCACGGCCGTCGAGCAGTAGACGAGGACGAGGCCAAGGTAACTGTCGATGAGCTGGAGTTCCGACAGAATCTGGTACATGGGCACGATGAGTACGGCTATCGGGAACATCTGGGTCACCAACAGCACCCACATGAACTTCCTGTAGCCGGGGAAGCGCATGCGCGAGACCGCGTAGCCGGTGGTCGCGGCGACCAGTACGCCGATGACCGTGGTGCCCAGCGAGACGACGAGCGTGCTCGTCAGCCAGTCGAAGAACTTCGTCTCCCGGAGCACGAAGACGTAGTTGTCGAAGCTCATCCTCCCGAAGATGCGTCCGGGGTGCAGGTAGTCGTCCTTGTCCGGGCCGAGGGACAGGAAGACCAGCCAGGCGATCGGGAAGAGCGCGATCAGGCTCGCGACGACCAGGACGCCGTGCGAGGCGAGAACGGCGGGGAGGCCAGGCTCACCGCGGCGGCGCACCGTGCGCGGCGAGGGGGTGGCGGGCGCCTTGTCCACCGCGGAGGACGTCTGGAGGGTCGGGGTGCTCATGGGGACTCCTGCCTCAGATCGCGAGCTGAGGATCGTTGCGGTTCAGCCAGCGTCGGTAGACGGCGGTGAAGACGACCAGGATGGAAAGGAGCAGGATGCCGTAGGCCGCCGACTGCGCGAAGTCACGCGGCTGCTGGCCGAAGCCCAGGTAGTACGCCCATGTCACGAGGATCTGGGCGTCCGGGGCGGTGTTGCCGAACAGCAGGAAGATGATCGCGAACTGGTTGAAGGTCCAGATGACTCCGAGGAGTACGACGGTGGAGCTGACGGACTTGAGGCCCGGGAGGGTGACGTAGCGGAACCGCTGCCAGGCGTTCGCGCCGTCCATCTCGGCGGCCTCGTAGAGGGACGCGTCGATGGACTGCAGGCCGCCGAGCAGCGAGACCATCATGAACGGCACACCGCACCAGGTATTGACCATGATCGCGGCGAAACGCTGCCAGAAGGTGTCCTCCAGCCACAGGGGTGTCGGCAGGTGGAGTAGGTCGAGGGCCGAATTGATGACGCCGGTGTCGGCGAGCATGAAGCGCCAGCCGAAGACGGTGACGAAGGTGGGCACGGCCCACGGCAGGACCAGGACGAGGCGGTAGAAGGTCCGTCCCCGCAGCTTCTGGTTGAGCAGCAGCGCGAGGCCCAGGCCGATGGAGTAGTGCAGGGCGACGCAGGCCACCGTCCAGACGATCGTCCAGACGAAGTGCGACCAGAAGCGGTCGTACGCGGTCTCACCCCACAGGATGTCGGCGTAGTTGTCGAGGCCGATGAACCTGTAGGTGGCCTCGATCTCGTTGACGCCGATCGTGCGGGCCGTGTTCAGGCTGTCGGCGTCGGTGAGCGACAGGTAGAAGCCGTACACCAGGGGATAGAGCACGAGGACGCCGAGCACGACGGCCACGGGGGTGATCATCGCGTACGCGTACCAGTGCTTCCGGTACGCGTGCTTCAGACGCGTGAGCGGCCTGGGGCGCGGCGCCCGCTCACCGCGGCGCTTGCCGGTCGCGCGGTCGATGGCGACTGTCATGATTCGACAACCTTCGTGAGGATCTGCGGGTCAGGGGCTGAACGTGGGGCGAGGCCGAGGCCCCTGGGGCCTGGGGGAAACCGATGCCTGCCGGGTCGAGGCCCGCAGGCACCGGCCCGGGTCGGGGCCGAATGCGCCCGCCCGGTCGAGGCCGTGAGCCCCCGCCCGGTCGAGGCCCGATCGGCACCGGCCCGGGTTACAGCCCGGTAGACACCGGCCCGGGAACAGACCGGGTCGCCCCGGCCCGGGTACAGGCCCGGTCCGCCCCGGCCCGGGGCGTACCGCCGGTGGCCGCCGCATCCCTCCCCCGGTTCTCGGGGGATGCGACGGCCACTCGGGACTACTTGCTGAAGTCCGGCACCAGCTTGGCGATGGCGACCTCGGCGCTGCCCAGGCCCTTGTCGAGGGACTCCTTGCCGCCGGCGATCTTGGGCAGCTCGGTGTCGAGGGGGCCCCAGAGGGAGCTGTACTCGGGCAGGGCCGGGCGCGGCTGGGCCGCGGGGAGGACCGCCTGGTAGCCGGCGATACCCGGATCGGCCTTGACCTCGGCGGTGTAGGCATCGTCACGCGTCGGGAGCGTGGAGTTCTTCAGGGCGATGGTCTCCTGGGCCTTCGCCGAGGTCATGAAGTTCACGAACTTCAGCGCGGCCTCCTGGTGGGCCTTGTCCGAGCCCGCGTACACGGAGAGGTTGTGGCCGCCGGTGGGGGCGCCCGCCTTGCCGCTGGAGCCGGCCGGGACGGTGGCGATGCCGAGGTTGGTCTTGTCCTTGAAGGCCGAGCCCTTGTAGAAGTTCGTGATCTCCCAGGGGCCCTGGATGATCGCGGCGACCTTGCCGTTCACGAAGGCGTCCTGGATGTGGGCGTAGGCGTCGGCGGTGGTGTCGGCCTTGTGCAGGCCCTTGCCGTCGAAGAGGCCCAGCCAGGTCTCGTAGCCCTTCTTGGCCTCGGGCGAGGCGACGGTGACCTTCTTGGCGTCGGCGTCGACCGTGTCGGTGCCCTCGCCGTAGAGGAAGGTCTGGGCGTAGTACGCCTGGGTGGAGCCCCAGTAGCCGTCGACGCCGGTCTTGTCCTTGACGGTGGCCGCGGCCTTCTTCAGGTCGTCCCAGGTCTTGGGGGCTTCCTTGATGCCGGCCTTCTCGAAGAGCTGCTTGTTGTAGACCAGCGCCAGGGTGTCGGTGGTGAACGGGACGCCGTAGGTCTTGCCCTCGTACTGGGCCTGCTCGATCAGGCTGGCCTGGAACTCGTCCTTGTCGGCGAGGGCCTCGGTGCCGTCCAGCGGCAGGAAGAAGCCCTTCTTGGCGAAGGCCGGGGTCCAGCCGACCTCGGAGCGCAGCACGTCGGGGGCGCCCTTGGCACCGGCGGCCGTGTCGAACTTGTTCTGCGCCTGGTCGAAGGGGACGTTGACGTACTTGACCTTGATGTCCTTGTTGGCCTTCTCGAAGTCCTTGACCAGGGCCTTGTACGTCGGCGCCTCATTGGTGGCGTTGGAGGTGTCCCACCAGGTGATGGTGACCGGGCCGCCGGCGCTGTCGCCGCTGTCGCTTCCGCCGCAGGCCGTCGCCGTGAGGGCGAGGGACGCCACCAGCGCGGTGGCCGCTATGCCACGCCGCATGAGTTCTCCTTGAGGGTGAGGTCCCCCCGCTCGACCGAAGCCGGAGAGGGGGGAGGCCGCCGGGCGACGTGAACGTAACAGCGTTGCAATCGTTGCGAAAGACCTTGCAGAAAAAAAGTGCAAGGGATCGCGAGAGTTACCTTCACGTGACCTGCGCCTGACTGTCCTGAGATCGGGTTTCCTCGTACGGACAGGCCCTCGGACGCTTGTGCAAGGCTCTGCAAGCACTTGCCATACGTTTCAGAGGCGGGGATCATCCGTTGCGGACCGGACACCGACCGACACCGACCAGAATCACGAGGGACCGCGATGACGCAGCAGCCCGCAGCGGGCCGCACCCCCGCCCGCACCCGCCGCCGGGCCGTTGGGCAAGCGGATACCCGGCCGGTACAGTCCGGTGCTGTGACCACACGGCTTGCCGATATCGCGGCCCAGGCGGGAGTGAGCGAAGCGACGGTCAGCCGCGTGCTGAACGGGAAACCGGGCGTCGCCGCGACCACCCGCCAGTCCGTACTGGCCGCGCTCGACGTCCTGGGCTACGAGCGGCCCGTACGGCTGCGGCAGCGCAGCGCGGGTCTGGTGGGCCTGATCACCCCGGAGCTGGAGAACCCGATCTTCCCCGCCCTGGCCCAGGTCATCGGCCAGGCGCTGACCCGGCAGGGCTACACCCCGGTGCTGGCCACCCAGACACCCGGCGGCTCCACCGAGGACGAGCTGACGGAGATGCTGGTGGACCGCGGGGTCGCCGGCATCATCTACGTCTCGGGCCTGCACGCGGACACGAACGCCGACATGCAGCGTTACGAGCAGCTGCGCGCCCAGGGCGTCCCCTTCGTCCTCGTGGACGGCTTCTCCCCCAAGGTCCAGGCCCCCTTCATCTCGCCGGACGACCGCGCGGCCATGGCGCTCGCGGTCACCCATCTCGCCTCCCTCGGCCACACCCGTATCGGTCTGGCCCTGGGCCCGAAGCGCTTCGTACCGGTGCAGCGCAAGATCGAGGGCTTCGTCCGCACGATGCAGGACCAGCTGGGCCTGCCGGCGGACACCATCGAGTCCGAGCTCGTCCAGCACTCGCTGTACACGCTGGAGGGCGGTCAGGCGGCGGCGACCGCGCTGATCGACCGCGACTGCACGGCGGTGGTGTGCGCGAGCGACATGATGGCGCTGGGCGCGATACGGGCGGCGCGGCAGCGCGGTCTGGACGTCCCGCGGGACGTGTCGGTCGTCGGCTTCGACGACTCCCCGCTGATCGCCTTCACGGACCCGCCGCTGACCACGATCCGCAAGCCGGTTCCGGCCATGGGCCAGGCCGCGGTCCGTACGCTCCTGGAGGAGATCGGCGGGACACCGGCGCCGCACAGCGAGTTCGTGTTCATGCCGGAGCTGGTGGTGCGCGGATCGACCGCCTCCGCCCCCGGGGAACGGGCTCGTTCCTAGGGCTCGGTCCCCAGGTCAGCGCTCCCTGGACCGCCCGTCCACGGCGTACAACGTGCGTCCGGGATCTGTCCGGGGGATGATCTGTAGGGGAAGGCTTTTCTGGCAGACTCTGTGCCCATGGGTGACACGACCGTGACGACACTGGATGGCCGAGATCAGGCCATTCCACAGCCCGTCGCGGACGAGGCGACGGGACGGTCCGTCCTGCGCCGTCTGCGCACCCCTCGCCGCCCCCGTTTCTGGTTCGAGATCCTGCTCGTCGCGGTCAGCTACTGGACGTACTCGCTGATCCGCAACGCGGTGCCGGAGCAGAGGTCCGAGGCGCTGAGCAACGCCGACTGGATCTGGAAGGTGGAGCACCACCTCGGGATCGCGGTCGAGGACTCGGTCAACCGAGCGGTGAACTCCGTGGAGTGGCTGGTCGTCGGCATGAACTACTACTACGCGACCCTGCACTTCGTGGTGACGCTCGGCGTCCTGGTCTGGCTCTACCGCCGCCATCCCGGCCGGTACGCGGCGACCCGCCTGGCGCTCTTCGCGACCACGGCCGTGGCTCTGGTGGGCTACTACTTCTACCCCCTGGCGCCGCCCCGCCTGATGACGAACAGCGGCTTCATCGACACCGTCCTGGTCCACCAGACCTGGGGCTCGATGGCCTCTGGGGACCTGAAGCACATGTCGAACCAGTACGCCGCGATGCCCTCGATGCACATCGGCTGGTCCGTGTGGTGCGGGCTGACGATCTTCGTGCTGGCCTCGGTGCCGTGGGTCCGCGTCCTCGGCGTCGTCTACCCGGCGGTGACCCTCGTCGTCATCGTCGCCACCGCCAACCACTTCTGGCTCGACGCCGTCGGCGGTCTCCTCTGCCTGGCCTTCGGTTTCCTGGTGGCCGGTATCTGGTACGGGTCGTCGCCGTACACGCTGCCGCGTCGGCCTCCGGCGGTGAACGGGGTCTCGGCTGCCGGGTCCCTTCGGGGACGTCGCCGGGCGCTCTCGCCTGCCGGGCTTCCGCCGGTGGCCGCCCACGGGTCCGTCGTGGCAGGCCGCGCAGGAGTTCCCCGTACCCCTGAAAGCACTGGGGCGCACCCCGGCGACCACGACTCACCCGGCAGCCGCGTACCCGCCGAAGCCGAGCCCCTCACGGCCCCGGAGAACCGCCGGACCGAGGACGGAGCCTCCCCGGCGCGCCCCCGGCCGGCCTCCCGCGCGTAGGCGCCCGAGCCACGACGCACCGGCACCCGGCCCGGCGGCACGCATCACGCCGTCCGTTCCGTCTCACGCCCCGTAGAACAGCTCCTCCACGACCGACCGGGCCCTGCGCGTCGTACGCCGGTAGTCGTCGAGCATGTCCCCCACGCGGCCGGGGCCGTAGCCCAGGTAGCGCCCCACCGCGGCGAGCTCACGGCCGCCGGACGGGAAGGTGTCCCCGGCCCGTCCCCGTACGAGCATCACGGCGTTGCGCACCCGTGTGGCGAGCACCCATGCCTCGTCCAGCGTCTCCGCGTGCTCGGCGGAGATCAGCCCGGCGGAGCACGCCGCGGCCAGCGCCTGCCGTGTCCGTGTGGTGCGCAGGCCCGGCTCCTCCCAGCCGTGCCGGAGCTGGAGGAGCTGTATGGTCCACTCGACGTCGGACAGCCCGCCGCGCCCCAGCTTGCTGTGGAGCGTGGGGTCGGCGCCGCGCGGCAGCCGCTCGGACTCCATCCGGGCCTTGAGCCGCCGGATCTCCCGTACGGCGTCGTCGCCCAGCCCCCGCGCCGGGTACCGCAGCGGGTCGATCAGGTCGGTGAAGCGGCGGCCGAGGTCCTCGTCGCCCGCCACGGGCTCGGCGCGCAGCAGCGCCTGCGACTCCCACACCAGGGACCACCGGCGGTAGTACGCCTCGTACGACTTCAGGGTCCGTACGAGCGGCCCGGACTTGCCCTCGGGCCGCAGGTCGGCGTCGATCAGCAGCGGCGGGTCCGTGCTCGGGAGCTGGAGCAGTCGGCGCATCTCCTCGACGACGTGCTTCGCCGCCCGTGCCGCCTCCTGTTCGTCCACGCCGTCGCGCGGCTCGTGGACGAACAGGACGTCCGCGTCGGAGCCGTAGCCCAGTTCGTGTCCGCCGAACCGGCCCATGCCGATGATCGCGAACCGGGTGGGCAGCGTGTCGCCCCAGTTGTCGCGGACGACCGCCCGGAGCGTGCCCGCGAGGGTGGCCGCGGTGAGGTCGGAGACCGCGCCGCCGACCAGTTCGACCAGCTCGCCCTGGTCGGCGTCGCCCGGTGCCTCCTCGGTGCCGTACGAGGCGACGATGTCGGCGGCGGCCGTGCGGAACAGCTCGCGCCGGCGCACGCCACGGGCGAACGTGACCGCCTGTTCGGCGCCCTCGGAGCGGCCGACGGCGGCGAGGATCTCCTGTTCGAGGTGGTCTCGCCCGCGGGGTTCGAGCCCGCCGGCGCCGCCGTCCCCGTCACCGAGCAGCGCCACGGCCTCGGGGGCGCGCAGCAGCAGGTCGGGGGCGAGCCGGCCGGCCGACAGGACGCGGGCGAGGTTCTCGGCGGCGGCTCCCTCGTCGCGGAGCAGCCGCAGGTACCAGGGGGTCCTGCCCAGCGCGTCCGACACCTTGCGGAAGCCCAGCAGCCCCGCGTCCGGGTCGGCCGAGTCCGCGAACCAGCCCAGCAGGACGGGCAGCAGGGTGCGCTGGATCGCGGCCTTGCGGGTGACGCCCGAGGCAAGGGCCTCCAGGTGTCGCAGGGCCGACGCCGGGTCCGCGTACCCGAGGGCGACCAGCCTTTCGCGGGCCGCGTCGGCGCTCAGCCTGGTCTCGCCGGGGGCGAGCTGGGCCACCGCGTCGAGCAGCGGCCGGTAGAAGAGCTTCTCGTGCAGACGCCGTACGACGGCCGCGTGCCGTTTCCACTCGCGGTTCAGCTCGGCGACGGGGTCCGTGCGCAGGCCGAGGGAGCGGCCGATGCGCCGCTGGTCGGCCTCGGCCTCGGGGACGAGGTGGGTGCGCCGAAGCCGGAACAGCTGGATGCGGTGCTCCATGGAGCGCAGGAAGCGGTAGGCCTCGTCGAGCTGTACGGCGTCGGCGCGGCCCACGTAGCCGCCCGTGGCCAGTGCCCGCAGCGCGTCGAGCGTGGTCCCGCTGCGCAGGGTCGTGTCCCCGCGTCCGTGCACGAGCTGGAGCAGCTGTACGGCGAACTCGACGTCCCGGAGGCCTCCCGGTCCGAGCTTCAGCTCGCGCTCGATCTCGGCGGCGGGGATGTTCTCGACGACCCTGCGCCGCATCTTCTGTACGTCGGCGACGAAGTTCTCGCGCTCGGCGGCCTGCCAGACGAGGGGTGCGAGCGTGTTGACGTACTCCTCGCCGAGTCCGAGGTCCCCGGCGACGGGCCGGGCCTTGAGCAGTGCCTGGAACTCCCAGGTCTTGGCCCAGCGCTGGTAGTAGGCGAGATGGCTGCTGAGGGTGCGGACGAGCGGGCCGTTGCGCCCCTCGGGGCGGAGGTTGGCGTCGACGGGCCAGATGGTGCCCTCGACGGTCGTCTCGGAGCAGATCCGCATCATGTGCGAGGCGAGGCGGGTGGCGGCGCGCAGGGCCTTCTGCTCGTCGGCGCCGTCGGTGGGCTCGCCGACGAAGATGACGTCGACGTCCGACACGTAGTTGAGCTCGTGGCCGCCGCACTTGCCCATCGCGATGACCGCGAGGCGGCACAGCGCGGCGTCCTCGGGCGCGGCGGCGCGGGCGATGGCGAGGGCGGCGCGGAGGGTGGCCGTGGCGAGGTCGGCGAGCTCGCCGGCGGTCTGGGCGACGCCGGTGGTGCCGCACACGTCGCGTGCGGCGATGGCCAGCAGGCAGCGGCGGTAGGCGACCCGCAGCGAGACGGGGTCCGTGGCGTCGGCGAGCTGCCGCTCGAACTCCTCGACGCCCGGGTGCAGGTCCTGGGGCTCGTACATGACGAGCGCGTGCCAGTCGAGGGGGTGCCGGGCGAGGTGGTCGGCGAGGGCGGTGGACGCGCCGAGCACCCCGAGCAGCCGGTCCCGGAGCGGCTTGGCCGCGATCAGCGTGTCCTGCAGCTCGCGGCGTGCCGTGCGGTCGGGCTGCGCCTCCAGGACGCGGACGAGGCCCAGGAGCGCCAGGTCGGGGTCGGCGGTGGCGCCGAGCGCGTCGAGCAGGACCGGGTCGTTCCTCAGGGGCGTGAGCTCGGTGCTGTCGAGGAGCCGCTCGGCGGCCTGCGGATCGGTGAAGCCGTGCCGCAACAACCGAGTGAAGGTACTGCTCCTGCGCCCCGGCGCCGCCATGCCCGGTCTCCCCTCGGATCAAGGTCGTACGGCCTTGAGCCTAACTCGGTGGCTTACGACTGGCGCGGGTGCGCGTGTCCGCCGGGTCGGGTGAGGTGCTGTTGTGGAGTTCCGCGACCGTACGGAGCCTGCCTCTTCGTCCCCTGCCACGCGCAGGAGGTCGACCATGGCGGACACGATCACGGGCACCAACTCCTGGGGCAGGGGCCATGACCTGGTGCTGGAGGGCGAGGCCGTGCGCGTGAGGGACGACGAGGCGCTGCGCGGACCACCACGGCCCGGACGCGCCCTCGTCTTTTCGGTGGCGCCGCGCCGGGTTTTCGGCTTCGGTAAGGGGGAGCCGTTCAGCCGGACCCCGCTGGCGGTTCGACTGACTCAGGCGACTCGGAGGACAGCGATGCAGTACACGCTCGAGGTGATCCCCCTGCCCGTCAGCGACATCGACCGGGCCCGGGACTTCTACCGGGACAAGCTCGGCTTCCACGTCGACATCGACCAGGAGGTCATGCCGGGAATGCGCATCGTCCAGCTGACGCCCCCGGGCTCCGGCTGCTCGATCGCGCTGGGCGACAGCATCTGGGAGACCATGGCGGGACCGCGGCCCGCGCCCGGCTCGTACCAAGGTCTCCAGCTGTGCGTCGCCGACATCAAGGCGGCCCACAAGGAACTGACCGACCGCGGCCTCCAGGTCTCCGAGCCGGTCCAGTACGCCCCCGCCGACGGCGCCACGTTCATGTACTTCAAGGACCCGGACGGCAACGGGTGGGCGGTCCAGGAGTACCGGCAGCGGGCGGAGAAGCCCCTGCACGAGCTGCTGACGGAGCTGGCGGGCCGGCAGCAGTAGGGCGCCGAACCCCCGCGCCCCCAGGTGGCGCGGGGAACTGCGCGAGAAACCACGGCGAACCCGCGGCTTCGAACCGGCCGGAACGAACCCGCCACTCCAGCCGGCCCGCGGCGGAGCGTCACAGCACCGGCAGGTTCTTCCGCAGCTCGAACGCGGTGACCTCGCTGCGGTACTCCTCCCACTCCTGCCGCTTGTTGCGGAGGAAGAAGTCGAAGACGTGCTCGCCGAGGGTCTCGGCGACGAGGTCGCTGCGTTCCATGAGGGTCAGGGCCTCGCCCAGGTTCTGGGGGAGCGGCTCGATGCCCATCGCGCGGCGCTCGGAGTTGGAGAGGGCCCAGACGTCGTCCTCGGCGCCCGGCGGGAGCTCGTAGCCCTCCTCGATGCCCTTGAGGCCGGCGGCCAGGAGGACGGCGTAGGCGAGGTAGGGGTTCGCGCCGGAGTCGAGGGAGCGGACCTCCACGCGGGCCGAGCCGGTCTTGCCGGGCTTGTACATCGGGACGCGGACCAGGGCCGAGCGGTTGTTGTGGCCCCAGCAGATGTACGAGGGGGCCTCGCCGCCCGCGCCCGCGGTGCGCTCGGCGCCGCCCCAGATGCGCTTGTAGGAGTTGACCCACTGGTTGGTGACGGCCGACGTCTCCGCCGCGTGGCGCAGCAGGCCCGCGATGAAGGAGCGGCCGACCTTGGAGAGCTGGTACTCCGAGCCCGACTCGTAGAACGCGTTGCGGTCGCCCTCGAAGAGGGACAGGTGCGTGTGCATGCCGCTGCCCGGGTGCTCCGAGAACGGCTTCGGCATGAACGTCGCCTGGACGCCCTGCTCCAGCGCCACCTGCTTCATGACCAGGCGGAACGTCATGATGTTGTCCGCCGTGGAGAGCGCGTCGGCGTAGCGCAGGTCGATCTCCTGCTGGCCGGGCGCGCCCTCGTGGTGGGAGAACTCGACCGAGATGCCCATCGACTCCAGCATGGTGATCGCCTGGCGGCGGAAGTCCATGCCGATGTTCTGCGGGGTGTGGTCGAAGTAGCCGGAGTTGTCGGCGGGGGTCGGGCGCGTGCCGTCGAGCGGGCGGTCCTTCAGGAGGAAGAACTCGATCTCCGGGTGCGTGTAGAAGGTGAAGCCCAGGTCGGAGGTGCGGGCCAGGGCGCGCTTGAGGACGTAGCGCGGGTCCGCGAAGGACGGCGAGCCGTCCGGCATGAGGATGTCGCAGAACATACGGGCCGTGCCGGGGGCCTCCGCGCGCCACGGGAGGACCTGGAAGGTGGACGGGTCCGGCTTGGCGATCATGTCGGACTCGTAGACGCGGGCGAAGCCCTCGATGGCCGAGCCGTCGAAGCCGATGCCCTCGTCAAAGGCCTGTTCGAGCTCGGCGGGGGCCACGGCCACGGACTTGAGGAAGCCCAGCACGTCCGTGAACCACAGGCGTACGAACCGGATGTCGCGCTCCTCCAAGGTGCGGAGCACGAACTCCTGCTGCTTGTCCATGTCTAGCTTCCACCCATCCTCGCTGGTCAGGCCGCCTACTCCCGAGCCACGGGAAACGGTCCGGCACCTGAGCATCCCACCACAACACCGTTTCATGCGTGTTGCGCACCTTGCCCGGACGACCGAACCGGGTGCGAACGCCCCACATGGAGCGGGTGTGCGGCTCTGAGCCCATCTTGCCTGTCCGCCCGCCCATCCGTAATGGCCACCCCCTCCCCCATCGCTTCAGGGCGCGTGCGCTTTAATTTGCATCTCAGATGCAAGTTTAAGTACCGTGCCGCACCGTCACGGAGCAGCCGAGTTCGAGGAGTCCCGATGCTGTCCGAGCAGTCCACCGCCACCGTGCGCGCCACCCTCCCCGCCGTGGGCGCGGCCATCGGGGAGATCAGCGCGCGCTTCTACGAGAGGCTGTTCGCCGCCCACCCCGCACTGCTCCGCGACCTCTTCAACCGCGGCAACCAGGCCGCGGGCACCCAGCGCCAGGCCCTCGCGGGCTCCATCGCCGCCTTCGCCACCCACCTCGTGGCACACCCGGACGAACGGCCCGACGCGATGCTGCGCCGTATCGCCCACAAACACGCCTCCCTGGGCATCGCCCCGGAGCAGTACGACGTCGTCCACGAGCACCTGTTCGCCGCCATCGCCGAGGTGCTGGGCGAGGCGGTCACCGAAGAGGTCGCGGACGCCTGGGACGAGGTCTACTGGCTGATGGCGAACGCGCTGATCGCGATCGAGCGGCGGCTGTACGAGGAGACCGGCGCCGGAGGCGGCCCGCGCGAGTGGGAGGTCGTCGGGCGCGTCCAGGACACCGACGACGTGGTCGTGTTCGAGCTGCGGCCCGCCGACGGCGCGCCCGTGCCCGCCCACCGGGCGGGACAGTACGTGTCGGTCCAGGTCACGCTCCCGGACGGGGCCCGGCAGATACGGCAGTACAGCGTGGTCGACGCCCCGGGATCGGCGACGCTCCGGATCGGGGTGAAGCGGGTGCGCGGCGACGGCGCTCCGGACGGCGAGGTCTCGAACCACCTCCACGCGCGCGTGCGCGTCGGCGACCGGCTGCGCGTGTCCGCGCCGTACGGTGATCTCGTCCTCGGCCAGGACGCTGACGCGCCCCTGCTGCTCGCCTCCGCCGGTATCGGCGTGACCCCGATGACCGCCATGCTGGAGCAGCTCGCGCTCTCCGGGCATCGCGCCCCGGTCACCGTCGTCCACGCCGACCGCTCCCCCGCCGAGCACGCCCTGCGCGCCGACCACGAGGCGTACGCGGCCAAGCTCCCGGACGCCTCCGTGCACGTCTGGTACGAGCACCCGGATCCCGGGCACCCGGCCGACCGCACGGGCCTGGCCGACCTGACCTCGCTCGACATCCCGTCCGGCACGCGCGCGTACCTGTGCGGTCCGCTGCCCTTCATGCGCGCGGTACGGGCGCAGCTGATCGGCAAGGGCGTGGCGCCCGCCGACATCCACTACGAGGTGTTCGGGCCGGACCTCTGGCTCGCCCAGGACTGATCCGCCGCCGGCGCACTACGCCGCCGGCACTACGGGGTTGTCAGCTGCTCGCTGGGGAGCGTGTACGAGGGCGGTTTAACTCGATCGTGTGATGGTCGGCTTCCGGGCTTGCGGGCTTCCGGGCTTGCGGCGTTGTGGGCCGTTCGGGCTACGGTGATCATGCGATCTGGGGCGCCGGGTACGGCGCCGGCGTGCGGGGCCCCCGCTCCACCGGAGTGATGGTTCGGGGCCTCCCCGTCGCCCTCTGGCCGTACCCACCTGGCCAGGTCGTGAGGGCAGTGCCCATCAGCGGCCTCCGGCCGCGGGGGCCTCCCGGGATCCGACCACGGACAGGATCTGTGTCGCTGCCCCGGGGTCGAGTACGCCGGGGACCAGTACGCCCAAGACCGTTCGGGGCGTGCGGCTGAGCGGACTCACTCCCACTCAGTCCACAGGAACGGTACGCGAGATCCCCAGCAGCAGCGGCCCCGTCGGCGACGCCACCACGTCTGCCACCGTCACCGGGTCCAGCGAGGCGAAGAACGCCTCCTGGGCCCGCCGCAGGGCGCCGCGCAGCCGGCAGCCGGAGGCGAGCGGGCACGGGGTGGCGCCCTCGCAGTCGACGACGTCGCCGTCCCCCTCGAAGGCGCGCACGACGGCGCCCACCGACGCCGTACGCCCCTCCTCGCTGAGCGCGAGCCCCCCACCCCTGCCGCGCCGCGCGGACACCAGGCCCATGTGCTGGAGCCCGGCCACGACCTTCGCGGCGTGCGTGTACGGCACTTCCATGGCCGCGGCGACCTCACGGGTCGTGGGGGTGGACTCGCCCTCGACGGCGAGCCGCATCAGGACGCGCAGGGCCAGGTCGGTGGAGCGCAGGAGCCGCATACTGGAAGCGTAGATAAGGCGCATCTGGGGTTCAAATTATCGACAGGAGACCGCTGTCGACCGGGCTCCCCCGGCCATTCCTGCGACCGCCCTCCAGTTCCCCCCTCCGTGCACATTACGATCAGCGGGCCCGTCCGTCCCATCCCCCATAAGGACTCACACCCATGGCCGCCAAGAAGAGCTCCGATTCGCGCAAGGCGCGCATAGAAGAGATGCGCCGCGCCGAGCGCTCCCGTGAGCGCCGCAACCGCATCCTCACGATCGGCGCGAGCGTGGTCATAGTCGCCGGTCTTGTCGTCGGCGGAACCTTCCTGATCCGCTCGCAGTCCGACAGCAGCGACGCGTCGAGCGACGCGAAGGCCACCTCTGGCAAGTTCGTCACCGGTGACGACGGTGTGAAGACGTGGAAGGGCGAGCTGACCCAGAACCACGTCACCAAGACCGTGAAGTACCCGGCGACGCCCCCGGTCGGCGGCGACCACGACCCGGCCTGGCAGAACTGCAACGGCGACGTCTACGACAAGGCGATCAGGAACGAGAACGCCGTGCACTCCATGGAGCACGGCGCGGTCTGGGTGACGTACAACGACAAGGCCTCCGACGCCGATGTCAAGGCGCTCGCGGAGAAGGTCAAGAAGACCCCGTACACGCTGATGAGCCCGGTCGAGGACCAGAAGGACCCGATCATGCTGAGCGCGTGGGGCGCGCAGCGCACGGTGACAAGCGCGAGCGACCCGAACCTCGACAAGTTCTTCGAGACGTACGTGCAGGGCAAGCAGACCCCCGAGCCGGGCGCGGCCTGCACCAACGGCGTCTCCTAGCAACGGTCTGACACAGTGGGGAAGATGAAGCACATCGGCTGGATCGCCTCCGGTGCCGCGGCGGTGCTCGTCGCGGCCGGGGCGATCACATACGCGGTCGCCGACGGCGACGAACCGTCGGCCAAGGTGCCCGCGGCCGACTCCGCGGACGCGGGCTTCGCCCGGGACATGGCGGTCCACCACCAGCAGGCCGTCGAGATGTCGTACATCGTCCGCGACCGCACCGACGACGAGGAGGTGCGGCGGCTCGCGTACGACATCGCGCAGACGCAGGCGAACCAGCGCGGCATGATGATCGGCTGGCTCGACCTGTGGGGGCTGCCGAAGGTGTCGTCGAACGCGCCCATGACATGGATGGGCATGGGCGACATGGCGTCCGGCGAGGACGGCTCGCTGATGCCGGGCATGGCGACCAACGCCGAGATGGAGAAGCTCGGCAAGCTGAGCGGCAAGCAGGCGGAGGTCTTCTACCTCCAGCTGATGACCGACCACCACAAGGGCGGCGTCCACATGGCGGAGGGCTGTGTCGCCAAGTGCACGGTCGGCGTGGAGAAGAAGCTCGCGCAGGGCATGGTCGACGCGCAGGAGTCGGAGATCCAGCTCATGACGGGCATGCTCAAGGAGCGGGGCGCGACGACGCGGTAGGTCCGGCCGCCACGGGCGGCGCGGGAGGGCCGGCCGCCACGGATGGCTCGGGAGGGCCGGCTGCCACGGGCGGCGCGGGAGAGCGGCCCGCCGTGAGCGACGCGTCAGGGCGATCGCCGCAGGCGGCACGTCGGAGGGCCTGCCGCCGGTGGCACGTCGGAGGACGTGCCGCCGGTGGTGTGCTGGGGGTGGTCCGTCGCGAGCGACGCGTCGGGGGCGGACCGTCGGCTGACCGCACAGGAGAGCAGCGCGTCAGGGCAACCACCCACGGGCGCGCGCGGGAGAGCAGCGCGTCGCGAGCGGCCCGTCGGAGCGGGCGGGCGGCCGGAGTCGGCGGGGGGAAATCCCTTGTGGTGCCGCCGACGCGGCATCTCGCTGGCCGCGCCGGTCGTCGCGGGCGTCCCGGCCCTGGCCCAGGAGGCGCGCGGCGGCTGGGCGATCGGCTTCGCCAACCCGGCGATCCACGCCCGCTACGGCTCGAAGGCGTACCACGACGTGACCGACGACCCCACGGGCAGGGGACTCTCCGTGGCCCACGTCGACCACGTCAACGGCTACGACGCGACCGATGGCCTGACCACGTCGGTGCGCACCCTGGGCAGGGACAGCTCGCTGCGGGCGGTCAGGGGATACGACGATGTGACCTGGGTGGGCTCGCCCGCCGGAGGTTACGTGGAGTCGTACCGCCGCTGAGGCGGGAGCACCTGTGTGGGGCGCCCCGAAGTGGGGTGCCCCACATTCCGCACCACCCCATAGCGTCGCTCTGACGATTACACTGACCGCGTGCCTCAACTACGCCTCGCCCTGAATCAGATCGACTCGACCGTCGGCGATCTCGCCGGGAACGCCGAGGCGATCGTCCGTTGGACCCGGCACTCCGCCGAGCAGGGAGCGCATCTGGTGGCGTTCCCTGAGATGGTGCTGACCGGGTATCCCGTCGAGGACCTGGCCCTGCGCCCGTCCTTCGTCGAGGCCTCCCGCGCGGCGCTGCGGAGCCTGGCCGCGCGGCTGGCCGACGAGGGCTTCGGGGAGCTGCCGGTGATCGTCGGCTATCTCGACCGGTCGGAGTCGGGCCGCCCGAGGCTCGGCCAGCCGGCCGGCTCCCCGCGCAACGCGGCGGCCGTACTGCACCGCGGCGAGGTCGCGCTGGCCTTCGCCAAGCACCACCTCCCCAACTACGGCGTGTTCGACGAGTTCCGGTACTTCGTGCCGGGCGACACGATGCCGGTAGTGCGGGTGCACGGGATCGACGTGGCCCTCGCGATCTGTGAGGACCTCTGGCAGGACGGCGGCCGCGTACCCGCCGCGCGCTCCGCCGAGGCGGGCCTGCTGCTCTCCGTCAACGCCTCGCCGTACGAGCGCGACAAGGACGACACCCGCCTGGAACTGGTCCGCAAGCGGGCCCAGGAGGCGGGCTGCACCACCGCGTACCTGGCGATGATCGGCGGGCAGGACGAGCTGGTCTTCGACGGGGACTCGATCGTCGTGGACCGCGACGGTGAGGTGATCGCGCGGGCGCCGCAGTTCGCGGAGGGGTGCGTGGTCCTGGACCTGGACCTGCCGGCGGCGTCGGCGGAGCCGGTGGAGGGGGTCGTCGACGACGGTCTGCGCATCGACCGCCTGGTGATCTCCGAGGAGCCACTGCCCGCGTACGAGCCGGAGCTCGCCGGGGGGTACGCGGAGCGGCTCGACGACGACGAGGAGGTGTACTCGGCGCTGGTGGTCGGCCTGCGGGCGTACGTCGCGAAGAACGGCTTCAAGTCGGTGCTGATCGGCCTGTCGGGCGGTATCGACTCCGCGCTCGTCGCGGCGATCGCGTGTGACGCGCTGGGTGCTCAGAACGTGTACGGCGTGTCCATGCCGTCCAAGTACTCCTCGGACCACTCCAAGGGGGACGCTGCCGAGCTGGCGCGGCGGACGGGGCTGAACTTCCGTACGGTGCCCATCGCGTCGATGTTCGACGCGTACATGGAGTCCCTGGGTCTCACCGGGCTGGCGGAGGAGAACCTCCAGTCGCGGCTGCGCGGCACGATGCTGATGGCGATCTCCAACGAGGAGGGCCACATCGTGCTGGCGCCCGGCAACAAGTCGGAGCTGGCGGTGGGGTACTCGACGCTGTACGGGGACTCGGTGGGCGCGTACGGGCCGATCAAGGACGTGTACAAGACGTCGATCTTCCGGCTGGCGGAGTGGCGCAACCGGGCCGCGGCCGAGCGGGGGCAGGCGCCGCCGATCCCGGAGAACTCGATCACGAAGCCGCCGAGTGCGGAGTTGCGGCCGGGGCAGGTCGACACGGACTCGCTGCCGGACTATCCGGTGCTGGACGCGATCCTCGAGCGGTACGTGGACCGGGACGAGGGGGCGGACACGATCGTCGCGGCGGGGTTCGAACGGGAGCTGGTCGTCAGGACGCTGCGGTTGGTGGACACGGCGGAGTACAAGCGGCGGCAGTACCCGCCGGGGACGAAGATCTCGGCGAAGGGTTTCGGGAAGGACCGCCGGCTGCCGATCACCAATCGGTGGCGGGAGCGGGCGTAGCGGTCGAACGGGGCGGTGGTTCCGCCCCGGCCTGGCTCAGCTTCTCGGCCGGGGCCAGGCTATCCAGTCCGTCCGGCGTTCGATATCCAGCCCGTCCGGCGTTGGCGTTCGCGGACGAGGGCCGTTCAGGGCCGAAGCGGGGGTCCGGGGACGGCAGCCCCCAGGGAAGGGACGGGACCGGGTAGGGC
>NZ_VJZE01000118.1 GCF_009377205.1 Streptomyces phyllanthi
CCCCTCCGCCGAAGCCGCCGGAGAAGTCGTCGGTGTCGAAGTCCGCGCCCGAGACATCTCCGCCCTCGTAGCCGCCGAAGTCGCCGTAGCCGGCGCCGTACATCGCGGCGTACGACGGGGTGGCCATCATGCTGCCGAGCAGTGTGCCGATCAGCAGGCCGGGCAGGATGCCGCCGCCGAAGTAGCCGCCCGCCCAGGGGCCGTAGGCCGGGCCGGCCTCCCAGTAGGGGCGGCGGCCGCCGGACGCCGTCTCCACCTCGCGGACCATCGGGTCGCGGCCGTCGGCCAGGCGGGCCTGGTCCGCCGCACAGACCGGGACCTCGCGCGGGGTGCCGCCGTCGGGGCTCCAGGTCGCGTCGGCCACCGACGGGCCGTGCCGCGGGTCGAAGAAGCAGGGAGCGCGGCGCTCGGGCATCGGGCGGCCCTCGCGGCGCGCGGCCAGCTGCGCGAGCGAGAAACGGCCGTCCTCCAGGGCCTCGGTGACCGCGCGCACGTCCTCGGGGCGCCGGGCCGCGGCCATGGACGTCTTCGCCTGCTCGTAGGCGTCCAGCGCCCGCTCGTAGTCCGCGCGCATCGCGTCGTCGGCGCCGGGCTCCGCGGGGTGGAAGTCGAGGCGGTCGAGCTCCTCGCCGAAGGCGGTGATGTCCTCGTCGACCACGACACGCAGCTTCTCCAGAGCGGCGCGCCGCTCCTCCTCCCTCCTGCGGCGGTTGCGGCGGACCAGTCCGTACGCGCCCGCGCCGCCGGCCGCGAGGACCGCGCCGAGAGCGGCCAGCGCGCCCGGGTCCACCACCACTCCACCGCCGCCCCCGCTCCAGCCGGACGGGGCCGAACCGCCGAGGTCGCTGCGCAGGGCGTCGTCGACGAAGTCGCCCAGCTGGGCCTTGGGGTCGCCCGCGCCCTGCACCGCCGTCACGAGGTTGTCCACCGCCTGGTTGCTCAGCACGGCGCTGTCGGCCCGCGCGTCGAAGCGGTCGCCGAGCCGGATGCCGTACAGGCCGGCGACACCCGTCTCGGTACGCAGGTTGGCGAACAGGTTCTCGGTCGGATAGTCGGCCGGGAGGACCGCCACGAAGATCGGCTTGTCCGCGTCCTCGATCCTGTCGGCGAGCGACTCGGCGTCCGACTCGGAGAGCAGGTCGGTGGCGGCCGGGTCCACGTACACCGGACTCTCACGCAGGGCCTCGGCGACCTCGGACAGATCGGTGGCCGCGTGCGCGCCGGGTACCCCGGCCGCGAGCACCCCCAGCGCCACTATGAGCGGCACGATCAGCAGGCGCAGAAGACCTCGAACGGGTGCAGCGTTCATACATTCGAAGCTACCTCGAAGTCACCCATAACGGGGTAAAGGAGTGAAAGCGGATCGTTCACCTGGCGAGTCAGGTGGCGGAGTCGGGCCCGTACCGCATACCCGGGCCCGACCGTCCCGACGCCCCCGTCCCGATGCTCCCGTCCCGCCGGCGCCGGGTACTGACCGCCGTCGAGTTACTGGACTCCGCCGAGTTACCGACCTCCGCCGACCGTGGCTACTCCGCCGGTTCGACGCCCGCCCGCAGCAGCCCGTACGCGTACGCGTCCTCCAGGGCCTGCCAGGACGCGGCGATCACGTTGTCCGCGACACCCACCGTGGACCACTCCCCCGTGCCGTCGGAGGTGGAGATCAGCACACGGGTCGTGGACTCGGTGCCGTGCTTGCCCTCCAGGATGCGGACCTTGTAGTCGACCAGGTCGAGCTTGGCGAGCTGGGGGTAGATCTTCTCCAGGGCGACGCGCAGGGCGCGGTCCAGGGCGTTGACCGGGCCGTTGCCCTCCGCCGTGGCGACGATGCGCTCGCTCTTGGCCCACAGCTTGACCGTGGCCTCGTTGGCGTGGCTGCCGTCGGGGCGGTCCTCGACGATGGCGCGCCAGGACTCGGTGCGGAAGTAACGCAGGGGCTTGCCCGCCACCTCCTCGCGGAGGAGGAGTTCGAAGGACGCGTCGGCCGCCTCGTACGTGTAGCCCTGGAGCTCGCGCTCCTTGACCCGCTCCACGACCCGGCCGACCAGCTCGCGGTCGCCGCCCAGATCGACGCCGAGTTCCTTGCCCTTGAGCTCGATCGACGCGCGGCCCGCCATGTCGGAGACCAGCATGCGCATGGTGTTGCCGACCTGCTCGGGGTCGATGTGCTGGTACAGGTCCGGGTCGACCTTGATCGCGGAGGCGTGCAGCCCGGCCTTGTGCGCGAAGGCCGAGACGCCGACGTACGGCTGGTGAGTGGAGGGGGTCAGGTTCACGACCTCGGCGATCGCGTGCGAGATCCGCGTCATCTCGCGCAGCTTGCCGTCGGGGAGGACCTTCTTGCCGTACTTCAGCTCCAGGGCGGCGACGACGGGGAAGAGGTTGGAGTTGCCGACGCGCTCGCCGTAGCCGTTCGCGGTGCACTGCACGTGCGTCGCGCCCGCGTCGACCGCGGCCAGGGTGTTCGCGACGGCGCAGCCCGTGTCGTCCTGGGCGTGGATGCCGAGGCGGGCGCCCGTGTCGGCGAGGACCGTCGCCACCACCGCCTGGACCTGGGCCGGGAGCATGCCGCCGTTGGTGTCGCACAGGACGACCACGTCGGCGCCGGCCTCCGACGCCGCACGGACGACCGCCTTGGCGTACTCGGGGTTCGCGCGGTAGCCGTCGAAGAAGTGCTCACAGTCGACGAAGACCCGGCGGCCCTGGGAGCGGAGATACGACACCGTGTCGCGGATCATCTCCAGGTTCTCGTCGAGGGTCGTGCGCAGCGCCAGCTCGACATGCCGGTCATGGGACTTGGCGACCAGGGTGATCACAGGAGCGCCCGAGCCGAGGAGAGCATTGACCTGCGGGTCCTCGCTCGCCTTGCCGCCCGCCCGGCGGGTCGCACCGAACGCGACCAGCTGGGCGTGGCGGAAGTCGATCTCCTCGCGGGCGCGGGCGAAGAACTCGGTGTCGCGCGGGTTGGCCCCGGGCCAGCCGCCCTCGATGAAGCCCACGCCGAAGTCGTCCAGGTGCCGGGCGATGGCCAGCTTGTCCGCGACCGTGAGGTTGATGCCCTCGCGCTGCGCGCCGTCGCGCAGGGTGGTGTCGAAGACGTGGAAGGAATCGTCGAGCTCGCTGGTTTCGGTCATGGTTTCGGCTCCTGTGTTGGATCTCGGTCTACCGGAATGACCGGCTCCGCCGTCCCCCAATGATCCCTCGCGCTCTCCTCCCGGCTGATGGTGGGCCGGGCAAAAGAAAAACCTCTCGCGGGTGCGAGAGGTCTGCGCGCGGGTCGAGGACGACGGTGTCCGCCCGTACGTGGTCGTACGTGACGGTCACTGCGGACCGGCGCGCCTGCTGCCAATAATCATGGCGAACGAGAGCACGGGGGCAGTGTGGCACAACCTGCCCCCGTGCTCACCGCCCGTCTCAGGATGCGAGCAGCCCGGGCGGCGTGTCCGTCGCACGCACGGCGTCCGGGACGAGCCGGGTCTCATAACCGCCCGAGCAGTCGGAGGCCCCGATGGCGACCTCGGCACCGCACGAGCAGACGAGGTTGACGCCGTTGAAGGGGTTGAGGCCGCAGCAGCCACCGAGGCGGGACCCGTCGGGGTGCCGGTCGAGTTCGACGACGTCGAGCGGATGCAGGACGTACGTGCCGCGAGGTCCGTCGGAGACGAGCAACCCCCGTTCGTCGGACATCCACATGCCACCTGGCACGATCCCGTCGTACGCGTTTTCGTCCCCCTCGTACGGCACGAAAGGCGCCCCGTACGGCTGGGGGTCGACGACGTAGGCGCCGCGCGGGACGCTCGCCGGGCCGTGGCGCCGGCCGTCCGCGTCGGGCATGCCGTCCCATTCGGGGAGCTCGGGCATCTCGTCGAGCTGCCGGACGGGCTCGGTCAGCCGGCGGCCGCAGCGGGCACAGAGCAGTGTGTTCACTCACCTGTTCTACCTGAGGCACCTGTTCCACCTGAGGACCCGCGCCTTCCACCTGAGGACCCGCGCCCGTCTCACGCCGGCAACTCCCGGCCCCCGCGCCGCCGTTGGGCAGCGCGGGGACCGGGGAGCCTGCGGAGGCCGGGGCCGAGAGCCCCTGGCCGTTGCTCAGCCCAGGCGGTGCATCCAGCCGTGGCGGTCCTCCGCCGTGCCGCGCTGGATGTCGAGGAGGGCCTCGCGGAGCTTGAGGGTGACCTCACCGGGCTCGCCGCCCGACTGCTGCCACTCGGCGCCCGTGCGCTTGACCGTGCCGACGGGGGTGATGACCGCGGCGGTGCCGCAGGCGAAGACCTCCGTCAGCGCGCCGCTCTCGGCGTCGCGCTGCCACTGGTCGATGGAGACACGGCCCTCCTCAGCGGTGAGGCCGAGGTCGCGGGCGACCGTGAGAAGGGAGTCACGGGTGACACCCTCCAGGATCGAGCCCGTCAGGGACGGCGTGACGATCCTGTCCCCGTACACGAAGTACAGGTTCATGCCGCCGAGTTCCTCGATCCACTTGTGCTCGACGGCGTCGAGGTAGCAGACCTGGTCGCAGCCCTTCTCGGCGGCCTCGGCCTGGGCGAGCAGGGAGGCCGCGTAGTTGCCGCCCGTCTTGGCGTCGCCCATGCCGCCGGGGACGGCGCGGACGCGGTCCTCGGAGAGCCAGATCGAGACCGGCTTGACGCCCCCCGGGAAGTACGCGCCCGCGGGCGAGGCGATGACGAGGAACAGGTACTCGTTGGCCGGCTTGACGCCCAGGCCGACCTCGGTGGCGATCATGAACGGGCGCAGGTACAGGGACTCCTCGCCGCCGTGCGCGGGCACCCACGCCTTGTCCTGCCGGACGAGGACGTCACAGGCCTCGATGAACGCCTCGACGGGAAGCTCGGGCATGCCGAGACGGTGGGCGGAGCGCTGGAAGCGGCGGGCGTTCATCTCCGGGCGGAACGTGGCGACGGACCCGTCGGGCCCGCGGTACGCCTTGAGTCCCTCGAAGATCTCCTGGGCGTAGTGCAGGGTCATGTTCGCCGGGTCGAGGGAGAGCGGGCCGTACGGCACGAGCTGGCCGTCGTGCCAGCCGCGGCCCTCGGTCCACTTGATCGTCACCATGTGGTCGGTGAAGTGGCGGCCGAACCCGGGGTTGGCCAGGATCGCCTCGCGCTCCGCGTCGGAGAGCGGGTGGGCCGAGGGCTTGAGCTCGATCGTGGGCGTCGTCATCAGTGGTTGTCCTTCACTGCCTACAGGGTGGCCGATATGTCTCCGACGCCCCCGGCTTTCGGCCGGGGGTCCGGGGGTTGTCCCCCGGGAGATGCAGCACCGGTTCGTGTGTGACGGGCCGCGCTCACGCCCGCACGTCCAGTGGCCAGTGCTAGGACGTCCGAGCATCCCCTCATTCGGCGGCTCCGCGTCTGATTATCGCAAGCGGGAGACCCTGTCCGGAACGGGTGTGAATGCGACCCTTGGGCTTGCCCAGGGAATTGATGGTGACACCCGGCGAGGGCATACGAAAGCCGCCGGGTGCGGTGAGTGCGACCCGGCGGCTTCTCGGAGGATGAGTGCGCGGCGGGTCAGCCGGCTACTCGTACGGCGAGCGCGTCACCGATCTCGTCGGTGGAGCGGGCGGGCTTGCCCACACGCTCGGCGAGGTCGGCGGAGACGGCCTCCTCGATACGCGCGGCCTCGGACTCGTAGCCGAGGTGGCGCAGCAGCAGGGCGACGGACAGGACGGTGGCCGACGGGTCGGCCTTGCCCTGGCCCGCGATGTCCGGGGCCGAGCCGTGCACGGGCTCGAACATGGACGGGAACTCGCCGCTCGGGTTGATGTTCCCGGAGGCGGCGACGCCGATGCCGCCGGAGACGGCCGCGGCGAGGTCGGTGATGATGTCACCGAAGAGGTTGTCGGTCACGATCACGTCGAAGCGCTCGGGCTGGGTGACCAGGTAGATGGTCGCCGCGTCGACGTGCATGTACTCGGTGGTGACCTCGGGGTACTCCTCGGCCACCTTGTTGAAGATGTTCGTCCACAGGTGACCCGCGAAGGTCAGCACGTTGTTCTTGTGGATCAGCGCCAGCTTCTTGCGCGGGCGGGCCTGGGCACGGGCGAAGGCGTCACGGACCACGCGCTCGACACCGAAGGCCGTGTTGACGGAGACCTCGGTGGCGACCTCGTGCTCGGTGCCCTTGCGGATGGTGCCGCCGTTGCCCGTGTACGGGCCCTCGGTGCCCTCGCGGACCACGACGAAGTCGATCCGCGGCTCGCCGGCCAGCGGGGTGGCGACACCCGGGAGCAGCTTCGAGGGGCGCAGGTTGACGTGGTGGTCGAAGGCGAAGCGGAGCTTGAGCAGGAAGCCGCGCTCCAGGACGCCGGACGGGACACTCGGGTCACCGATCGCGCCGAGCAGGATCGCGTCGTGCTGCTTGAGGGCCTCGAGGTCGGCGTCGGTGAGGGTCTCACCGGTCGCGTGGTAGCGCTTGGCGCCGAAGTCGTAGTCCTTGGTCTCCAGCTTCACATCCTGCGGAAGGACGGCGGAGAGGACCTTCAGACCCTGGGCCACGACTTCCTGGCCGATTCCGTCACCGGGAATCACTGCGAGATTGATGCTGCGAGACATGACGGCACCGTACTCCTTGTCCCATGGGATGACACGGGGCGTCCGCGATATGGACGCGGCCGTGTCGCCGCGGCCCCCGATCCGTTGACTGGCGTTCACCCGTGTGTTTGCCGTGAGTTGGGAGTCGCTGGGAAGTTCGACGTCATGGAGACACCGGACTTCGGCATTCCCGAGCGGCTCGCGCACCGTATGAGCATGGCGGAACAGCACGAGTACCTGCGCACCAGACTGTCCCGGCGCCGCACGCTGCTGACCGCGGGCGCGCTGGCCGGCGGGCTGCTGACCGGCTGCTCGGGGTCGGGCACGGCGACGTCGGGCCGTTCGTCCGCGCCCGCCGCCACGTCCACGGAGCGGGTGCACGGTTCCGTCGTCACCCCGTTCGGCCGTCATCTCGCCTTCGGCGCCGACCCGAAGACGCAGATGCGGATCTCCTGGCAGGTGCCGCTGTCGGTCGGCAAGCCGTACGTCCGTGTGGGTCTCAGGCCCGACGACCTGAGCCGGAAGATCGAGGCCGAGGTCCGCCACCTGCCCACCCCGGCCCTGGGGGGACGCCCGGCGTACGACCAGTACTACGTGCACGCGGCCCTGGACCGCCTGAGGCCCGGCACGACGTACTACTACGGCGTCGGCCACGACGGCTTCGACCCGGCCTCGCCGCATGGCCGGTCGACCATCACCTCCTTCCGCACGGCGCCCGCGAGCCCGGAGAAGTTCGTCTTCACCGCCTTCGGCGACCAGGGCGTGAGCGCGGAGGCGATCGCCAACGACAAGGTGCTGCTGCGTCAGGAACCCGCCTTCCACCTGCACGCGGGCGACATCTGCTACGCGGACAACACCGGCCACGGCGAGAAGTCGGACCTGTTCAACCCGTCGGCGTGGGACGCGTTCCTCAAGCAGACCGAGCCGGTGGCGAAGTCGGTGCCGTGGATGGTGGCGGTCGGCAACCACGACATGGAGGCCTGGTACTCGCCGGACGGGTACGGCGGGCAGCTGGCCCGCTTCTCACTCCCGGAGAGCGGCTTCGACCCGCGGAAGGCGCCGGGCGTGTACGCGTTCACGTACGGCAACGTCGGCGTGGTGTCCCTGGACGCGAACGACGTCTCGTACGAGATCCCCGCCAACTTCGGCTACACGGGCGGCAGACAGACGGCCTGGCTGGACCGGACGCTCAAGGAGCTGCGGGCGGCCGACCCGGTCGACTTCATCGTCGTCTTCTTCCACCACTGCGCGTACTCGACGTCGAAGCACGCGTCGGACGGCGGCCTGCGTGCCGAGTGGCTGCCCCTGTTCACCAAGCACCAGGTCGACCTGGTGATCAACGGGCACAACCACGTGTACGAGCGGACGGACGCCATCAAGGACGGCGGGGTCGGCAAGCCGGTACGGATCGGCGACTCCACGGATCCCTCGCGGGACGGGATCGTGTACGTCACCGCGGGCGGCGGCGGCAAGACCCTGTACGGCTTTCCCGAGGGCGTCGAGGACAGCTACGAGGGGCACGTCAGGAACCGCGACTCCGTCGAGTCGTTCCTCTGGACGAAGTCGCAGGAGCAGAAGGACGAGACCGTGGAGTGGTCGCGCGTGCGCTACACCGGCTTCTCCTTCCTCTCGGTCGAGGTGGAGACCGGAACGGGCGCCAGGGCCGCCCGGCTCAAGGTCTCAGCGCTCACCGAGAAGGGCGAGCGCATCGACCACTTCGAGGTGCGACGCGGCGGCTGAGGGGTGCAAGCACCCCTGAGCCCCAGCCCACGGCCGGGGCGCGGCCGGACTCAGTGTCCGGTCGCTCCGCCGTTGTCCCTGCGGTCGAGGGCGCGCTGGAGCGCGGCGGCGGCGTTCTTGCGGTCGGACTCGGCGGTACGGGAGATACGGCGGACTCGGCGGCGGGCGGTCGTCTCGGCCATGGGAAATCGACTCCTTCGAAGCAATCCGGGAGCACGGGAAGGGGGGTTGCGAGACACGCGCCGGATGGGGCGGGGAGCGGTGCCGCAGGGGTTGCCTGCCTAGGGCTCCGGCTCACGAGCGCCCTTCGCTTGGTCGAGCGAGACGTTCGGCTCCTACAAAAGTAAGCGAGGACAGCGCGCCTGTCTCCACAATTACTTGGGCTTCCTACTATCTGAGACAGTGCAGTGGGTCACACGGGCCAGTAATCCGATGTCTATGCCTGCATAACTCCTTGACAGCCTCATAGCGCCCCTCCACGCTCACAGTCATCGGATGACTGCGACAGGGAGAGGTACCCGCATGCCCGCCCTACCGGCCCCCTCAAGGCCACGCACCATCGTGTTGACGCTCTGCTCCGCGCTGCTCGCCGCCGCCGTGGCCGCGCCGTCCGCCCACGCCGACCGCACGGCACCGGGCCGGTCCTGGGAGATCCAGGGCCCGCCCGGCTCCCCCACGGCCGTCGTGGCACTCGACCCGACGGACGGGCACCCCACACTGGCCGTCAGACGCGGCGACCGTACGATCCTGGAGCCCTCGCCCCTCGGCCTGGTCACCGAACAGGCCGACTTCTCGGGCCGGCTGACCTTCACGGGCCGCACCGACCGCACGGTGTCCGGCAGTTACACCAGTCCGACGGGAAAGTCCGGCCACCGTGTCGTCCGCATGAGCGAGTCCCGCTTCCGCTTCCGTACGGCGGCCGGCGCCCGCATCGACCTGGTGACCCGCGTGGCCGGGGACGGTGTCGCGTACCGCTACGTACTCCCCCGCGACCAGGGCGACGTGCTCCGCGAGACCTCCGCGTTCACGCTGCCCGCCGGCACGGAGGCCGTCATCGGCGGGTACCGCGCCGACAACGAGCTCCGCTTCACCCGGTACGCGTCGGCGACCCTGCCACCGACGGGCCCGTACATGATGCAGGCCCTCTTCGACACCCCCGGCGGCCAGGCCCTGATCGCGGAGTCCGACGTCAACGGCACCTACTCGGGAGCCCACTTGACGCACGAGGAAGGCTCCTCGACGTACCAGGTCGCCCTCTGGAACGACGAACCGGTCCAGGTACCCGACGGCTCCGGACTCACCACGCCCTGGCGGGCGGTCATCACCGGCGACCTGGCGACCGTCACCGAGTCCACGTTCATCGACGACCTGGCCCCACCCTCCCGCGTCCGCGACACGTCCTGGATCAAGCCGGGCCCGGCGCTGTGGACCTGGCTCGCGGGAGGCAAGGAGGCCGGACAGAGCCTCGACGCGCAGAAGAAGTACGTCGACTACGCGGCCGAGCGCGGCTGGCCGTACGAGGTCGTGGACGCGGGCTGGTACTTCAAGCCCGGCGAGTGGGAGGTCATCGACCCCGACTGGCAGACGAACAGCTGGATGCCCGAACTGGTGCGGTACGCGGCCGCGAAGGGCGTCGGCATCCACGTCTGGCTGCACTACACGCTGCTCACGGACCCCGTCGAGCGCGAGAAGTGGCTGTCCACGCTGGAGCGCTGGGGCGTCAAGGGCGTCAAGATCGACTTCATGGACTCGGAGTCCCAGGAGCGGATGCGCTGGTACGACGACGTCCTGGAGGCCACCGCCCGGCACCACCTGATGGTCAACTTCCACGGCTCGACCATCCCGAAGGGCATGCAGCGCACCTGGCCACAGGTGCTGACCTTCGAGGGCGTCGGCGGCGAGGAGAAGCGCACCAACACGGCCGAGCACCTCGCGGCCCTGCCCTTCACCCGCAACGTCCTCGGCTCGATGGACTTCACTCCGGGCGCCTTCCACCGCCCGTACCGGCCCAACGTGGCCTCGGACGCGGGTGAGCTGGGCCTGGCGGTGCTGTACGAGTCCGGCATCCAGAACCTCGCCGGGACACCCGAGTCGTACGAGGCCCGCCCCGAGGCCCGCCGCTATCTGGAGCAACTGCCCGCGCGGTGGGAGCGGACCCGGCTGCTGACCGGCGATCCGGGCCGCTCCGCGGTCCTCGCCCGGCAGGCGCCCGACGGCCGCTGGTTCATCGGCGGCACGGTCGCCGGCGCGGCCCGGACCGTGGACGTACCGGTGCGGCTGGGCGGGGGCCGCTGGCTGGTGGAGACGGTCACGGACGGCCCGTCGGGGCTCGTCCGCGAGGGGTACGTCGTCCGGGGCGGCGGCACCCTCGCCGTACCGGTGGTGGCGGACGGCGGCTTCGCCGCGGTGGCGTGCCGGTGGCGTGAGGGCCGTACGAGCTGCGAGAACTGAGCCGTCAGGGCGGTCGCGGCGGTGTCCCGCACCGTCGCGACCGCCTCCCCCCGCGGGCGCCCGGGCCTCAGCCCATGTGCGGGTACGGGTAGTCCGTCGGCGGGACCAACGTCTCCTTGATGGCGCGGGTCAGCGTCCAGCGCATCAGGTTCTGCGGGGCTCCGGCCTTGTCGTTCGTGCCCGAGGCTCGGCCGCCGCCGAAGGGCTGCTGGCCGACGACGGCGCCGGTCGACTTGTCGTTGATGTAGAAGTTGCCCGCGGCGAAGCGGAGCTTCTCGGCGGTGTACGCGGCCGCCGCGCGGTCGTTCGCGATGACCGAACCGGTGAGGGCGTACTCGGCCACCGACTCCATCTGGGTCAGCATCTCCTCGTACGCGTCGTCCTCGTAGACGTGCACGGCGAGGAACGGGCCGAAGTACTCGGTCGTGAAGACCTCGTTCTCCGGGTCGGTGCACTCGACGACGGTCGGGCGGACGAACCAGCCCACCGAGTCGTCGTACGTGCCGCCCGCGACGATCGTGCAGGCCGGGTCCTCCTTGGCACGGTCGATGGCGGCCTTGTTCTTGGCGAAGGAGCGCTCGTCGATGACGGCGCCGATGAAGTGGGACAGATCGGTGACGTCCCCCATGGCGATGCCGTCGATCTCGGCGGCGAACTCCTCCTTGAAGCCGGAGTTCCAGATCGACGCCGGGATGTACGCCCGGGAGGTCGCCGAGCACTTCTGGCCCTGGTACTCGAAGGCGCCCCGGGTCAGCGCGGTCTTCAGCACGGCGCGGTCGGCGCTCGGGTGCGCGACCAGGAAGTCCTTGCCGCCGGTCTCGCCGACGATGCGCGGGTAGGAGCGGTACTTCTCGATGTTGTTGCCGACCGTCCTCCACAGGTACTGGAAGGTCTTGGTCGAGCCGGTGAAGTGGATGCCCGCGAGGTCGCGGTGCTCCAGGGCGACCTCGGAGACCTCGATGCCGTCGCCGGTGACGAGGTTGATGACGCCCTTGGGCAGACCCGCCTCCTCCAGCAGCCGCATGAGCAGCACGGCCGCGTGGGTCTGGGTCGGGGACGGCTTCCAGACCACCACGTTGCCCATCAGCGCGGGCGCGGTGGGCAGGTTGCCCGCGATCGCCGAGAAGTTGAAGGGCGTGATCGCGTAGACGAAGCCCTCCAGCGGACGGTGGTCGAGCCGGTTCCAGACGCCGGGGGCGTTGGCGACCGGCTGCTCGGCCAGGATCCGGCGGGCGTAGTGGACGTTGAAGCGCCAGAAGTCGATCAGCTCGCAGGGGGCGTCGATCTCGGCCTGCTGGGCGGTCTTGGACTGCCCGAGCATGGTGGAGGCGGCGATGGTCTCGCGCCACGGTCCGGCCAGCAGCTCGGCGGCGCGCAGGATGATCGCGGCGCGGTCGTCGAAGGACAGCGCACGCCAGGCGGGCGCGGCGGCGAGGGCCGCGTCGATGGCGTCCCGGGCGTCCTGCCGGGTCGCGTTGCGGTACGTGCCGAGCACGGCCTTGTGGTTGTGCGGCTGCACCACCTCGAACGGCTCACCGCCACCCAGCCGCTTCTCGCCGCCGATGGTGCAGGGCAGGTCGATCGGGTTCTCGGCCAGCTCCTTGAGCTTCGCCTCCAGCCGGGCGCGCTCGGGCGAGCCGGGCGCGTAACCGTGCACCGGCTCGTTGACGGGGGTGGGGACCTGGGTCACAGCGTCCATGGGGTTCCGTACTCCTTGACTTGAGCGGTGGGGTGTCGGGCTCAGCCCTTGCTGACCATCGAACGGGCGAAGAACCGCAGGTTGGCGGGCTTCTCCGCCAGTCGCCGCATGAAGTACCCGTACCAGTCGGTGCCGTACGCGGTGTAGACGCGCATCCGGTGGCCGTCGGCGGCCAGCCGGAGGTGCTCGTCGCACCTGATCCCGTACAGCATCTGGAACTCGTACTCGTCAGGCTTGCGCCTGGCGCGCCGGGCCAGTTCCTGCGTGATCGAGATCAGACGCGGGTCGTGGGACCCGATCATCGGGTACCCCGCGCCCTCCATCAGGATCTTCAGGATGCGCACATACGCCTTGTCGATCTCGTGCTTGCGCTGGTACGCGACCTCGGCGGGCTCCTTGTACGCGCCCTTCACGAGGCGTACGCGGCTACCGTTCGCGGCGAGGCGGCGGGCGTCCTCCTCCGTGCGGAACAGGTACGACTGGATCACGCACCCGGTCTGTGGGAAGTCCTTCCGCAGTTCCTCGTGGATCGCGAACATCGAGTCGAGGGTGGTGTGGTCCTCCGCGTCCAGCGTGACGGTCGTCCCGATGGCGGCGGCCGCCTGGACGACGGGCCGGACGTTCGCGAGCGCCAGCTCGTGGCCGCCGCGGAATTCAGGGACGGGCCCGGAGGACCCTTCCTTCAGGGCGGTGGTGGGCGACGGGAGGGACTGCCCGAACATCGACAGCTTGACCGACATCTCGGCCCGCGCCCCGAGCTCCAGCCCCTTGAGCCGGTCGACCAGCTCCAGGTAGGAGTCCCGCGCGGCCATGGCCTGCCGGGGTGTGGTGATGTCCTCACCGACCACGTCCATGGTCACGTCCAGGCCCTGGCCGGTGAGCCGCTCGATGACCGGCACGACCTCGTCGACCGTCTCACCCGGGATGAAGCGGTCGACCACCGGCCTGGTCACCGGGGCCGCCGAGACCAGCCGACGTATCCGGTCGCTGCGCGACGCGGCGAGAATCACGGGACCCAGCACGGGGCACCTCCACACAGGGGGCAGCGGAAGGCCGGAACCCGAACAGTCGGGTACGGCACGGAGAACCACCGTGAAACCTAAGGATCCCCCCGATCGTCGGCCATCGACAGCTGTCACGCATCCGTGCCCTGGATCTCAGACAGATGTATGAAGCCTCGCGAGAATGCGGGAGAATGCCCGGGTGACGGACGTTTTCAAGGCCGGAGGGCCGGGAGGAACGGGCCGGGACGACTACCAGGAACTGGTCGACGAGATCTCCGGTCTGCTGGGCGCGCCGGCCACGCTGGAGAACCGCGACTTCGAGCTGATCGCCTTCGGCGCGTACGACAGCGAGGGCGAGCTGGACGAGTCGGCGCTGGACCCCGTGCGCACCCGCTCGATCCTCACGCGCCGTTCGACGCCCGCGGTGCGGGAGTGGTTCGAGGGCTTCGGCATCACCAGGGCGACGGATCCGGTGCGGATCCCGCCCACTCCGGAGGCGGGCGTGCTGCGCGGCCGGATCTGCCTCCCGGTACGCCATCGGGGCGTCGTCCTCGGGTACGTCTGGCTGCTGGACGGCGAGCCGGGGCCGACCGGCGCCCAGCTCTCCGCCGCCATGGAGGTCGCGTCCCGTATCGGCGCCCTCCTCGCGGACGAGGCGCAGGCGGGCGCGGATCTGACCCGTGAGCTGCGCGCGGCGCTCACGGCGGAGCCCGGGTGGCAGCAGGAGATGGCGGTCGGGGAGCTCCGGATGGGTCTGGGCCCGCGCGCGGAGGGCCTTCACACGGTGGTCTGCGTGGCGCCCTGGCCGTCCGCCGACCCGTCGGACGCCCCGTCCGTGCGTACGGTGCCGGGGGCGACCGCGCTGTGCACGGTGCCGTGGGGCGCCACCGCCCAGAGCCTCGCGCTGCTGGTGCGGCTGCGCTCGACGGACGTGACACAGCCGGCGCGAGCGGCGGCGACGCGGCTGCTGGAGCGGGCGGGGCCCGAGAGGCACACGGGAACCGGCAGGCGCGCGGGAAGTGCTGGGCACGCGGGAGCCGGGGGCCACACAGGTGCCGGGAGCGGGAAGCACGCGGGGAACGAGGTGACGACCGCGGCCGGGATCTCGGGCGTCCGCGCCGAGCTGGCCGAGCTGGGCACCGCGTGGGGGGAGGCGTCGGCGGCGGCGCGGGCCGTACTGGCCGAGCCACGGCTGGGGCCGGTCGCCGAATGGGGTGCCATCGGCCCGTACCGGCTCCTGACGTCCCTGGCCCCGCGGTCCCCACAGGACCCGGCGGTACGCAGGCTGTTGTCCCCGGCCCACCACGAACTCGCCCACACCGCAGAGGTGTTCCTCGACTGTGCGGGGCAGGCCGGTCGCACGGCCGCCGAGTTGGGCATCCACCGGCAGACGCTCTACTACCGGCTCTCCCGTGTGGAGCAGCTCACGGGACTGGACCTCGACGACGGGGAGGACCGCCTGCTGCTGCACATGGCCCTCAAGGCACACCGTCTTTGAGCCGTCCTTGAGTACGGCACTCACCGTGGGGCGGAGTCCGGCGCCCCGGAGACCGCGGCGCCCCATGCTCTACTGGCGGGCATGCCGCTCCTCATGCTCGACCTCGACAACACGCTGGTCGATCGCGATACCGCCTTCCGGGACGCGGCAACGGACTTCCTGGCCGAGCACGCGCTGCCCCAGAACGACCTCGCCTGGCTGATGTCCCTCGACGCGAGCGGCTACACGCCCCGGCAGGAGGTCGCCCGGGCCCTGGCCGACCGCTACGGCACGGCCCTCCCCGACAGTGCCGTCCGGGCCCTTCTCGACCACGGCGCCGCCGATCGCGTCGTCCTGGCCGACGCCGTCCGTGACGCACTCGGCCGAGCGATCAACGGCGGGTGGATCTGCGCGATCGTCACCAACGGCCGTGTCGCACAGCAGGAAGCGAAGATCCGGAACACCGGACTCGACGAGATCGCCCACGGCTGGGTGGTCTCCGAGGCCGTGGGCCACACCAAACCCGCACCCGAGATGTTCCGCGCGGCGGCGACCGCCGTCGGGGCGTCTCTCCACGGCGCGTGGATGATCGGCGACTCGGCACACGCCGACATCCGGGGCGCGGTGGACATCGGCGTGCAGAGCGTCTGGGTGTCGGGCGGCCTGCCCTGGAGCGAGGCGGCATTCCGGCCCACCCACGTCGCCGACGACACCGCGTCCGCCATCGGCCACGTCATCAACGCCGTGCGCCCTCCGACCGCTCAGTGATCGCTCAGTGATCGCTCACGGAGCCCCGGCACTCGCCTTCGACCCGGGGAACAGCGCGCCGAGGCGGGGCAGACGCCGTGCCGCCTGCTCGTCGTCGTCCCCGTCCCACCGCTCACCTGCCGGCTCCAGCGGCTCGCAGTCCTCACCCTCCCGCTCTTCGTCCTCCCGCTCTTCGTCCTCCCGCTCTTCGAAGGCGGCGTAGAAGTCCTCCTCGCTCCCGCCGGTCACCTCGGTGAACGCCTGCTCCGCGACGTAGTCGAGCTCCTCCCAGTCGGGGCACTCCTCGTCCTCCCAGTCCCACGGGGACCGCCCCGCGAGCCGCCGTACCTCGGGGACGTCGGCCAGGCCGTCCGGATCACGCGCCACCCGCTCGAACGTGTCGCGCCCCATCCCGACCAGCCACAGCCGGAAGCCGAAGAAGACGTCGTCGGAACTCCAGCCCATGATCCGGTCCGCCGCAGCCCACAGATCCCAGGTGAACGTGGGCGCCAGCACGCGGTGCAGGCATATCCGGAAGCCCACGATCTCCGACTCGGGTCCGCGCGCCAGTCGCTCGCCCAGCCACGCCAGGCGCTCATCGGGGTCCTGGGTCTGCTGCCGGCAGCCCTCGATCAGGTGCCAGAAGGTCTCGTCGTCCATGGCCGCACTGTGGCAGGCGGGACTGACATCGCCGCCCGGTCGGCTTTGACCGTCGGCCGGATCCCGGCCGATCGATGGCTGATCGATGGCTGACGGACGCCTGATTCTTGAAAACGATTGTCATCGTGTTACCGTCAGCGCGCCCATCCTTGACCACCCCTTTGCCCGGAGGGTTCCGTGCGTCTGCCCGCCCGCCTGCTCCCCGTCGCGGCCCTCGCCGCGGCGTCCGCCCTGCTCACCGGATGCTTCACCGGAGCGGACCCGTCGTCGGCGGAGGGCGACGGCAAGCGCGTACGGCTCGCGATGATGCTGCCCCCGCGTTCGGGGCTGTCCCCGCTCTCCGACGACGCGTTCAAACTGTCGCGCTGGTCGACCGCCGAGACCCTGGTGAAGCTGGACGCGGAGGGCGACGCGCGGCCCGCCCTGGCCACCAAGTGGCAGCAGAACGGGCGGACCTGGACGTTCGAGATACGCGACGGCGTGACGTTCCACGACGGTACGGAGCTCACCGCCGAGGCCGTGGTCGACTCCCTCACCAAGGCCGCCACCGCCTCCCCCAAGCCGCGCATCCTCGACGGCGTCGAGCTGACCGTCCGGGCGGAGGGCGACAAGGTCACCGTCACCACGGGCACCGAGGACCCGCTCGTCCCGCAGCGCCTCAGCTCGCCGCAGCTGTCGATCCTGGCGGCGAAGGCGTACGACGGGAAGACGGTGAACCCGGTCGGCGCGGGCACCGGCCCCTTCGAGCTGACCAAGGTCAACGGCACGTCCTCGGCCACCCTCGACCGGTACGACGACTACTGGGGTGGCAAGGCCAAGTCCCCCGGAATCGATGTGAAGTTCGTGCCGGACGGCACCGCGCGGGCCGCCGCCCTGCGCAGCGGTGAGGCCGACATCGTCGAGGCCGTCCCCGTCTCCCAGGCCGCCGTGCTCGACCAGGACCTGATCACCGAGGTCCCGATGCCGCGCACGAACACCCTGTACCTGAACACCGGGAAGGGCGTCTTCAAGGACGCCGGGCTCCGGGCCGCGGCCCGCGAGGCCATCGACGCGAAGTCGATCGTCGAGGGCGTGTACGAGGGCCGGGCCGACGTGGCCGAGGGGCTGCTCGGACCGGCGCTCCCCTGGGCCGCCGAGCTGCGGTCGCCCGTGAAGCGGGCCAGGGCCGGCGACCCGTCCGGCGAGTCCATCACGATCGGCACCTTCACCGACCGGGCCGAACTGCCCGAGGTCGCGGCCGCGCTGCAGCAGCAGCTCCAGAAGGCCGGGTTCAAGGTGAAGCTGGACATCCGCGAGTACGCGAACATCGAGTCCGACGCGCTGGCGGGCGAGTTCGACGCGTTCATCCTCTCGCGGGCGACCGTCCTCGACTCCGGCGACCCGGCCGCGTACCTCTACAGCGACTTCGGCTCGGACGGGTCCTTCAACCTCTCCCAGCTCGCCGACAAGACGGTCGACGCGGCTCTGGGCAAGGCCTCCGAGGCCAAGGCCGGTGAGACGCGCCGCAAGGCGGTCATCGAGGCCGAGGCCGCCGTGCTCGCCACCGACGCGGCGGTGCCGATGCTGCACGAGCGCGTGATCCAGGGCGACGCCGCCGGGGTGACGGGCGCGGCCCACGACCCGCGCGAGCGCGAGCTGGTCACGGTCGACACGTACGTCAAGTGAAGTCCACCGTAAGGAAGTTGGCCAGCCCCGCCGGGCTGACCCGCTTCATCTGCCTCGCCGCCCTCGTGGCCGCCGTCGGCCTGCTGCCGTGGCTCTCCGGCAGGGATCCCGCGCTGACCGTGCTGCGGGCACGGTCGGCCGAGCAGGAGGCGACACCGGAGGCGCTGTCCGCGATCCGCGCGGACCTGGGCCTGGACGCGGGCCCCTTGTCCCTGCTGGGGAGTTGGGCCGCCGGACTGTTCCGCGGCGACCTCGGCACCTCCTGGGTGTCGGGCACGGACGTCCTCCCCTCCGTGGTCTCCGGCCTCCAGGTGTCGCTCGGCCTGATGGCCGCCGCCTTGGGGGTCGCGGTGCTGCTGGCGTGCGCGCTCGTCGCACCCGTGCTCGTACGGGGCCGGGGGTCGGCCGGGGCGTTCGCCGCGATGCTGGCGGCCCTGCCCGAGTTCTTGCTGGCCACGGTCGCGCTGCTGGTGTGCGGGGTGTGGCTGGGCTGGCTGCCGACATCCGGCTGGCAGGGCCCGCAGTACATGGTGCTGCCCGCGATCGCGCTCGGTGTGCCCGCGGGCGGACTCCTCGGCCGTCTGGTCGCGGACGCGCTGCCCGCCGTACTGGACGAGCGCTGGGTCGAGCTGTGGCGGGGTGCCGGGGTGAGCAGGGCGCGTGTCTCCGCGGCTGCCCTGCGCCGCGTACTGCCGCCGCTCGTACCGCAGTTCGGCATGGCGGCCGTCGGTCTGACGGGGGGCGCGGTCGCCGTGGAGACGGTGTTCGCGGTGCCCGGCATCGGCCGTACGGCCCTGGGCGCGGCCAAGTCGCAGGACCTGCCGCTGCTCCAGGGGTCGGTCCTGGCGCTGCTCGCGCTCGGTCTGGTCACGGGCGCCCTGGCGGCCCTCGTACGGCGTCGGCTGCTCGGCCCGGCGCTGCGGGACGCGGGACTGACGCTGCCCACGGCCCGCCCGGTGCGCTCCCACCCGGCGGTGCCCGTGGTGCTCGCGGCGGTGCTGGTGACGGCGATCGGCTGGGGGCTGCTGCGCGACCCGTACACCGTGGACACGACCGCGCGGCTCCTGGCGCCGTCCTGGGCGCATCCCCTCGGCACGGACGGACTCGGCCGTGACGTGCTGGCCCGGCTGGGACACGGTGCCGCGTCGACGATCGGCACGGCGGCCGCGGTCTGCCTGGCGGGGCTGCTCCTCTCCCTCGCCCTCGGTTTCCTGCCGTCCGTGGCGTCCGGCGCCTCGGACATCGCCAACGCGCTGCCCCCGGTGATCGCCGGCATCCTGGTCGCGGCGGTCGTCGGCCCCGGCACGGGCGGCGCGGCGCTCGCCGTGGCCCTGCTCTCCTGGCCCGCGCTGTCGGCGCACGCGGCGGCCCTCGTCCAGGAGGTCCGCGCGTCGACGTTCCTGACAGCCCAACGAGCCATCGGCGCCTCGCCGTGGTGGATCCTGACCCGGCATGTCCTGCCCTCCGTGGCCGGTCCCGTCACCCGCCACGCGATCCTCCGCCTCCCCGGTATCGCCCTCGCCCTCGCTTCCCTGGGCTTCCTCGGTCTCGGCGCCCAACCGCCCACCCCCGAGTGGGGGTTGCTGCTCGACGAGTCCCGCGCCTACGTGGAGCGCGCCCCGTGGGCGGCCCTGGCCCCCGCGGTCGCGCTCGCCCTGCTGGCGGGGCTCGCGGTGTCGGCGGCGGCGTACGCGGAAGGACAGGGAGGGCGGCGCGCGCGGAAGGTCACCAGGGCCGGCGCCCCGACGAAGGAGGCCACCGTTGGAGTCTGACGTGCTGCTCTCGGTGCGTGAGCTGCGGATCGCCTTCGAGGGGGTGGAGACCGTGCGCGGCCTGTCCTTCGACGTCCGTCCGCGCGAAGTGCTCGCCCTCGTCGGCGAGTCCGGCGCGGGCAAGTCGCTCACGGCGCGGGCGCTGCTGGGGATGGTCCCGCGCGGCGCCACAACGCGAGGGAGTGTCCGCCTCCGGCACGGTCCGGGCCCGTACGCCGAACTCGTGGGCGCTCCTCCCCCGGCGCTCGCCGCCCTGCGCGGCCGCCGCGTGGCCCTCGTCCCGCAGGACGCCCTCTCCGCGCTCTCCCCCGTGCACCCGGTGGGCGACCAACTCGCCGCAGCCGTGCGGTCGGTGACCGGTGTGTCGCGCAAGGAGGCCCGCGCCCGGGCGGTCGCCGCCCTCGACCGCGTGGGCATCCCCGACGCCGTACGCAAGGCTCGGGCGTACCCGCACGAGTACTCCGGCGGTATGCGCCAGCGCGCCGTCATCGCCATGGCGACCGTCAACGAACCGGACCTGGTCGTCGCCGACGAGCCGACGACCGCGCTGGACGCGGAACTCCAGGAGCAGGTGCTCCGGGTCCTCGCCGAGCAGCGCGAGGCCGTCGGCGCCGCACTCGTCCTGGTCACCCACGATCTGGCGGTGGTCCGCGAGCACGCCGACCGTGTGCTCGTCATGTACGCGGGCCGCCAGGTCGAGCAGGGTACGGCGGCCCAGCTGCTGGACCGGCCGAGGGCGCCGTACACGGCGGGGCTGCTGGCGTCGCTCCCGCGGGAGCTCACCGCGCCGCGCGAGGGCCGCCGTCGCCTCCCCACCATCCCGGGCACACCGCCCACGCCCACCGCGCTGCCGTCCGGCTGCGCCTTCGCGCCGCGCTGCCCGCTCGCGGAGGACCGCTGCCGCAGCGAGGAGCCGCGGCCGCAGGTGGCGGACGACGGCCGTGAGGTCTCCTGCCACCGCTGGGACGACGTCCCGTACCCGGCGGCCGAGTTGTTCCTGGAGCAGCCCGTATGAGTGCGAACCCGCCGCTCCTGGAGGTCCGTGACCTCGTGGTGCGCTACGGCGAGGTCACCGCCGTGGACCATGTCTCGTTCACCCTCGACGCGGGCGAGACCCTCGCCCTGAACGGCCCGTCGGGCTGCGGCAAGTCCTCCACGGTCACGGCGGTACTGCAGCTACGGCGCCCCGACTCCGGTGAGGTGCGCTTCGAGGGACAGGAGTTGACGAAGCTCACCGAACGCGAACTGCGCCCTCTCCGCCCCCGGATGCAGCCCGTCTTCCAGGACCCGTACGGCTCCCTCAGCCCCCGCCGCCGTATCCGCGACGCGGTGGCGGAGGCGTTGCGTGTCCAGGGCCGCTGGGACGCGACGGGCCCGGCCCGGGTCGCCGGGCTCCTCGACCGGGTCGGCCTGGCCCCTGCGTACGGTGACCGCTTCCCGCACGAGCTCTCCGGCGGCCAGTGCCAACGCGCCGGAATAGCCCGGGCACTGGCGTCCGACCCCCGTCTCCTCGTCCTCGACGAACCGGTCTCGGCCCTCGACCCGTCCGTCCGCGCCGGGGTCCTCAACCTCCTCGCGGACCTCCAGGACGAACTGGGGCTCGCCTACCTGTTCATCTGCCATGACCGCGCGGTGGTGAGCCACTTCGCCGACCGCTCGATCGAGATGCGGAGCGGACGCCTCACTTCCGCGTAGCGGCCACGATCACCTGCCGCACCCCGGAGACTTCGCGACCGCGCCGTGCGGCCTCCGGCCGGTACTCGCCGCGTGCGGCATGGGGCGCCGCGGGGGCTTGAGCGGAAGTCCGACTTGACGCGAAGCCGGGTGAAAGGGGTTCCGGCGCGAAGCCCGAAGCACGGGCGAGGGACACAGCAGAGGTCCAAGGTGACGCTGTCCCTGATGCGCTCCAGGGGCGCAGCCCTCTTGGCAGGGGGTCCAGGGGCGCAGCGCCCCCGGCGGGCGTCCAGCGGGCGCGCCCCTTTGGCAGGGGTCCAGGGCGCGCAGCCCCCTCGGCCGGGGGCCAGGGGACGCAGCCTCCCTCGGCACGGCCCCAAGGCGCGCAGCCCCCTCGGCAGGGGGTCCAGGGGCGCAGCCCCTGGGGATGGGAAGGGTAGGGG
>NZ_VJZE01000119.1 GCF_009377205.1 Streptomyces phyllanthi
ATCTCCCGGATGTGGGTGGCGTAGTTGAGGCCCAGGCAGACGATCTTGTTGGGGTGGGGGACGAGCGGGGCGAGTGAGGCCCCGGCCAGCGGCAGGCGCTCGCCGTCCGCGGCGGCCGCCCGTTCCTGCCAGTCCTCGCCGGTGGCGAGCAGCGCGCCGACGTCGGAGTGGGGCAGCAGGACGAGCTCGTCGCCCTCCTGCCGGGCGGCAGCGGTCTGGCGGCCGTCGGCGACGCGAACGGTGCTGAGTCTCATCGGGGCACTCCCTGGGAGTCGTGCTGGATCTCGGGATCGAGGTCGAGGTCGGCGTCGTCCGTCCTGGGGCGGGCGGCGAAGGTCCTCAGCTGCGCTCCGACGTCCGCGGCTCGGTCGGAGGTGAAGACGGCGGCCACCAGGCGGTCGGGGCGTACGAGGACGAAGGAGCCGGTCAGTCCGGTGAAGAGGGCGTCGAGCCGGCCGTCGGCGTCGGCGATCCCCACGCGGTCTGCTCCGTCACGCGGCGCACGGTCGTCGAGGTGGACGTCCACGGCGGTGGCGTCGGGAAGGCCGGCCCGCGCGACGACCGTCCAGTCGTCGTCTTTCACGTCGATCCCGAGCAGGCTCCAGCCCTGTCCGAGCACGTCGTCGAGCCGGCTGAGGTGGTGGCTGGAGCCGCGCAGCACCCGCGGCTGGGGCAGCATCGTGCCGACCAGTGCACAGCCGGGGCCGTCCGCGTGGAGCACGGCCCCCGCGCGGACGCGGGCGTCGGGGCGGTAGCGCATCTCGGTCAGATAGCGGCGTCCCGGCGGGGTGAGCATGGCCGTGCGCACCAGCAGGTCGCGCAGGAGGGCACGGGGGCGGCTGGTGGTCATGACGACGCGGCCGAGGCGTACGGAGAGGTCGATCACGGCCCGGGCGTGCGGGCGGCGTTCGGTGTCGTACGTGTCGAGCAAGGCGTCGCCGGCCCGGCCCGCCAGGACGTCGGCGATCTTCCAGCACAGGTTGGCCGCGTCCCGCAGACCGGAGTTGAGGCCCTGGCCCGCGAACGGCGGCATCATGTGCGCGGCGTCGCCGAGCAGGAAGCAGCGGCCCTCGCGCAGCCGGTCGGCGAGCAGCGCGTGGAAGCTGTACGCGACCGCACGCTCGATCTGGGCGGGAGTGATCTCCCGGTAGGGCCGCAGGAGTTCACGCACGAGGGCGAGCGGCGGAGGCGAGCCCGCCGCACACTCTCCGGGCTTCAGCCGGAACTCGTAACGGCAGCGGCCGTCCCGGCCGGGGACGATGACCACGGGCCGGTCGGGGTCTCCGTGGTGCATACCGAATCGCTGGTCGTGCGTGTCCTCAAGGGTGTCGACCACCAGCCACACGTCCGGGAAGCTGCGTCCGCGCATGGGGACGGACAGCAGGTCGCGCACGGTACTGCGGCCGCCGTCGCAGCCGAGGAGGTACGCGGCCTCCAGTTCCTCCACCGGCCCGTCCTCCCCGCCCGTACGGAGCGAGGCGCGCACCCCGCCGGGCTCCTGGATGAGGTCTGTCAACCGGGTGCCGAAGCGGACGTCGACGCTCGGGAGCCGGTCCAACTGCTCCCGCAGCACTCGCTCCAGGTCGGGCTGGGCGAAGGGGTTCTTGAAGGGATGTCCGAGGCGCTGGTCGCCGGTGCCGCGGGCGTGCAGGAGGGGCCGTCCGCCGACGCCGAAGTACCGCGTCCCGGTACCCGGCACGATGATCGGGTAGATCGCCTCGTCGAGGCCGTCGGCCGACTGCAGGGTGCGCAGCGACTCGTCGTCCAGGCTGATCGCTTTGGCGTCGTTGCTGGTGGTGGAGTTGCGTTCCACCAGCACGACCCGTATCCCCCGGGAGCCCAGCAGATGGGCGGCCGTCAGTCCGGTCGGGCCGGCGCCGACCACCAGGACCGGCGGCGCCAGGGATGTCGTGGGCACGGCGGTCACTGGACCGGCTGGTAGGCGGGACCGCCCTCGGTCAGCAGCCGCTCGACCTCGGCGAAGATCTCGTCCGGGGACAGGTCCAGGTCGAGGGACTTGCGGAAGGGCTGGCGTACGTCGCGCTCCAGCCGCAGGTAGACCTCGTTGCGGTTGCCCTCGGGGTCGAAGAAGTAGATCCCGATGGCATTGCCGTGGGTCACTTCCTGCTGCACCTCGATGCCTTCGGCGCGGAACCGATGGTGGAAGTCGATGACCGTGTCCAGGGAGTCCACCCGCCATGACACCTGGTGGGTGAGCTTGGCGCCGGGAGGTGCGGTGCGGCCCCGCTGGAGGACGAACTCGTGGTGCTCCTCCTCCGGGCGTGCGGAGAAGAAGACGATGCCGCGCTCCTCGTCCTCGTCGGTGACGGTCAGGCCCAGGACCCGCTCGTAGAAATCGCGCATCGTCTCCAGGTCGTCGACCCAGAAGCCGGTGTGACCCAGTCCGGTGATCGCCATAAGAGTGTCTCCTTTAGCAGGACCTTCGTTTCGTTTTATGGGACACTAAGGCGGCGAGCGGGCCGAGGTCAACCGGGTGAGATCACAGCCGCACACCTCTTGACGCCACAGTCCCCTTCGGGGCAGCGTCCTGTATCACGCTATAGAAGTCCGAACATGCGGGACATCAAACTCTGGGAACGGACACCATGACGTTTTTGGACAGCAGTACCTGGGAAGGCCGCGTCTTCTCCGGATCGGGTGAATGGATCAGCGGCTCGGGCGAGGTCTACGACGCCGTCGAGCCCGCGACGGGCAAGCCGCTGGGGCGTGTCGGCTCCGCCACGCCCGCCGACGTGGACCGGGCGGTGGAGCGGGCGGTGCGGGCCCAGCGGGAGTGGGCGGCGCGGCCGTACTCCGACCGGGCCGCCGTACTGCGCCGTGCCGCGCGTCTTTTCGAGGAACACCAGCGGGAGATCGAGACCTGGCTGATGCGGGAGTCCGGCGCGATCCGGCCCTTCGCCGCCCTCCAGGTCACCAGCGGTGGTGCGGAGGAGTGCCACGAGGCCGCCGCCCTCGCCGGGGCACCCTATGGCGAGCTGCTGCGTTCCGGTCAGCAGCGACTGTCCTTCGCCCGCCGCGTCCCGGTCGGAGTCGTCGGTGTCATCGCGCCGTTCAACGTGCCGATCATCCTGGCGATGCGGGCGGTCGCCCCGGCACTCGCCCTCGGCAACGCGGTCGTCCTCAAGCCGGACCCCCGGACCGCGATCAGCGGCGGTGTCGTCTTCGCCCGGATCTTCGAGGAGGCTGGTCTGCCGCCCGGTCTGCTGCACGTCCTGCCCGGCGGCGCGGACGTCGGAGCGGCCGTCGTCGAGCACCCGCGGATCCCCGTCATCGCGTTCACCGGCTCCACCCGGGCCGGCCGCGCCATCGGTGTCGCCGCGGCCCAACACCTCAAGCGGGTCCACCTGGAACTGGGCGGCAACTCCGCGCTCGTCATCATGGACGACGTCGACCTGGACAAGGCCGCCTCGGTGGGTGCCTGGGGGTCCTTCGTCCACGCGGGCCAGATCTGCATGGCCAGCAGCCGCCACCTCGTCCACGCCTCGGTCGCCGACGACTACACAGTCCTGCTCGCCCAGCACGCCGACGCGCTCCCGGTCGGTGACCCGACCACCGAGCAGGTCGCCCTGGGACCGGTCATCGACGCCGGCCAGCGCGACACCGTCCACCGCATCGTCACCGAGTCCGTCGGGGCCGGGGCCCGGCTGGCCGCGGGCGGCACCTACGAGGAGCTCTTCTACCGTCCGACCGTCCTGAGCGACGTACCGCTCACCGCACCCGCCTACGCCCAGGAGATCTTCGGGCCCGTGGCACCCGTCGTCACCTTCCAGGATCTCGACGAGGCCGCCGACCTGGCCGCGGGGACCGAGTACGGGCTCTCCCTCGGCATCCTCACTCGGGACGTCATGAAGGGCCTGGCCCTCGCGGAGCGGATCCCCAGCGGTCTGGTCCACATCAACGACCAGACGGTCAACGACGAGACGCTCATCCCCTTCGGCGGGGTCGGCGACTCCGGCACCGGGGCCCGCCACGGCGGCGCGGCCGCCAACCTGGACGCCTTCACCGAACAGCAGTGGGTCACCGTACGCGGCGAACTCCCGCACTACCCCTTCTGACCGCCCCACCCCACAGAGCCGCACGGAGAGTTCCATGCCCCTGGACCCCATGACCGTCGTTCCCCGTCGGACCGCCCCGCCGCCCGTCGAGGCCGACTGGCCGACCGGTAACAAGTTCCTCAACGGCCCGTTCGCGCCCTGGACGGAGGAGAGCGAGGCGTACGACCTCCAGGTGGACGGCGAGATACCGGCCGACCTCGCGGGCGCGCTGTTCCGCGTCTCCTCCAACCCCCGCTTCCAGCCCCGCAACACCGACCGCTACCACTGGTGGGAGGGCGACGGCATGGTGTGCGGGATCTACCTGCGCGAGGGCAGGGCCGCCTACCGCACCCGCTGGGTCGAGACCGACTCGATGAGAGTCGAGGTCGAGGCCGGGGAAGCGGTCTACAGCGGCTTCGTCAACGGCGGCACCCCGGGCCGGCTGCCCGAGGGCGCCCCGCGCGCCAAGAACGTGGCCAACATCAACGCCGGCCTCTTCGATGACCACTTGATCGTCTACTTCGACGGCGGCCTGCCCCACGCGCTGGATCCCGAGACACTGCGCACCCTCGGCACCTACGACTTCCACGGCGGCATCGACGTCCTGTGCACCGGCCACTACAAGACAGACCCCGACACCGGCGACATGCTCTTCTTCGCCGCCACCGGACCGGTCGTCACCTGGTACCGCGCCGACGTGAAGACCGCCGAGATCATCGACTCGCATTCCTTCGACATCGGCGTGCCGGTCCTCATGCACGACTTCGCCGTCAGTGCCACGTACGCGGTCTTCTTCGTGACGCCCGCCCAGTTCCGCCTCGACCTGGTGGCGCGGAGCAGGCCCGGCGTGGTCTGGGACGAGGACTCCCTCGAACACGGCGTCCAGATCGTGCTGATGAACCGCCGCACCCACGAGGTCACCTGGCACGAACTCGGCGGCCACTGGGCCAACACCCACTTCTACAACGCCTACGAGCAGGACGGCGAGCTGGTCGTCGACGGTCACCGCATCGACCGGCTCGGCAGCCCCGTCGACCGCCTCTCCACGCCGCTGGGGTCCCATGAGTGGTTCCCGCCGGCCATGCCCTACCGGTGGCGCGTCGACCTGGCGACCGGACGAGCCACGGAGGAGATGATCAGCGGCGTCTTCGGGGAGTTCCCCAAGATCAACGACGCCTGCACGGGCCGACCGCACCGCTACGGCTACTTCGTCACCACGCGCGGCCTGGCCGACGACACGATGTCCGACGGCCTCGCCCGCCACGACTACATCCTCGACCGCACCACCGTCGTCGAGGGCCCGGACGGCCTGACCAGCCCCAGCGAGCCGGTCTTCGTGGCCCGTGAGAACGCCCGCGCCGAGGACGACGGCTACCTGCTGTCCCTGTGGTGGAACCGCACGACCGACCGCAGCGAACTGCTCATCCACGACGCGGCCGACCTGCGCCGGATCCCACTGGCCCGGGTCAAGCTCCCCAGCCGGGTGCCCTTCGGCTTCCACGGCAGCTGGGCCGACCACCACACCTTGGACCGGGCCATAGCCGCCCACCGCGGCGACGGCTGACGGCCGTGCGAGATCTGGCGGGCAGGACCGCCTTCGTCACCGGCGGGGACAGCGGCATCGGTCTCGGCGTGGCACACGTGCTGTGTCACGCCGGCATGAACGTGGTCATCTGCGGCGTCGTCACGGAGTCGCTGCAGAGCGCGCAACGCGAACTCGCGCGTATCGGCCAGGCCGAAGCGGTTCGGCTCGACGTGCGGGACCGGGAGGCGTTCGCCGCCGTCGCCGACCGTCTCGACGCGGAATACGGCGGTGTGGACGTGCTGGTCAACAACGCGGGCGTCGGATTCCTGGCACCAGTGGTCGAGGCGAGCTTCGACCAGTGGGACTGGGTGCTCGACATCAACCTCACGGGCGTCTTCAACGGCATCCGGACCTTCCTGCCGCGCATGCTGGCCGCCGGCCGTCCGGGGCACATCGTCTCGACCGCGTCGATCGGCGGCCTGCTCGGCACCCCGGGAGCGCTCTACGTGGCCGCGAAATTCGGTGTGGTGGGGCTGATGGAGGCGCTGGCGGCCGAACTCCGGGACACCCACGTCAACGTGTCCGTCCTGACACCGGGAATCGTCCGCACCAACATCCACCAGGGCCCGCCGCCCCCTGGCGGACCAGGGCCGCAGGCGCCGGGAGCCCTCGCCGAGGCCGACCTGCACCAAACGGCGATGCTTCCGCGGGAAGTCGGCGAGCGGGTCCTGCTGGCGATACAGGAGGAAAGCCTCTACGTCCTGACCCACGCCGAGCACCGGGACCTGCTCGCCCGGCGGTTCGACGCGATCCTCGCCTCGGTCCCCACCGGCCAGGAGAACCCGCGCCGTGCCGCGGTCGAGAGGTCGGTGCTCGCCAACCCGGTCTACGACGAGGTCCTGGCCGCCGCGGAGGCGCGACGGTGACGGCGCACGGCATGGAGGGATCGGTCGTGCTCGTGACCGGCGCCGGCTCGGGCATCGGGCGGGCGGCGGCGGGACTGTTCGCCGAGCGGGGTGCGGCCGTCGTCGCGGCGGACCGCTCCGAGTCAGGCGCGGGCACCGTCGCCGCCATCACGGCGGCGGGCGGCAGAGCCTTCTTCGTCCAGGCGGACGTGTCGGTCGAAAAGGAGGTCGAGAACATGGTCGCCGCGGCGGTCGACACCTACGGTGCTCTGGACGCAGCGTTCAACAACGCGGGCATCGCACCCCCCGTGGCGCCGATCGAGCGGCTCAGCAGCGAGAGCTGGGAGTTGTCGGAGGCGGTGAACCTGCGTGGCGTGTGGCTGTGCATGAAGCACGAACTGGCCGTCATGGCACGGCAGGGCCACGGCTCGATCGTGAACACGTCCTCGGTCGCCGGCCTGGTGGGCAATCCCGGTGGCGGAGCCGCGTACTCCGCGTTCAAGCACGGCGTCGTCGGGCTGACCAGATCCGCGGCCGCCGAGCACGGACGGCACGGCATCCGCGTCAACGCGATAGCCCCGGGCCTGACCCGCACCGGCATGCTGCGGCATCTGGAGCAACACGAGCACCTCGACGCCGAGGGCGCCGCCGCAGCCACTCCGCTCGGCCGTGTGGCGCAGCCGCGGGAGGTCGCCGAGGCCGCGTACTGGCTCGCATCTCCCCGCTCGAGTTTCGTCACCGGTCATGTCCTGGCCGTCGACGGCGGCGAGACCTGCGTCTGACGTGCTCGAACCTCGGGAAAGGAAACGTTCCATGCCTCGTGTGTCCGGCGGTGACCTCGTCGTCCGCCTCCTGCAACAGGCCGGTGTGGACCGGATGTTCGGCATCAACGGCGCGCACATCGACGCCGTCTACCAGGCCGCGCTCGACCACCGGCTGCCCATCGTGGACACGCGGCACGAGATGAACGCGGGCCACGCGGCCGAAGGATACGCCCGGGTGCGCAACGCCCTCGGCGTCGCGCTGCTCACCGCAGGCGGCGGGTTCACCAACGCCGTGACGTCAATGGCCAACGCTCACCTCGACCGCACTCCCGTGCTCTACCTCGCGGCGTCCGGTCCGCTCGCCGACGACCAGACCAACACCCTGCAGGCGGGCCTGGACCAGGTCGCGATCGCGACACCCGTCACCAAGTGGGCGCACCGGGTGACACGCGCGTCACTGATCCCCCGCGTCCTGGCCCGCGCGATCCGCACCGCGCTCGCCGCACCACGGGGGCCCGTGCTGGTCGACATCCCCTGGGACGTGCTGACCGAGCAGATCGACCTGCCCGACCTGGCCGCGGAACTCCTCCGCGGCGGCGACCACGGGCCGGGCCTCTCACACGCCGGGGCGGAGCAAATCCTGGATCTTCTGGCGCAGGCCCGGAGACCGGTGATCATCGCCGGTTCCGAGGTTCCGCGATCCGGCGCCGACGACGAGCTACGGACGCTCGCCGAGCGACTCGGCATACCGCTGATGGCGGACTACGAGGGCCTCGGCGCGATCACACCCAGCCCCCTCAACTTCGGTCTGCTGCAAGGGCTGCACGGCCTGCCGCCCGGCGGGGAGCCCGACCTGGTGATCATGGCGGGACTGCGGTTCGGCCTCACGACCGCGCACGGCTCGGGTGTGCTGATCCCGCGTGCGGCGCGTGTCGTGCAGATCGATCCCTCCGCCGGCGAACTGGGACTCCTTCAGCCGGTCTCCCTCTCGGTCGCCGCCGATCCACTGCCGGTCTTCCAGGATCTCAACCGGGCACTCACCCTCAGGCAGGCCGTCGGCCCCGATCCGACCGGTTGGCAGGCCGCCCTGCGGGCACACCTTCGTCGGCGGCGCGAAGCCGTGGCCTCTCAGGTCGTCCACGACGAGCGCGTACACCCCTACGAGGCTGTGTGCGCCATCGCCGCGGCCCTACCCGACAGGTCGGTGGTCGTCGCCGACGGCGCGCTCACCTATCTCTGGCTGTCGGAAGCGATCTCCGAGGCACCGGTGTCCGCGTTCCTCTGCCACGGCTACCTCGGTTCCATGGGAGTCGGCATGGGCGTCGCGCTCGGAGCACGGGCAGCCGTGGCTCCCGGCACGAACGTCGTCCTGGTGACCGGTGACGGGTCCGTCGGCTACAGCCTCGGCGAGTTCGACTCCATGGTGCGCGCCGGACTCGCAGTGGTCGTCGTCGTGCTCAACAACCGGGCGTGGGGCGCCACTCTGCACGCGCAGGAACTCATGCACGGCAAGGACCGGGTGGTCAACAACCGGCTGGAGAACGGCTCCTACGCCGCCGCCGCGCTCGCCCTCGGTGCGGACGGCTACCAGGTGCGCGCCCTCGACGAACTCGCGCCCGCCCTCGCCAAGGCCCTCCTGAGCGGGCGGCCGTCCTGCGTCGAGGTCCATGTGAGTCTCGACCCGATACCGCCGGAGGAGCGGGTGATCACGGGCGGCAGCCCGTTCTGAGTGCGCCTTCTCCCCCGCGCGTCCGACACACCACGGAGCCGCCCGACCGTTCCGGCTCACGACTCGTCAGGGAACTTCCATGTTGTTCGACTTCGGCCAACCGACCGACGGCCTCATCCAGATGGCGTTCGTCGTCGAGGATCTCGACGCGGCGACGGCCCGGTTCAGCGAGAGCTTCGGGGTGGGGCCGTGGACGGTCCTGCGGGACTTCGCGGGCGAGGACCCCCGCTACCGGGGCGAGCCCACCCAGGCACGGGCGCACGTGGCGCTCGGTTTCGGCGGGCACATGCAGTACGAACTCATCCAGCCCGCGGACGAACTCCCGTCGGTGCACCGCGACGTGATCGTCGAGCGGGGATACGGCTTCCACCACTTCGGCTGCGCCACGACGGCCTTCGACGCAGCGGTGGAGGAGATGCGCCGCAAGGGCTACGAGGCCGTGTTCACCGCGTCCGTCGGACCCGACTCCCGCGTCGCCTACTTCGACACGCGTGACGTCCTTCCCGGCATGACCGAACTCATCGAGGCGAGCCCCGGCCTCGACACAGCCTTCACCACGATGTACCGGGAATCCCTTCGCTCTACATGTCTCGAAAAACAGGATCTTAGTCCTCACTAAAGGGACTATCGAGAACCCAGAGGATGACGTGCGCGCGGGACCCAGGGGCCCCACCTGGCGGACCGCCGCTCACTCAGCCATGGGTGCCGCCGCCTAACTCTTTATTCAATGTCCCATAAATTAGGACTAGCGTTTCGACATGAGGGACCGTACGCTTCGGCGAAGTTACGGTCAACCACTCGCCGCATGACACCGGGGGCGTTCCCGGCGCGCGGCGGTGAGGAGTCACGGCGTGAAGAAACTGGATGCTGAGACCAGCCCCGAAGCACGGCAGAACCCAGGCACCTCGTCCGGGGCCCCTCTCCAGGTACGAGGACTCGCCAAGCGGTTCGGCGGTGTCACGGCTCTCGACGGCGTCGACCTCTCGGTGGCGTCCGGAGAAGCGGTCGCCGTCATCGGTCCCAACGGCGCCGGAAAGAGCACCCTGCTCAAGCTGATCTCCGGCGTGCACCGCCCGAGCGAGGGCGAGGTGTGGCTGGGTGAGCAGCGACTGGACCGCATGTCGGCACACCGCGTCACCCGCAGCGGTGTCGCACTGGCCCATCAGGTCCCGCAGCCCTTCCACGGGCTGACCGTCCGGGAGAACGTACGGGTCGGGGCCATGGCGAGCCGGCCCCATCCCCACCCCGGAGAGATCGACGAGATCCTCGCTCGGTGCCGCCTGGACACCAAGGCCTCCCGTCCCGCCGACTCCTTGCGCGTCCTGGACCTGAAGCGGCTGGAGGTGGCCCGGGCCCTGGCCACCCGTCCCCGGGTGCTCATGTTCGACGAGGTCGCGGCCGGGCTCGTCGGCCGCGAGCTGGACGAGGCGATCGACCTGATCCGGCAGGTCCACGGCCAGGGCATCACCGTGCTCCTGGTCGAGCACATCGAACGAGTGGTACGCGAACTCGTCGACCGCGTCCTGGTTCTCAACTGGGGCCGCCCCCTGGCCGAGGGCACACCCGCCGAGATCGCCGCGAACGAGGAGGTGCGGGCCGTCTACCTCGGCGACGGCGACAGGGCTCAGGCTTCTCCGGCGCGCACTGCGGCCACCGCGCCGGCATCGGACACGACTGCTCTGCTCGCTCTCGACTCGGTCAGCGCCGGTTACGGCGACATGGTCGCCCTGCGGGATTTCTCGATGCGTGTCGAGTCCGGTCAGATCGTGACCGTGCTGGGGGCCAACGGGGCCGGCAAGTCGACGCTCTGCGCCACGATCATGGGCGCGGTCGAGGCGAGATCGGGTTCCGTGCACGCCCTCGGCCAGGACATCACCGGCATGGCCATCCACCGACGCGCCCGCCTGGGCATCGCCCACTGCCAGGAAGGCCGCCGCATCTTCACCGGCCTCACCGTCGCCGAGAACCTGATGCTCGGCGCTCCGCTCGCCCTGGCCAAGGACGAGGTGCTCGGCCGGATGGAACGCGTCCACACGATCTTCCCGGTGCTCGCCGAACGTGCCACCCAGCAGGCCGGGACCATGTCCGGCGGTCAGCAGCAGATGCTGGCCGTGGGACGCGCCCTCATGGCCGACCCCCAGGTGCTGATCTGCGACGAGATCTCGCTCGGCCTCGCCCCCGTGGCCATCGACGCCCTGTACGGGGCGCTGGCCGAGATCAACTCCCAGGGCGTCGCGATCGTTCTGGTCGAGCAGAACGTCAAGCGGGCGCTGGGCATCGCCGACCACGCCGTCGTGCTGTCCCGCGGCCGCGTCTCGTACACCGGCGATCCGGCGGGCCTGCTCAGTGACGAGGCCCTGGACGCCGCCTACTTCGGCACCACCGAGGACAACATCGCGGAAGCCGGCTCCTCGTCCCTGCTCTCCTCATCCCTGCTCTCCTCCTCCGCTCCCCGACCGCTCAGCGCCTCCGAAGGAGACCCCTCGTGATCAGAACCACCCACCGCCGCACCTACGCACTCGTCGGGGCCGCACTGCTGGCCGCCACCGCCGGCTGCGCGGGCAACGCCTCCAGCAGCAGCGGTTCCAGCAGTGATGACGGTCCCATCGTCATCGGGACGAGCATCTCGCTGTCCGGCAACACCGTCCTCAACCAGATTCGCGACGGTTACCTCCTGGCGGTCCAGCAGGCGAACGCCGAAGGCGGTCTGGAGGTGGGCGGGAAGAAGCGGAAGGTCGAGTTGAAGGTGCTCGACAACCGCAGCGACACGAACACGATGGTCCAGCAGGTACGTTCCCTGGTGCTCACCGACAAGGCCGTGGGGCTGCTGGGGTCGTGCTGCCAGCAGAACATCGACATGCAGGGCCAGGCCGACGCGCTGAAGGTGCCGCTGGTAATGGGCGCCCTGCCCATCGAGCTGCTGCCCGAGGGCAAGGGCTACACCTGGGACTCCTTCCAGTCGCTCGCCGACGGGGCCAAGGGCTTCTACGAGGTCGCCGCCGGGGCGAAGACCAACAGGAAGACCCTGGTCGTCACCAACAACGACGCCCAGGGCACCTCCACCGGAAAGCTCTGGGCGGGCACCGGCGAGAAGGCCGGCTTCACCGTCACCGCCACCAAGTCCGTCCCCACCGGCACCACGGACTTCTCCGACGTCATCAAGGCCGGGAAGTCCTCCGGCGCACAGGTGCTGATCGCCTCGATGACCCCGCCGGACTGTTTCGCGATGTGGAAGCAGATGAAGGCACTCGCCTACAAGCCCAAGGTGGCCATCGGTCTGCAGTGCGCCCAGACGCCCGGCTGGGGCGACCTCGGCACGCTCGGAGACGGCACCCTCGTCCAGCTGAACTGGTCCGACACGGCCGGGCTGCCGGACACCGACCTCATCGTCGAGAAGTACGGCAAGAAGTACACCAACCTCACCGACCTGGGCTCGGTCGCCCTCGGGCTGCACGAGGCGACCATCCTCCTGGACGCCATCAAGGCCGCGGGAAGCACGGACACCGAAGCCATCAACAAGGCGCTGTCCAAGAGCACCACCGTCTCCGCACAGGGCTCCGTGAAGTTCGTCGACAACAAGAGCGTGACCCCCACCTTCATCGGCCAGTGGGAGGACGGCGCCATCAAGCAGGTCTGGCCGGCCAAGGGCGGCTCCCCGCTCGCCTCCCTGTCCGGGCTGGAATGAGGCCCGGCATGAGCGCGCTGCGACCCACCACGAGCGTGAGCGAACGGAGCGCATCGTGAGCATCGACGTCCTGGCCGCCGGCATCCTCGCCGGCGGCCTGTACGCCCTGATCGGCCTGGGCATCTCCCTGGTGTTCGGCGTGCTGGGCCTGATGAACCTGGCCCACGGCGAACTCGTCATCGGCGGCGCCTACCTGGCGTCCCTGCTGGTGGTGGACTCCGGCTGGGATCCGCTCCTGGCCCTGCCGCTCGCCATGGCGGGCGTCGCCCTGATCGCCTATCCGCTGCAGCGGTATCTGCTCACCCCCCTCCTGCGAGGGGACAAGAGCGCACCTCTGGTGGCCACCTTCGGACTGTCCCTGCTCGCCCAGGCACTGTTCCAGGGCGGGTTCGGCACCCATCCCAAGAGCCTGCCCGCCCCCTACGCGACCTCCGGCGTCTCCGTCCTCGGCCTGCGGATCCAGACGATCTATCTGATCGCCTTCGGGCTGACCGTCCTCCTGTGCGCCGCCACTCATCTCGTCCTGACCCGCACGCGCGCCGGCAGCGCGGTCAGGGCGGCCTCGGCGGACCCGGCCACCGCCGCCGTGCTCGGCATCAACGTGCCGACGGTGTACGCCATGACCTTCACCGGCGCCGCCGTCCTCGCCGCGGCCGGCGGCGTCCTGACCGGTGTCGCCCAGAGTTTCACGCCCACCAGCGGGATGCCGCTGCTGCTGACCGGCATGGCCGTGATGGCCCTGGCCGGCATCGGCAGCGTCGCCGGGGTCCTCCTCGCCGGTGTCGCTCTCGGCGTCCTCCAGTCGGTCAGCGTCCAGCTGTTCGGCGGCGGCATGCGCGACGTCGTCGTCTACCTCGCCTTCTTCCTCGTCCTCGCCGTACGCCCCCAGGGCCTGTTCCGAAAGGCCGCCGGATGAAAACCCCGACCGTCCCACGAGGGACGCCGAAGGCTCTGTGGCCCGCGGTCGCCCTCGCTACCGTCACGATCGCCGCCTTCACCCTCGCCCCGGCGCTCTCCCTCGGACAACTGGACCTGAGCGTCACCCTGCTGACGTATCTGACGATCGCCCAGGCCTGGAACGTCCTCGCCGGGTTCAGCGGTCAGATCTCCCTCGGCGCCGCCGCGTTCATGGCGACCGGCGGCTACACGACCGCGCTGATCCTGATCCACACCGGACTGCCCTGGCCGGCGGCCCTGGTCGGCGCGGGCATCGGCGCGGGCCTCCTCGCCCTGCTGCTCGCTGTACCGCTGCTGCGGCTGCGCGGCGACTACTTCGCCGTGGGCACACTGGCCGTCGCCGTCGCCCTCCAGGCCCTGCTCAGCAACTGGAACTGGGCCGGCGGCGCCAGCGGATTGACGCTCCCCACGGAGCGGATTCCCAGCGGCGGCAACCTGTATCAGATCGCGGTCCTGGTCGCCGCCCTGGCCATGGCCCTCACCCTCTACGTCCGGCACAGCGCCTTCGGCCTGCGGCTCGCCGCAGTCCGCGACAACGAACCGGCCGCCGCGGGACTCGGCGTATCGGTATACCGCCACCGTCTCGCCGCACTGGTGCCCACCAGCGCGCTCACCGGCCTGGCCGGAGCGGTCATCGCCTTCCAGTTCGTCGTCATCTCCCCCGACGGGGTGGCCAGCGTCAACTGGAGCCTGAACGCCGTCCTCATGGCCGTGGTCGGCGGCGCGGGCACCGTGCTCGGCCCTGTCGTCGGCGTCGGCGTCGTCTACTACGGACTGACCCGCGCGCTCCAGGACCAGCAGACCCTGTCCCTGGTCATCGAGGGCGCCCTGCTGATCGCCATCGTCCGCTTCGCCCCGCAGGGCGCCTGGCCCCTCATCTGCCGCGCCGTCCGGGTCCCGATCGCCCGCCGCCGGAAGCCGACGCCCGGTGCGGACACCGTCCCCGACGCCATCCCACGAACGCCGGAACATGTGTGACCGTGGTGTCATCGCCTTCGCCGCCGTGCCACGTCCGGCGACCGATGCGTCGGTGTGCGACGGTCACGACTCCGCCGCTCCCGGCAGCGGGCAAGATCCGGACGGCTCTCGAACGCTTTGGGTGGCGAGCGATGTCGCGGCTGCGGCACGCAGCACTGGGGCTATGGTCCATGCTGCAACGCCTGAGAGGCGATCAGCCGCCGCGTTCGAGAGCTTCGGCCGCCGAGCAGGAGCCGTCGTCCGTCAGCTCCGGCCGCCCGCAGGCCGTCCTGGACGATCTCCCCGCGCGGCCCGAGTCCGCCCGCTTCTCCTCGGTAGCGCTGCATGGCCATACAGCCCACCAGCAGAGCTCTCACGTCGTCGACCGCGAGGCCCCCGCGTACCGCACCGACTGCCTGGGCCCGGGCGAGCAGGTCGCCGAACGTGTTCCGGAACCGCTTCTCGGCCTCGGGGGCGAGCACCGCGGCGGCGTAGCCCGCCTCTGTCACCTCGCTGGTCGCCTCCGGCGCCGAGGGGCACACATCCGACGCAAGGAGTGAATGATCACCATGTCCGGAATCTCGTTCGACGGCCGGGTCGCCATCGTCACCGGAGCAGGCGGCCGACTGGGCCGCAGCCACGCCCTGGACCTGGCCCCGCGCGGCACCAAGGTCGTCGTCAACGACCTCGAGAGCGACATCACCCGGAAGGGGCGCCGGCCCCAGCATGGCCGACCAAGTGGTCAAGGAGATCGAGGAGCCAACGGCACCGCCGTGGCCTGCTACGACTCTGTCGCCACCCCCCGAGGGCGGCGCGGCGATCGTCCAGGCGGCGCTGGAAGGCACCCCGCACGGCATCAAGGCCAACACCATCCTGCCGACGGCCGCGAGCCGCATGGCCGAGGGCATGAGCGCCGACTCCATGTCCGACGCCCCCACCACGCCGGCGCACCACGCACCGGAGGTGGTCACCGCGATGGTCACCTATCTGGCGAGCGAGGCCAACCCCCACACCCAGGAGGCGTTCTCCGTCGCCCGCGGCCGCTACGCCCGCGTCTTCACAGGCGTGGCCAACGGCTGGTACGTCCCGCCGACCGAGCCGATCCCCACCGCCGACGACGTGCAACAGGCACATCGACCGCATCCGCGGCCGCGCCGGCTACCACGTGCCCGGCTCGCTGTGGGAGGAGATGGCCCTGATGCCGTAGCCCCTCCGCCCGCCCTCTCGGGCCCACCAACCCCTTCCGCACGACCATCTGAGGAGCACACATGCCCACCATCGCCGTCGTCGGAGCCGGCCCCGGCCTCGGTCTGTCCATCGCCAGGGTCTTCGGCGGCCACGGTTTCGACGTCGCCCTGGTCTCCCGCACCAGAGAGAACCTCGACGGTCTGGTCGCGGAGCTGACGAAGGACGGCATCACGGCGGAAGGCTTCCAGGCCGACGTCTCCGCCCCCGAGCAGCTCACCGGAGCGCTGGCCGCCGCGACGGGACGCTTCGGGCGGATCGACGTCCTGGAGTACTCCCCGCAGCCGAGCTCGATCATGGCCACTCCCGCGGAGGTGACCCTGGACACCCTCCGGCCCCAGATCGACGGCCTGCTGTACGGGGCGGTGACCGCCGTCCAGGCGGTGCTGCCGGACATGAGGAAATCGGGCTCCGGCACCCTGCTGTTCACCACCGGCGGCGGCGCGATCGATCCCCATCCGGCCCTGGCCGCCCTCAACATCGCCCATGCCGCCCTGCGCAACTGGGCGGTCAACCTGCACAACACCCTCGGCGCCGAAGGGATCTACGCGGCCAACGTGTCCATCAACGTCGCCATCGCCGAGCAGGCCCCCCAAGCGGGCATCCCCTACCGCGCGCCGGACGAGATCGCCCAGGACTACTGGACCCTCCACACCCGCCGCGAGACGGCCGACCACTTCGTCAGCGCCTGACAACGGCGTGGTGAAGGCGTGGCATTCCGACATACAGACATCGGCCAAGGAGCACATGTCATGACTACGACTGACAACACCGAAACAGTTCTGCGTTTCTTCGAGAATTTCAACGCCGGGAACGCCGAGGCGGCGTTCGCCTTGCTCGACGAGCAGGTGGTGTGGCGTGTGATGGGCAAACCGGACCGCTTCCCCCTCGCCGGCGACTACGACAAGGACGGAGTCGTGCGGCTGCTGGGCACGGTCGGACAGGTCATGCCGAACGGGGTGGAACTCACCATCACCTCTTCCACCGCGCAGGACGACCGAGTCGTGGTGGAGGCCGAGAGCCACGGCGTCTCCGCAGCCGGCAAGGTCTACGACAACCGGCTCATATACGCCTTCGAGCTACGGGACAGCAAGATCCTCCACATCCGGGAGTACTTCGACACCATCCACGCCAACGACGTGATGGTGGTGACGGACTAGCGCCGACGCCGTCGGGCCCCCACCTCGGCGACCGGAAGGGCAGGGCAAGTGGTAACGGCCCCGCACAGGCTCTCGGAGGAGCGTGTGCGGGGCCGTCGTCCGGCTGCGTGTCAGAGGCCGAGGCGTGTCCGGATCTCTTCCGCGGCTCCGGCGATGGCCTGGTCGAGGCCCGCCTCCACCTCCGGGGCGAGCGCGGGGACGCCGACCAGTGTCGCGGTGACGCCGTGCGGTCCGGGCTGGGCGGCCACGGTGCGCCGGTGGGTGAAGGTGTCGAAGCCGGTCCTGCCGCCGTACGCCCCGGAGCCGGAGCCACCCACCCCGCCGAAGGGGGCGTTGCTGAGGGCGGCGTGCAGGAGGCCGTCGTTGCGGGTGACGCCACCGGAGGTCGTGCGGTCCAGGAAGTTGCGGAAGTCGTCACCGTCCTCGCCGTACCAGTACGCGGCCAGCGGGGCCGGGCGGTCGGCGATGTAGGCGATGGGCTCGGCAAGATCGTCGTAGGGGTGGATCACCAGTGCCGGTCCGAAGATCTCCTCCCGGGATATGTCCGCATCCTCGGGGACGTCGAGGAGCAGCGTCGGCGGGATCAGGCACAGTTCGCGGGACGGCTCCTCGTCGACGACGGTGATCTTCCGGGCGCCGTGCGCCTCGGCGTCGCGGATGAGGCCCAGGACCCGGTCGAAGTTGCGGTCGTTGACAAGGGAGACGGCGGCCGCGTGGTCCGTGTAGGTGGGGAAGAGACGGACCAGCGCGGCACGGAGGCGGTCGACGAAGTCCTCCAGGTGCTGCCGGGGTACGAAGACGTAGTCCGGGCAGAGGCAGACCTGGCCGCCGTTGCTCATCCGGGTGCCGGCGATGCGTTCGGCGGCCAGGTCCAGGTCGGCGTCGCGGGCGACGACGGCGGGGTTCTTGCCTCCCAGCTCCAGGGTGACGGGGACGAGGTTCGCCGCGGCGGCCTGGCCCACGAGCCTGCCCACCTGGGAGGAGCCGGTGAACAGGATGTGGTCCAGGGGCAGGTCGGAGAACTCCTGGGCGGTCTTCAGGTCCCCGCACACGACGGTGACCTCGTCCTCGCCGAGGTACTTGGACACGGCCCGGGCGAAGACCGTGCCGGTGCGGACGTGGACGTCGGTGAACTTGATGATCACGCGGTTGCCGGCGGCCAGTGCGTCCAGCGCCGGGCGGACCGCCAGGCCCACCGGAAGGTTCCAGGCGGTGATGATCCCGACGACGCCGAGCGGCTGCTGCTGGACGAAGGCAGGGACGGGACCGGCGACGGGGACCGGCTTCATCCATTCCTCCAGTCCTTCTCGCAGGACCTGGGACTCCCCGAGCAGGCCGAGTACCTCGCCGGCCTTGGTCAGGGCCACCGGCCGCCGGCCGAAGTCCTCGGTCAGCGCGGCGGTGAGCTCTTCGGCGGCGTCGAGTACGGCGAGCACCAGCCGGTCGATCCGGTCGCGCCGGACCTCCGCGCTGGGCGGGCCCTCCCGGCGGAAGGCCGCCCGCTGCAGGTCGACGAGCCGGTCGAGTTCCTCACGGCTGACGTGGGCGGGGGCAGGGGTGGTAAGAACTGTGGACATGCGAACTGGCTCCTCGAAGGGGGTCGTTGACTTCTGGCCGACTGCCGGGACACCGGTGAGCCGTGGGGAGTCCTCCCACCGCCGGCCGGCGCCCGCGGGGTCGGGTGCGTAGGGGGCGCCAGCGGGCATGAACTCGCTGGTGGCCGTTGCCATCGGCGGGCCGCGGGGTGACGGCAGCACCTCGGCACTGTCGGCGAAGCACCGGCCGCTGACACGTACGGCGAAGGCGACCTCGGCGCCGGTGCCGGCCGGCGCCGAGGTGGTCTCGACGCCGATCCCGCACCCGTGAGGCGTCGTGATCCGTGTCATGACTGCCACGGTCCGCCACCGCCCACGGTTTACCCAGAGCCCCGCCGATCCTGGGGGTGACAGGACCAGGTTCGGCGCGGCCGACGGCCGTACCGTGGAAGGCATGGTGAACGACAACGCCCTCGGCGAGTACCTACGGGCCCGTCGTGAGCAGATCGGCCCCGAGGACGTCGGCCTTGCCTCGTCCGGACGGCGCCGGGTGCCCGGCCTGCGCCGGGAGGAACTGGCCCTGCTCGCCGGTATCAGCGCCGACTACTACCTGCGCCTGGAACAGGGCCGTGACCGCAACCCCTCCGCGCAGGTCCTCGACGCCCTCGCCCGCGCCCTGCACCTCGACGCGGACGCCAACGCCCACCTGCACCGCCTCGCCCGCCCGGCGCGTTCCCGACGGCGCCCGGCGCCCCGCCGCCCGGAACGCGCCCCCGACGGCATCCGGCAGCTCGTCGACAGCTGGCCGCACACTCCCGCCTACGTCCTCGGCCGCATGATGGACGTGCTCGCCGCCAACCCGCTCGCCCAGGCCCTCACTCCGATCCTCACCCCCGGCACCAACCTGGTCCGCTCCACCTTTCTCGCGCCCGCCTCCGCCGCCACGTACGGGGGCTGGGACGTCAACGCCGAGGGCATGGTCGCCGCCCTGCGCGCCCTCGTCGGCCCCGACGTCGACGACCCCACCCTCAACGAACTCGTCGGCGAGCTGTCCGTACGCAGCGAGCACTTCCGCAAGCTGTGGTCCCGGCACGAAGTCCGGCCCAAACGCAGCGGGATCTTCACCTTCGAACACCCGCAGGTCGGCCCCCTCGAACTGTGTCAAGAGAAACTGCTGATCACCGACACCGACCGGCAGACCCTCGTCGTTTACCACGCCGCCCCCGGCACCCCCACCGCCGAGCGCCTCACCCTGCTGGCCTCCCTCGCCTCCACACCGGAGTCCGCTCCCACCGAACGCGCCGCCCCGGACGTCCGGCGTCCATGAGCTGAGCCCGTGCGTCTCCTGCCGTCAGCGGGGGGGGACGCCCGTGGCGGCGTGGACGGCGAGGCCCTCGGAAGCGCGCCAGGAAGCTGCAAGCTGTGGCGGAGGAGGACAGGCCCCCTCCGCCACGGCTCTTTTCGAACCAGTCGAGTACGGATTGCCGGTATGCGTTCCTGTACGCCGTGAGCAGATCCACGATCGTGCGGCTGTCCGCGCCGCCGACGAATCCGGCCCGCGCGGTCAGGCAACCGGGAGGCTTCCCCGACCAGGCCCGTCAGAGGACCAACGAAGCGCGTAGACGGCCGGGCTCCTCCGCTCCGAGGTGGCTGGGAGGCGGCTCGCTCGTCGATGCTGTCAGCCGTCGCCGCCGCGTTCGTCCTCGCTGTGGGCGATCCGCCAGAGGAGGACGGCCACGGTGGCACGTTGGCGTCCGCCGGGCTTGGTGACCGCGTAGCCGAGCTGGGACGACAGCCAGGACAGGCGCTCCTGGAGGGTCGAGTGGTGGATGTGCAGGCCGGTCGCGGCCTGCCGCAGGCTGGCCTGGTCGAGCACGGCCTGGAGGGTGTCGATCACCCAGGGGCGGGTGAGGAGCACCTTGTCCAAGCCGTGCACGTCGTCGGTTGCGGCCGCCTCCTGCGGTGTGATCCGTTCGGCGAGGACGGCGAGGGCGCCGAGGTCGTCGTACGCCACCAGGGACCGGCCGGGGCCGTCCACGCGGTCGGTCAGCCGCAACGCGACCCGGGCCCGCTCCAGGGCGGCCGGGAGGTGCGCCGGCACCTGGGCGACGGCTGTCCCGGCCCGCAGATCCTGGTGCAGGTCCGGTGCTCCGGGGACCAGGGCTACGGCGTGGGCGCCGATCCGGGTGGCGCGCGGCCCGGCCGGGTCGGGGAAGGTGGTGACGACGACGGTCACGGGGCCGGTGAGTCGCAGTACGCCGAGGGCGTCGAGCCGGTCGGCATCGGAGACATCGGGGTCGCAGGCGATCCGCACCGCCGCGGCGGTGTTGTGGTGGGCGAAGTCGCCCGTGAGCGTCCGGACGGCGCGGGCTGAGCGTTCGAGGATGAGGGCGTCCAGCGGCCTCGCCTCACCGGTCCGTTCCAGCCAGACCCACGAACCGGGACTCCCCGGCACCGCGGCCCGGGCCCAGGAACGGCTCTCGGCCTCGGGCAGTGAGTGTCCCCGGGAGTCGTAGCGGCGGGTGATCCCCCGACCGGCGTCGTGCAGGCCCGCGGGGCACCCCGCCAGCGCTGCCGTCGCCCGGACCACGGCGGCGACCGAGGCCCGTTCCTCGGTCAGGCCGTCGAAGTGGTCGATGACGCGCAGCGCGTCGGCCGCCGCGTCGTCGGTGACTTCCAGCCTGCCGATGAGTTCATGCATACGGACCTCCCGGGCCACTATCGCTGCGTGGCATGGCTGGGAGCCAGTCCGTCCGCATCATTCTTCGAGCGCCCGCCGGATGAATTCCTCGCGGGTGGCGGCGGAGGCCCGCGACAGGGCGGCGTGGGCCGCCATTCCGTCGAACGCGTGGAAGCCGCCGCCCCACATGTGGAGGTCGACGCTCACCCCCGCCTCGGACAGACGGCGGGCGTAGATCAGGACCTCGTCGCGAAAGACCTCGGCCGAGCCGGTGTCAAGGTAGGTGCGGGGCAGTCCGCTGAGGTCCTCGGCCCGGGCCGGAGCGGCGTAGGGCGACACGTCGGGGCCGCCGCGGCGATCTCCCAGCAGGGCGGTCCAGCCGTACAGGTTGCTGTTGCGGTCCCAGATGCCCTCGCCGTCCAGCATGCGGCTGCTGTGCGTCTCGAAGCGGTCGTCGAGCATGGGGCACACCAGTACCTGGTGGCTCAGCCTGGGGAAGGCCCGGTCACGGGCGAGGAGCGCGGTGCCGGCCGCGAGACCGCCTCCGGCGCTGCCCCCGGCGATGAGGAGCCGCTCGGGGTTGATGCCCAGCTCGGCCGCGTGTTTCGCCGTCCACACGAGCCCGGCGTAGCAGTCCTCGACAGGGGCGGGGTCGGGGTGTTC
>NZ_VJZE01000011.1 GCF_009377205.1 Streptomyces phyllanthi
GTGCGTGAGCACCGGGCGCCCTTCCTTGCCACCGGGAGCCGGTCATGTCGCCGCGCTGTTCACCCTGCGTTCACCCAAATGTCGTCCTGACGGGCCCCGGCCACGGCACCGGCCTATCGTGGAGCGCAGTTTTAGCCCCGTTCCCCGGCGGCGCCGGCACGCACATGAAAGGTGGCACGAGCAATGGACAGTTCTCTTCGAGAGCTCGCCGAGTGCACGGTCGGCACTCAGGACTTCAATGTGGGCCTCGCACGCGACCCGAAGATCACCCTGAGCCGTCTCGACCAGGCCACCGGGGCTTCCGGAGCGGAATCGGAGGAGGGGTCTCCCGCTGAACGCGCCGCTTCGCTGTATGACGCGATACGCGAGATGAGCACGTACGGATCGGAGATAGCCGCGGAAAAGCGTGGACGTGATGGTGACGGCCGCTTCCGCAAACCGTGAGGAGGGTGAGGCGACGAGGAGCTGAGCCGCGAACACGCGGCTCAGTGGGAGTGGCCGTCGACCGGCGGGGGCTGTGATGACCACCGAAAGACAGTTCGATGCGGACCCGCATCCGGAGGAGCCCAGCGGGCGCACCCTGGGCGACAAGTACTTCAAGGAGTTCGTAGGGCTCGTCCATGTGAGTCTGAGGAGCTGGTGGTGGGGAGAGCCGCTGGGAGCGGCCTGCGGCGCGGCGGGGGGCGCCTGGCTCGGTCATGACGGCGACCTGCCGATAGAGGAGACCCTGGGGGTCGCCGTCTCCATGGTGGGCGTCATCATCGGGTCGGTGTTCGCGATCCTGGCGATGATCACCCGCGCCTGCGACAACACCTTTCTGAGAAAAGCCAGAAAGGCTCGCATCCTGCCCATCACGAACTACCTGTGGCCGTTCTTCACCGTGATCGCCATGGGAGTCCTGTCCACCATCTTCCTTCTGGTGGTGGCCGGAGTTCCCGAGGACGCTCCGAGTGCCATACGGATGATGGCCGGGGCGGCGGCGGGATTCTGCGTCATATGGACGCTGGCCAGCCTTCTGCCCGCTCTGGGGGCTCTCATCGTTTTCACCCGCCTCATCGAGAAGACCTCCGGGGTGAGTGAGTGAAGGCGGCGGAAAAGACACCGGTGCGGGAGACGCCCTTCGCGTCTCCCGCACCGGTGGGTGCTCGGCGTCATTCGTCGACGTTGAGCTCCAGGTGGACGTAACGACCGGCCAGGGTGATGTACCCGTCCCCGTAGGCGGAGCGGTAGTGGCCGGTGCCGCCGGTGACGGCGGTCTTCGCGGTCACGCTCTGCCAACGGTTGTAGGTGATCATGTCGCTGAGCGTCAGCGTCCCCTTCTTCAGGCGCAGGGTCCGCGTGCACTGCATGGTCACCCAGTCGCCGTGGGCGCGGACCGCACTGCACTCCGACTCACCGTCACCGACGTGCGTCAGGTGCTTCTTCTTGCCCGGCTTCCCCGTCTTCTTGGCGTACAGCTCCAGGTGGGCCACCCAGCTGTCACCGGTCCGGATGCGCCCGGGCATGGTGTCGAACGCGTTGATGCCGGTCAGCTCCACCCGCTCGATGTCGTTGTCCTTGTCCTTCTCCTCGGCGTGTGCCAACGACGGGAGAAGGGCGAACGTGGCGGTGAGAGCGGTGACGACTGCACCACGGACAGCCGATTTGATCACGGAACCTCCAGGCCGAAGAAAGTGCCCCAGGCCTTCCGGAGCATGGGCGAGTCATTGCGGTCGGGCGAGAGGCACCGATCAGTCATCGATGTACAGGTCGTAGTGGACGCGGTCACCCTCCTGGGTGATGTAGCCCTCTCCCTCGGCGTCGTTGTAGAGGCCCGTGCCACCCGCGATGGCCGTCTTCGCCGTGATGGGCTTGTCGTCCACGCGGGTGACCATGTCGTGCAGGGTGATCTCCCCGCCCTTCAGGCGCAGCACGCGCGTGCACTGGGTGGTCAGCCGGTGCTCGTCGGCGTGGACGGCGACGCACCGCGCACTGGCGTCGCCGAGGAACTTCTTGCCCTTGGACTTCTTGTTCTCGGAGTACAGGTCCTGGTAGGTGACCCAGCCGGCGCCCGGCTCCATGTGCTTGGGGGCGGTGTCGACCGTGGTGTAACCGGTGAACTTCATCCGCACGATGTCCTCGTCCCCGGCGTCCGCCGAGGCCTGCGCGGACAGGGAGAGGGTCAGTACGGCGGTCAGCGCGCCGGCCGTCATGGCGCGGCGGACAGTGGCAGAAGGCATGCATCCTCCCGGGGGTGACTGCGTGTGCCCGGCCTTGGGGCACCGGCGAGTCATTCCATGCGGCGAAACCCCGCCGGACAACGCGCCTTGCGTGTCAGCACCGCAAATGCCACTCGAACAGGGGAAACGGGCGGTCACCGGCACAGCGGGAGGGAGAACAGGGGCGGCCCCTTTCGCGCGCACCGGCCACCGGCCGTGCGTGTGAAAGGGGCCGCCTCAGGGCCGTCACTAGGTGGTGGCAGGCACCCCGAGCTCGAACCAGACCACCTTGCCGGCGGAGAGGCGGGTCGCTCCCCACCTCCTGGCCACCTTGTTCACCAGGAACAGTCCGCGCCCGCCCTCGTCCGTGGCGCGCGCCGTGCGCAGCCGCGGCAGCTGGGGCACGTCGTCGGTGACCTCGCAGCGCAGCACGTCCGTACGGAGCAGCCGGAGGGTGACCGGGCGGGTGGCGTACCGCACCGCGTTGGTCACGACCTCGCTGATCAGCAGCTCCACGGAGTCGCTCAGCTCCTCCAGGCCCCAGCGCGACAGTGCGTGCCGGGCCAGGCGCCGGGCGCGGCCGGGGGCCATCTCCTCCGGCTCCAGGAACCAGTACGCGACGTCACTGGGGGCGATCCCGTCGAAGCGGGCGGCGAGCAGCGCGATGTCGTCGTCCCGGTCACCCGGGCCGAGCATGTCGAGCACCTCGTCGCACAGCGCCTCCAGCGGCGGCGGATGGTCCGGGCCGGTCAGCTGCGCGGTGGCGGCGAGCTTCTCGCGCAGCTGTTCTATGCCGGTCCATACGTCCCTGAGGCGGGACTCGACCAGACCGTCGGTGTAGAGCAGCAGCGTGGCTCCGGCGGGCGCGTCCAGCTCGACCGCCTCGAAGTCCACCCCGCCCACGCCGATCGGCGCCCCCGGCGGTACCCGCAGTACCTCGGCCCGGCCGCCCAGGTGCAGCAGGACCGGCGGCGGATGCCCGGCGTTGGCGATGGTGATCCGGTGCGAGACCGGGTCGTAGACCGCGTACAGGCAGGTCGCCATGCGGTCGGTGCCCAGGCGCTGGGCCTGCTCGTCGAGGTGGTGCAGCACCTCCTGCGGCGGCAGGTCGAGCCCGGCCAGGGTCTGCGCGGTCGTGCGCAGCTGGCCCATGATCGCGGCCGAGGTCATGGAGTGGCCCATCACGTCGCCCACGACCAGGGCGACCCGGCTGCCGGGCAGCGGGATCGCGTCGTACCAGTCGCCGCCGACCCTCGCGGTCTCGGCGGCCGGGAGGTAGCGGTGCGCGAGCCGTACACCGGTGGGGCGCGGCAGCGTCTCGGGCAGCATCGTGCGCTGCAACTCGTCGGCGATGTAGGCCTCACGGCCGTACAGCACCGCCTTGTCGATGCCGAGCGCGCTGTGCGTGGCCAGCTGGGCGGCGACCAGCAGGTCGTCCTGCTCGAACGCCATCCGCTCCGGGCGGCGCAGGAACAGGGCCGCGCCGATCACCCGGCGCCGGCCGCGCAGCGGGGCCAGGATCGCCCGCTGTCCCGACGGCACCGTGAACTCGCTGTCCTCACCGATCAGCTCGGGCAGCGCGGCACGGGCCGCGGGCGCGTCCGCGAACACGGGCCGTACACCGCGCAGCACTTCGGCGAGCGCGCCCCCGGGCCGTACCTGGCACAGCTCCGCCGTGACCGCCGACAGGTCGGCGGGCTCCTGCTGGACCGCGGGCATGAACCCGTTCTCGGTGTCGCGCTCCGCCGGGATCCGGTCGGTACGGCGCAGCCGCAGCACGAGGGGACCGACCGGCCGCTCGTCGCCCACCGGCAGCGGCTCGCGCAGATAGACGAGGATCGCGTCCGAGAACGTCGGCACGGTGGCCCGGCACAGACCCATCACGATCTCGTCCAGGTCGATGCCCCGGGCGATCCGCCGGGTCGCCGCGCCCACGAACCGCAGCCGGTCCCCGTCACGCCGCATGGGCATGGGACTGCCGGGCGGCAGCCCCTGACCCCTGCGCCGCTCCTGCCCGTCCGACACGCTCGCGGACCGCTCCTGGTCGCCGCCCGGCTGGGCCGGGATGCTCTCCGGAGCGGGGCGCGGTCGGTGCGCGTCGGACTCGGTGGCCGCGGGCTGGGAGTGCTCCGGCCCGCCGGCCGCGGAGGTGTCGCTGGTGGCGGAGGCGCCGCCGTTCGCGGTGGTGCCAGGGCCGGGGGAGGCACCCTGGGAGCCCTTGGCGCAGGGCGTCGTACCCGGCTCGGCGGGTGCGTCGCCCATGCGCGCCTGTGCCGGTAAAGCGGCGGAGGAGGGCAGCTGGAGCGGTTCGGTGGCCGGCATCGGCAGTGCCTCCGGGGTACGCAGGAGCGCCCCGCGGGGGTCCGCGGGGCCCGCGCCCGGCTGGGGGCGCTCGTGGTGGGAGGTCGAGTGCTCCGTCACGCGTGTCGAATCCATCCGTCCGGGACTGCGCGCCGTGCGTGCAGTTCGTCGCGCAGCAAGCCCGTTGTTTCGTCCCGCAGAAGTCCCGATACCCGGAATACGTGCCCAGGGAACGGAATTCCCGCGTGGCCAGAGGGAGTTCCTGTGCCACAGACGGTACCCGCCGACCCGGCCGCAGACGACACCGATCGCGCGGCCCGTGCGAGTGGACCTGTCCGGTCCGTACCGATGTAGCCCTCGTACCCCTTGATCACGTCCTGCCGCCCCTCGGTGACGTATGGTCAGGCACTGCGCATCGTGCGGGAGTTGCCCCTGTGAAAGTACTTTGCGGAGGACGATCCTACGGTTGTGGACCGGGGGCGCATCAAGGGTCTCACGACGAGATGTGCGCCGGAGTGCGGTCCCAGTCGTCCGGAAGGGAGGGTACGCCCCATTCGGGGTTCGGGCGCCAGTGCTGCCACCCTTCCGAGAAAGGCGGGCCCCAGGCGTTGATCACCTCCACCGCGCGGCGGCCCGCCGCGCGCACCCGCTCGGCGAGTTGGCGGTCCATCAGCCCGTCCCGCTGGGCCTGTGCGAACTCGTCCTCGTCGTGCCAGCGCCAACTGCGGTCCGGGCGCACCGAGATGTCCAGGAAGTGGTCCTCGGAGTCCACACCGCCCTCCCAACGGGTCTGCGGCGCCTCCAGGTTCACGTACCAGTTCTTGAACCGCCAGCCCGGCTCCCAGAACAGCCACACGGACCACGGCTCGCCGGGCCGGGCCAGCTTCAGCACGCCCGTGCCGAACCAGCGGTCCCGCTGCACGGTCCGCGGCTTGGTGTAGCGGGACTCCAGCGGTTCGACGTGCACCGGGGTGCCGTCGGCGAGCACGGGCTTGACGCACTCGGTACCGGACGCCAGCCACACGGCGAGCACCTCGTCGTCGTCCCGTACGACGGTGACGGGGCGCACGATGTGGAAGCCCTCGCCGGCGTTCTCCCGGTAGCGCCACAGGATCTGGCTCCCGGGCGTCCAATGAGCAGCCGATCCGCCTTTTTCCACTCGTCCCACCGCTGCCTCATCCGTCATGCACAGATATTAGGTGCCGTACGCATACGACGCCCCGGCGGGCGTCACGGTTCACGCCTTGGCGGGAATCGGTCACGGGCGCGTCACGCGGGGCCGCAGGGGCGTCATCTCCGGTTACGGACGCGTCATCCGCAGGACATCCAGCGCCTCGTCCAGCTGCTCGAGGGTGAGGTCGCCGCGCTCCACGTACCCGCTCTCGATCACGACCTCCCGGATCGTCCTCCGCTCGGCCAGCGACTTCTTGGCCACCTTCGCGGCCTCCTCGTACCCGATGTACTTGTTCAGCGGCGTGACGACGGAGGGCGACGACTCGGCGTACTCGCGGGCCCGTTCGCGGTGCGCGACGATCCCGTCGACGGTGCGGTCGGCGAGCAGCCGCGAGACGTTCGCGAGCAGCCGGATCGACTCCAGGACGTTCTTGGCGATCACGGGCAGCATCACGTTGAGCTCGAAGTTGCCCGCGGCCCCCGCGGCGGCGACCGTGGCGTCGTTCCCGGTGACCTGCGCGGCGACCATCAGCGCCGCCTCGGGGATCACGGGGTTGACCTTGCCCGGCATGATGGAGGAGCCGGGCTGGAGGTCGGGCAGGGAGATCTCGGCGAGCCCGGTGCGCGGCCCGGAGGCCATCCACCGCAGATCGTTGGCGATCTTGGTGAGGGACACGGCGATGGTCCGGAGCTGCCCGCTGGTCTCCACGATCCCGTCCCGCGCGCCCTGCGCCTCGAAGTGGTCGCGGGCCTCGGTGAGGGGGAGCCCGGTGGCCCGGGCGACCTCCTCGATGACGGCGGCGGAGAAGCCGGGCGGGGTGTTGATGCCGGTGCCCACGGCCGTGCCGCCGAGGGGCAGTTCGGCGAGACGGGGCAGCGAGGCCCGGAGCCGCTCGACGCCGTACCGGATCTGCGCCGCGTACCCGCCGAACTCCTGGCCCAGCGTCACGGGCGTGGCGTCCATGAGGTGGGTCCGCCCGGACTTCACCACATCGGCGAACTCCTCGGACTTGCGGGCCAGGGAGTCGGCCAGGTGCTCCAGGGCCGGGATCAGATCGCGGGTCACGGCGGCCGTGGCGGCGATGTGGATGGACGAGGGGAACACGTCGTTGGAGGACTGCGAGGCGTTGACGTGGTCGTTCGGATGTACGTCCCGGCCGAGCCGTTCACTGGCGAGGGTGGCGACGACCTCGTTGGTGTTCATGTTGGACGAGGTGCCGGAGCCGGTCTGGAACACGTCCACCGGGAAGTGCTCGTCCCACCGCCCCTCGGCGACCTCCGCGGCGGCCTCCTGGACGGCCTCGGCGACATCCTTGTCGAGCACCCCGAGCCGGGCGTTGACCTTCGCGGCGGCGCCCTTGATCCGGGCGAGGGCCTCGATGTGCGCGCGTTCGAGATGCTGTCCGGAGACGGGGAAGTTCTCCACGGCCCGCTGGGTCTGGGCCCGCCACTTCGCGTGGGCGGGGACGCGGATCTCTCCCATGGAGTCGTGCTCGATGCGGTAGTCGCTCATGACGGGTTCAGCGCTGCCGCGGACGGGGTTGTTCCCCGGCCGCGGCAGCGCCTGCCCGGACGGGCCGACGGTGACGTCGGCCCGGGGGCACCGGTCAGCCGAAGGCGAGTTTCGTCGTGCCCCAGCCGCTGCTGGAACTGATGACCGTGGTCGCCGTGCCGATGGTGCTCGCCCCGCCCTTGTAGAGCTTGACGCTGCCGTCGCTCGCCAGGCTCCAGATGTCGGGGATGTCGTCCCCGGTGGCGTCCGGAGTGCCGTGGATCAGACGAACCGGCATGGCCGTCTCGCTCCAGCCCTCGGCATAGATCTCGTCGGCCCCGGTGCGGGAGTCCGCGGCGGTGGACAGGGAGGCGATGGTGGCGCCGCCGTTGGTGGTGTCCTTGACGCCGTACCGGAGGTAGAGCCGGTCCGAGGTCTCCGAGCGCCACAGCAGGTCGGGGGCGCCGTCCTTGTCGTGGTCGCCGACCGACACCAGGTCGCGGGGCTCCCACGCCGTGGTGGCGATCTTGGTGGCCGTGCCGAAGGAGGCCCCGCTGTAGCCGGTGAACGCCCACATGCCGCCGCCGTCGGTGGTGGCGAACAGGTCGGGCCGCTTGTCCAGGTCGTAGTCGGCGACGATCATCTGCGTGAACGTGGCCGGGTCCGGGGAGCCGTCGGGCAGGTAGACGGTCAGCCGCTTGCTGGTGTCGATACTGCCGTAGCCGTCGCCCTTGTACAGGTACAACTCGTCGTCGGGCATACGGGCGAAGAGGTCCGTCATGCCGTCGCCGGGATAGCTGTCGGCGTAGTGGGCGATCAGCGCGGGTTGCGTGCCGGTCGCATCCGTCCAGCAGTTCTCCGCGATGTCGTCCGCCTCCGCGGTGAGGTCGCAGTCCAGCGGCGTGCCCTTGTCGTGGGCGGCGTTGAGGCTGCGGTGGAGGTCGCCGGTGGAGCTTCCGGAGTACATGGCCAGATCCTTGTACTCGTTGATCACGAACAGGTCCGCGTAGCCGTCGCCGGTCACGTCACCGGGCTCGTCGGGCTGGTCGCGCGGTGTCACGTAGAAGACGTACTGGCTCGCGGACGAGAGGTTGCCCGCGCTGTCCTGCGCGCACACGTACAGCACGTTCGGGCCGGCGAGGGGCACACCCGTGGTCAGGGTGTACTTCTTGCCGGACTTCGACGTCCCGTCCTCGTCCACGTACGTTCCCGAGCCGGCCGTCAGGGGCGAACTGGTGCAGGAACCGGTGTTGAAGCCGTACCTGAACGCGGTGACATCGGTCTCGTCGGTGGCGAAGGTGAACGCACCCTGCTCACCCAGCTTCTTCACCGACCAGACGTCTCCCGACGGGCTCTCCTTGGGGAAGTCGTCGGAGAGGACCAGGGGTGAGTCGGGTACCGAGCTGTCGAAGACGAACCGGCAGGTGTCGGCCTTGTCCTTCTCGTTGATCGGGTACCACGACGAGCTGGCGCCGCTGTTGTCCCGGGCCTGGACCTGCCAGGAGTAGGTCCAGCCGTTCGTGAGCGTGCTCGCGGGGAAGGTGACCGATGCCTGGCCGGTGGCGGAGGGCGTGGTGTCGGTCTTCTCGATCAGCGTGGTGCTGCTGTAGTTGGTGCGCCACAGCTGGAACACCACACGGTCCAGCGACTCGTCACCGTCGGCGTCGTTCGCGTTCGCGGACAGGGTGAGGTCGCGTTTGCCGATGGTCGGGTATTCCAGGACGCGGTCGCAGCCCGGGCCGGGCGACATGTCGAGCGAGGTCGACGAGACGGTCGGCTTGTGGTTGTACGTGATGACCAGCTTGGGCGCCTTCTCGCCCTCCGCCTTGAACTTCTTCCACGGGTACGCCGAGGTCTCGTCGTAGGCGCGCAGCCCCAGCGTGACCGAGTACCAGCCGCTGTCCGCCGCGTCCTGGACGAGCGACTTGGTGTCGAACTCCACGTACTCGTCCGGACAGGAGGAGCTGTAGCCGTGGGCCACGTCCCGCGAGGTGACCTTGGACTTCCAGTCGGGCTGGTTGTTCCAGGTGGTCGAGGACGAGATGGAGCCGGTGTGCCACAGCTCCACCACGCGGCCCGAGCAGGACCAGGAGTACGTCTCCAGGGTGCGCAGCTTGGCCGAGGAGATGTACGCGCCCTTCAGCTTGCGGGTGCCCTCGGTGTTGGTCAGCTTCAGCCGGAAGAAGGAGCGTGAGGTGCCCCACGTGGTCGCCTCGTAGCCGACGCGGGCCTCGGTGGTGCCGCTGTTGTAGTTGGCGCCGTCGTAGAAGCTGGAGGTGGGGTACTTCTTGTACGCGGTGGTCCAGTTGGTGGACGGGCCGGTGAAGGACGGGTCGACGAAGACCGGCCACTCGGTGTCGTCGTCCGTCAGCAGCGACTGCTTCGGGGCGATGGTCAGGGCGGTGTCGGTGGTCCCGGGGGCGGAGAGGTCGGCGTCCGCCACCGCCAGGTGCGTGCCCGGGTCGGGGCCCGCCAGTCCGGTGAGCGCGAACACCTCGGTGTCGGTGAGGCGTTCGGCGACCTGGCGGTAGGCGGCGGGGACCGCGCCCGCGCCCTTGCCCGTACCCGTGCCGCGGTGGGCCTGACGGTGGGCGGCCGGGTCGGCCGGGGCGTCGGTGTCGAGACCGCCGGAGGGCTCGCCCGTCTCGCGTGCGCCGTCCTCGTTGGGTGCGGCGGACTCGGAGGTGGACACCTCGGGCTCGTCGGAGGGCTCGGCCGGCTGGGGGTCGGCGCCCTCGGTCACGGCCGGTGCGCCCGCCGAGTCCCACATCATCGGGGTGGGGCTGACGGCGTACTCCGTGCCGTCACCGTCCACGGCCGTGACGACCTTCGTGTTCTCGTCGAGCTTGAAGACGAGGTCGGGGGAGGACAGCCCGTAACTGAGCTTCTCCAAATCGGGGTTGGCCGCCGCCTGGGCGTCGTGCACGATCAGCACGTGGCCGAAGCCGCTGTCCCGCGCGGTGAGCAGCAGGTCCACGTCGGGGAACACGTCGCGGTACAGGGCCTGCGCGCCGTTGATGGCCGGCGTGGGCAGCGCACCGGGCCAGCTCACGGTGATCTGGTGCTCGCCGCTCGTCATGGTGACGAGTTCGGTGTACGCGGTGTTCTCGTCCGCGGCCGTCACCGTATCCGAGCCGCCGTTCCGGGAGACGGCGTACACGGCGGGCCGGACCGCTCCCGCCTCGTCGGCGGCGGCCCCCCGCGCCGTACCGGACGACGTGCTGCCCGAACCGTCGGAGAACACCACGGGCTCGGCCGCCGCCTCGGGTGCCCAACCGCCCTTCACCCGCCGCAGTGTGGTGTTGATGGGCTTCCACTCGCCGTCCACCTCGGCGCGGACCGGGGCACTGCTGACGTGCAGTTCGAAGGTGCCGTCGGGCTTGGCGTACGTGGTGGACGTCGCGTCGCGCAGTGCGGTGGCCTCGACCCGTTTGCCGGTGGCGACCGCCTTCCTGCGGGCCTCCTGCTCGTCCAGCGGGCCCGACGAACGGTCGGGCTTCTTCGCGGCGGAGTCCTCCGGCGAGCCGGACCAGTCGGGCACGAGCAGTCCCACCCCGAGCGCGGCGGCGACGAGTGCCGCCACCCCGCCCGCAGCGCGCCGGTTGGCGGGAAACCGTCCGAAGCGACGACGTTCCACGGTGCCTGAATCCCCCCACGGTGAACCGGAGCCGAACCGGCATTTCCGTCTCTCCCGTGGAGAGCGCGTGAATTGCGCGGCAGGCCAGAAATGACGCGCAGAGCATGACCGAATAGCGACCCAAGTGCCAGTGCCGAGGCTTGTCCGGCCGTGGAACCCGTCCGGCTCGAAGCACGTCACAAAAGTGTGGGAGGGGTGCCGAGTTCGGCTTCCAGGGGCCTTCCCCAGGTTGCAAACCGGTGTATGGCAGCGCAAAGAGGCATCGAATCGGTGCTGGTTGGTGCGGCGTTGCCCGATTTAATCATGGTATGCGCTGGATGGCGCAATGGGCACTTGAATTGCTGTTCATGTGGCACTGCCATACGGTCAGCGACTTGCCCAATTTTGCGTGTGATCTAAATCACGCAATTTTTGGCCACTGTTGACGACTTCCTTACCTTGGCCCCACGATTCGGCCCGTCAGTTCACTGTCGTGGTTGCATGCCCGAGCCTTCTCCATGTGCTCTCCCCATGTGTGCCCGACTGGAATGTGGGGGGCCTCAGCAGCCGTGTGGGGGATGCTTTCGTGGTGCGGCCGAGGCCGCCTTTCCCGGACTTCGGCCCAGCGCGGACGGCGAAGAGGCCTCCGCCTGGGACTGCTCGGCGCACTCGTGGTCGCGCTCGTCGTCGGCATGCTGCCGGTGGCGGCGGTGGCCGTGCCGCCGGACGACGACCGCACCGCCGTCGACCTCGTCGACCTCCCCGAGGAGGAGGTCGTCGCCCCGGACTCGTCCGCCGCGCTCGAGGAGATGCAGACGGACGACGTCCCCACGGTCAAGGAGTACGACCCCGAGGCCGTCACGGCACCCGCCAGCAGCACCGGTTCGGAGAACGTGACCACCCTGGCCCCCGGCCAACTGGAGCAGGTCTCCACCCTGCCCGTCGAGATCGGCGCCCCCGAGACGGCCACGGCCGCCCAGGCCGACGCCCTGGAGGGCACCTGGCAGGTCAGCCTCATCGACCAGACGGACCTCGCCACCGCGTCGTACGAGGCCTTCGAGGGCGTCGCGTTCACCGTGACCCCGCCCGCCGGAGCCACCGGCGACGCCGTGATCTCCCTGGACTACACGGACTTCGCCGAGCTGTACGGCGCGGGCTGGGCCGACCGGCTCAACCTCACGCAACTCCCCTCCTGCTTCCTCGACACCCCCGACGTCGATGCCTGCTCCGAGCCCGTCGAGATCCCCACCGAGACGGTCGTCGAACCGCTGAGCACCGACGTCACCGAGGACCAGGTGCTGGACGGCGAACGCCGCATCATGGCCACGGTCGACGTCACCTCCCTCACCGACACCACCACCTCCGGCACGACCACCGCCGCAGCGGACGGCGAGGGCACGGTCACCGACGCCGTCTACCGGCCCGGGAAGACCACCAGCGAGGTGCTGCGGACGGCGACCTCCTCCGGCTCCACCGTCTTCGCCGCCACCTCCCACGGCAGCGGCTCCCAGGGCGACTTCTCGGCCACCCCGCTGGTCAGCGCCGGTTCCTGGGCCGCGGGCGGCTCCTCCGGCGCGTTCACCTACACCTACAGCCTGAACGTGCCCGGTGTGCCCGGCGGCCCCTCGCCGAACCTGTCCTTCGGTTACAACTCCCAGGTGGTGGACGGCCGTACCTCCGCCACCAACAACCAGTCCTCCTGGATCGGTGACGGCTGGGAGTACAACGCGGGCTCCATCACCCGCACCTACAAGGCCTGCCGCGACGACCGCACCAACGGCAACAACGCCGACCACAAGACCCCCGACCTGTGCTGGGGCTCCGACAACGCCACCCTCACCCTCGGCGGCACCACCACCGAGCTGGTCCTGCCCGACGGCTCCGCCCCCGTAGGCGACAAGTGGGTCACCGCCAACGGCGACGGCTCCAAGGTCGAGCTGATCAAGGACACCACCCGGGGCAACGGCGACGCGGACGGCGAGTACTGGCGGGTCACCACCCGTGACGGCACCCAGTACTACTTCGGCCGGCACAAGCTCCCCGGCTGGGCGAGCGGCGACCCCGTCACCGACTCCGTCCTGTCGGTCCCCGTGGCCGGCAACCAGAGCGGCGAGCCCTGCTACCAGGGCTCCACCAAGACGGACTTCGGGAACTCCTTCTGCGACCAGGCCTGGCGCTGGAACCTCGACTACGTCGTCGACCTCCAGGGCAACGCCATGTCGCTGTGGTGGGGCAAGGAGACCAACTACTACTCCAAGAACCTCAAGTTCAAGAACCCCGTCCAGTACGACCGCGGCGGCTACCTGAAGACCATCAAGTACGGCCAGCGGTCGAGCTCCCTCTTCAGCGCCGAACCGGTCGCCAAGGTCGAGTTCACCGTCGACGAGCGCTGCTTCAAGGAGGGCGACCTCACCTGCGACCCGGCCAACTTCACGTCGGGCGACTACTACAAGAACCGCATCTGGTACGACACCCCCGCCGACCTGTACTGCTCCGGCAAGACCGGCGAGGAGTGCTTCGTCCCCGTCCCCACCTTCTGGTCGCGCAAGCGCCTCGCCAAGGTGGCCACGTACGCCCAGCGCGACGCGACCACCACCGCACCCAAGCTGGTCGACACCTGGACCCTCGACCAGTCGCTCCCCGTCGACCGCACCGACGAGGGCACGGCCCTGTGGCTGGAGTCCATCACCCGCACCGGCTACGGCACGGACGGCGCGAACCTGGGCCTCGCACCCGTGGAGTTCGTCGCCAACACCGTGCCCATGCCCAACCGCGTCAAGCAGGGTGCGAACGACGAGCGTCCCGTCTTCGACCGGCTGCGCATCGAGCGCGTCGTCAACGAGTACGGCGGCGAGACCAAGGTCACCTACTCAACGCCCTCGGGCGCCTGCGGGAGCGGCAGCGGCTTCCCCGCCCCGGAGAGCAACACCGGGCTGTGCTTCCCCGCGTACTGGCACCCGGACCCGGAGAAGAGCGACGAGAAGATCTCCTGGTTCAACAAGTACCGCGTCGAGTCCGTCACCGAGATGGCGAACATCGACGGCGTACCGGACGAGACCACGCGCTACGAGTACGCCGGCGGCGGAGCCTGGGCGCTGAACCAGGCCGAGTTCTCCAAGAAGAAGACCCGCACCTACGACCAGTGGCGCGGCTACGGGCTGGTCCGCACCGTCACCGGCGACACCGTGGCGGCCAACGTCGACGCCACGCAGGCCGACGCCCACACGGCCACCACCGCCGGCGTGTCCGAGACCCGCTACTTCCGCGGCATGCACGGCGACCCGCTGCCGGACGGCACCACCCGCTCGGTCTCCGTCACGGACTACGCCGACGAGACCATCTCCCCCGACCGGTTCGCCTACCAGGGCCGGGCCGCGGAGACCCTCACCTACACCAAGTACGGCGGCGACCTGCTGACCCGCACGGTCGACTACCCGACCACGCCCACGGTCCTCGCGACCCGCGCCCGCGGGGACGGCATACCGGACCTCAAGGCCTACCGGGTGCAGGAGGACCACTCCATCTCCGTGACCCAGGCATCGGGCACGGTCAGCGCCGAGGACACGCGCACCTGGCGGACCACGAAGACCGTCAACACGTACGAGAGCACCTACGGCCTCCCGACCAAGGTGGAGGTGCAGGGCGACACGATCGTGACCGGCGACGAGTCCTGCACGGTCAGCGAGTACGTCCACAACACCGACAAGCACCTGATCGGCCTGACCAAGCAGACGCTGACCACGGCCGGCACCTGCGACGCGGCCGCCACGGCCACCGCCGCCGACTGGATCTCCGGCTCGCGCGTCGCCTACGACGAGGGCGTCCACGGCGCCACACCCACCACGGGCCTCGCCACCACCACCTGGAACGTCAGCGGCGACGGCGGAGGCTGGACCAAGGCCGCGGAACTCGACTACGACACCTACGGCCGCGCCACCTCCACGACGGACGCCGCGGGCAACACCGAGACCACGACCTTCACGCCCAGCACGGGCCAGGTCTACTCGGTGACCAGCAAGAACGCCAAGCAGCAGGCGTCGACCAGCTACCTCGAGCCGGGCCGCGGCACCGCGCTCAAGGAGACCGACGCCAACGGCAACACCACCCAGTTCGCCTACGACGCCCTGGGCCGCACCACGGCCGGCTGGAGCGCGTCGCAGTCGACCAGCGAGGACCCGTCGGTCGAGTACACGTACAACATCGACAAGACCAAGACCGAGACGCCCTCGGTGGTCACCGCCGCCCTCGGCGACGACGGCACGTACTCCAAGTCGGTCGCCTTCTACGACGGCCTCGGCCGCGAGCGGCAGACCCAGACCCCGGCGGTCGGCGGCGAGGGCCGTCTGATCACCGACGTGCTCTACAGTGCCAACGGCACGGTCAAGCGCACCAACAACGCCTACTTCGCGACCGGCGCCCCCGACACGGTCCTGTACGACTACGCCTCCGAGTCGCAGATCCCCAACGCGACGCTGTACGCGTACGACGGCCTGGGCCGCGTCCTGTCGGAGACCCCCTACGAGAAGGGCACCCCCAAGCCGGACAAGGCCACGCGCTACGTCTACGACTACGACAACTCCACGGTCATCGAGCCCGCCGGCGGCGCCTCCCAGCGCAGCTACACCGACGCCCAGGGCCGCACCGTCCGCGTGGACACCTTCACCAACGCGGCCCGCACCGAGTACCGCACGACGAGGTACAAGTACGACGCCCGCGGCGACCGGGTCGAGGCCAAGGACTCCCAGGGCAACCTCTGGACGTGGAAGTACGACGCCCGCGGCCGCGTCAAGGAGGCCACCGACCCCGACACGGGCACGACCACGACGACGTACGACGTCATGGACCGCCCGGAGAGCGTCACCGACTCCAACGAGGTGACGGTCTGGACCAAGTACGACGAGCTGTCGCGGGTCAAGGAGCAGCACCGGGACTCCCTCACCGGCCCGCTCCTGACGGAGAACGTCTACGACCTGTCTCCGGGCGGCCTCGGCCTGCCCACCAGCGCCACCCGCTACACCGACGGCCTCGCCTACACGACGTCGGTGGCCGGCTACACGTCCGAGTACCTGCCCACCGGCAAGACGGTCACCCTGCCGCAGTCCATCGCGACCGCGTACGGCTTCAAGCCGACGTACACCTACACGTACGACTACACACGCACCGGCCTGCCGAAGTCGGTCACCCTCCCCCAGGCGGGCAGCTTCGGCAGCGAGAAGGTCATCACCCGCTACAACGCGGACGGCCTGCCGATCTCGACCTCCGGCGAGAAGCACTACACCGCCGAGACCACCTACAGCGTCTACGGCGAGGTGCTCCGCACGACCAGCGGCGAGCAGGGCCACCGCGTGTGGACCACCAACCTGTACGACGAGTCCAGCGGCGAACTGCTGCGCAGCGTGGTCGACCGCGAGTCCACCAGCGACACCTCGACGGTCCCGGGCACGCGCGTCAACAGCCGCTACTACGACTACGACGCCGCGGGCAACGTCCTGCAGATCACGGACTACTGGAACAGCCTCACCGACCGCCAGTGCTTCTCCTACGACGCGCTCGGCCAGCTGACCGACGCGTGGACGTCCCCGAACGCCGGCTGCAAGGCGTCCGGCAAGACCACCCGCGAGGCGAAGTACTCCGACGGCACGACCAACGTCACGTCGGCGAACAGCGGTTACTGGCACACGTACGAGTACGACGCGCTGGGCAACCGCAAGAAGCTGGTCAAGCACGACCCGGGCCTGAACACGGCCAAGGACGCCACGACCACGTACGCGTACGGCAAGACGGACGGCGCCCAGCCGCACACGCTCACGGGCATGTCGTCGACGTACACAAACGACGCGGGCGCGCAGATCACCGAGGCCGCGACGCTGACGTACGACGACGCGGGCAACACCAAGACCCGTACGTACGGCGGTGACCAGCAGGCCCTGGACTGGACGTGGGACGGCAAGGTCGCCAAGGTCACCGGCTTCGGCGACGGCGGCGAGGGCCCCTGGCTGAACTCACCGTCGGGCAAGTGCCTGGACCTGTCCTCGGCGTCCACGATCGCCGGTACCCCGATGCAGATCTACTCCTGCAACGGCACCAAGGCGCAGAAGCTGCGCATCGAGCCGGCCTCGTCCTCGGACCCGTCGACGGGCGCGCTGAAGATCCTGGGCCAGTGTGTGGTGCCGTCCGGCGGCGGTACGGCGAACGGCACGGCCGTGGTGATCGGGGCCTGCACGGGCACGGACGGACAGAAGTGGACGGCGACCTCGACGGGCGCGCTGAAGCACGTCTCGTCGGGCAAGTGCCTGGACGTGCCGAGCGGCAACTACACCAGCGGCACGGACCTGCAGCTGTACACCTGCAACGGCACCGACCCACAGAAGTGGGCGCCGGACAACGAGACGTCGTACATCTACGGCGCTGACGGTGAGCGTCTGATCTCGGTCAGTGACAGCGAGCGCACCCTGTACCTGGGTGACACGACGGTGGCGACGACGGCGACGGGTGCGGCTTCGTACACGGAGCGGTACTACGCGCAGCCGGGTGCGCCGGCGGTGATGCGGCATGCGCAGGGGTCGGGTTCGGCGTCGTTGTCGGTGCAGGTGGCCGACCAGAACGGTACGGCGTATGTGAACGTGGCGCTGGCGTCGGGGAACGCGGTGAGGTTCTCCAAGTCGGATCCGTTCGGCGTGGAGCGCTCTGAGGCGAACAACTGGACCTCGCACCAGGGGTATGTGGGCGGTACGGACGACGAGTCGTCGGGTCTGGTGCATCTGGGGGCACGGGAGTACGACCCGACGACGGGCCGTTTCCTCTCCCCGGATCCGGTGCTGGACCTGGCGGACCCGGTCCAGATGAACGGCTACGTGTACTGCGAGAACAACCCGGTCACGTACGCGGACCCTTCGGGTCTGTCCTCGGAGTCGAGCAGTGGCGGTGACTACGGTGGTCCGTCCTCGTCGGAGGTGGCCTGGGCGCGCTCGCAGCTGAACAAGTCGATCGGCGACATCATCCTGTCGGTCGGCTGGGCGGTGCTGAAGGAGTTCGTGGGCTGGGGCGACATCGTGGGCTGTTTCACCCGCGGTGACATGTGGGCCTGCGGCAGCCTGATCATGGAGGCCATTCCGTGGGGCGCCCTGTTCACCAAGGGCAAGAAGATCTGGAACGCCATCGAGCGGACGATCGGTGCGATCAACGCGTGGCGCAAGGCGCAGGAGAGGGCCCGCAAGATCATCGAGGCGGCGCGGAAGGCCGCTGAGCTGAAGAAGCGGATGGAGGAGCTCAAGAGGAAGGCGAAGAAGGCCGCGCAGCTGAAGAAGAAGGCTGCGAAGGAGTCGATCACGCGGGCGACGAAGAGCGCGGCGAAGAAGATCGGCAACGCGGTCCAGAGGAAGGCGAAGTCGTCGTCGAACTCGTCGGCTCGGAGACCTGCCCAGCAGAGGGCGGAGTCCGCCGGACCGTCCTGCACCAAGCTGCACAGCTTCCTGCCCGGTACCAAGGTCCTGATGGACGACGGCACGACGAAGCCGATCGAGAAGGTGAAGAACGGCGACAAGATCGTCACCACGGACACCGAGACCAACAAGAACAAGGTCAAGGCGGTCACGGCGACTATTACCAGTGAGGACGACAAGGCCTTCACGATTCTCACCGTCGCCACGGGCAAGGACGACGGCGATGGCCGGCCGAATTCATCGAAGCTGACCGCCACGGACCACCATCCCTTCTGGGTACCGGCCCTGAGGCAGTGGGTCGAGGCAGGCGAACTTCTGCCCGGTCAGTGGCTGCGGACGTCGGCGGGCACCCACGTCCAGATCACCGCCGTCGCCCACTACACCGAGCGCCAGCGCACCCACGACCTCACCATCACCGGCATCCACACGTACTATGTGGTCGCAGGCGGGACCTCAGCACTCGTTCACAACTGCTCCACTGCGGATGAACGGGCGCATGCCAGAGCATCGGAGAATGCTGCATATTCCAGCAGGCCGGACGTTGCTACCGGCGGGTACCTCTGGGTTCAGGGGCACGGAGAGTTTGACCTGGCTTCCGATCGGCTCCATCCGTTGATCAGAGCCAACATGGGCGAGATTCCTGCTGCGGCGAGCCCCGGCGGCGGTAAGTTCTTTGGCTCGCATGTCGAGGTTCAGGCGGCCACTATCATGAGGATTCTGGCCAAACAGTCGGGATCCGGGGGTTTGACCGGCCGACTGATGGTTTCAAAGCCTGGCGGGCCATGCGGTTTCTGCACGCCAAACGTGGCAGGAATGTTGCCGGGGAGCTCATCGCTAGCGGTTCGATCTCAGCGCGGGCAAGTTTTCAGTGAGGTACCTTTCTGATGCATTCGCCAGGGCGCGGCCCAGTTGCCGCGCCTTGGCTGCTTTCCTACAGGCCACTATGCTGGCCTTATGGACATGAACGGCGATAAGTTGAATCCATGCGCGATCATCGATCTCACCGACTGGGCTGAGCTCGAGAATGCCAACGGGTCGGCCTTCCCGGTTACTCCGACCAAGCTGCGCGACTTGGTGTCGGGTGACTTTTCCGCGGTAACGAGTTCACTCCACCACCTGTATGACGCTCTCCTCAACGACGGAGTCGTCTACTCTGCGACCGCGCCGGCTTTCAGGTATGTCGCCGCGCTTTTGGGTGACCGCGAAAGTCGAGCCGCACTCACTCCTTCATGGGATGGGGAAAAATTCCCACTTCGAGGCAAGCTCCTTTCATGGCTGGCCGACGTGGCCTTCGATGTCAGCATTGAGCAGGAGCAGCGCATTCGAGAGTGGGGGGAATATTCGCCGACCGAGCCATTTCCCGAATTCCTGAACATCAGGAGTATTTACCCGGAAGCTTTTCCGGGCGTCGCTTCCTACTTTGATGACTCTGATCCGAGAGTGGTTGAGGCGGCTCTTGTTGCGGCCGTTCGATTTCTGGAGTCCCCGGCATTGGCGATGCATCGCAGGAGGTTGACTCCTTTGATGGAGAACGTTCTAGCGCAAAGCTCCAGCGAACGGCACAGAAGTTTGGCCTCCGAGGCGTTGGCGTCTTGGGAGCAAGGGCGCATGTTGATGGAACGCCCTACCGATCCACTCCCCTCCGACGGGCGCGGGAAGGATCACAATTCGCACGACAAGCGGGGATCAGTTGACGAGCCGCCGTTTTAGTGGGCGTGCCCGGACTCGGTCGGCTCAGCCTACGAGAAGGACGAATGACGCTACGTCACAGCGGACGGCCTCGCCTCGTTCCACGTGAGTAACTCACCCAGGGACTTTGCAGCTTGCCTCGATGTTCTCGATAGAGGCATCTCCGAGGCGCCCAAAGAGCCAAATCCCGAGCCTGAGGACTGGGAAGAGGTTGCGGCGTCTTTGCAGCAGGCCATCGAGGCGATAGACCCATCTGCATTGCACGACGATCCCGGCTTCTGGTACTCACTTTTGTTCGACGTGGCGAACGGCGATTACTCCGAAGGTAAGTGAGGTCAGGGGCAGTTTGTTGAAGGGGCCCCGGGGCCTAGAATGACTCCTGGCAGCCGACGGCTGCCGACACCTTGAATGGACAGCGTCTTGACTGATGATGACGTGGTGGACTCCGTCGAGAGCCTCGCCCCCTTCGCATGAAGAGGCGCCCTATCGATCGGGCGGGTTGTCGTGAAGGTCGCTGAAGTCCAGGTATTCCTGAATTACGGGACTCTGGTGGTCGGATCGGACAGTGATCCAGACTTCGACCTTCTGGACTCCACCCTGCCGGCGAGTGACGCGCACCACGTCATGCTTCCCACGCGTGCGCAGATCGCACCCGTCAGGGTTCGGGTGTGGCGTGGAGCCGCGCCGGAGCCGGCCCGGCAGATCTTCACTGGCGATGTGGTACTCGCGACGGGATACCTGACGATGAGGGAGGTGTTGGAGCCACCCTTTTTCCTGTGGCCGACTGTGAGCGCCGGGGCGCGGGTCACGCTCTCGATCGGCACCGATGCGTGGGATGAGGCTACGGATGTGACAATCGTTGTTTGCCCGACCGCCGACTCCTTGCCGGACGTCAGGAGTAGAAGCGGGTTCGTGGCTTCGGTGGCTGAGATCTCGTCGCTCGGACGGATCGACCTGGTGCTGACTGGCCACAATTACCCCGAGGACCGTCTGGCGGCGGCTCTGAGGATTCTGCGACGCGCATCGGAGGAAGAAATTTCTGAAGCGCGAGTGCGATACGGAATTGCCACTGTGATGGAATGGCTGAAATGGCTTCATCCTGCCATCTCCCCGGAAGCTCTGGAAGAGGTGTCGGACAAAATCTTCCGGAGCTGTCTTAGTGGTCATTCTGATGGTGGCGGTGCGAAATCTCTACTTTCTTACATGGCTGCCGCCATGGGGCTTTCGGTTGAAGAATTTCTCATAGGTCGTTGAGTCCCGCCACATGTTTCGAACCCGGACCAATCGGTGGAGGCATGCGGGACGTCGACCATCGGGGCGATATCGAAGAGAAGGTCGTGGAGTGAGTCGAGCTGATATACGCCAGTCCTGTGCCGCTGGTGCCGCTGCGCTATCTCTGATCCTGCTGGCCGGGTGTTCGGACTCCGGCAGCGGGGAGCCGGACGAGGGTGCGTCGGATGCGGTGGTCGAGGAGAGCAGGGGTCCGGCGCTGTCCGAGGCGGAGCTGACCAAGGTAACGCTGAGGGCCGGGGATGTGGAGGGCCACAAGGTCAGCAAGCCCACGGCCACTGTCACGCAGAAGGATGTCAAGGCGGGCGACGAGGCCTGCGTGCCGGTGGCGTACGCGGTGGCGGGTACGGTCCTGGGTGAGCCGCGCACGACCGTGCAGCGGGAGACGGCCAGTGAGCCGGATGCCAGGGCCAAGGCATCCGCGGCGCCGGACATCACGAGGGTGCTGGTGCGTCTGTCCGCGTACGAGGGCGACGAGGCCCAGGCCGCGATGGATTCCCTCAGCGAGGCGGCCGACTCCTGCACGAAGGGCTTTACTCTGACCGTCGACGGCACCGAGCAGCAGGTCACCAAGATTGCCAAGACCACCGCCCCTCAGGGCGCGGACCAGGCCATCGCGCTGAACGTCACCAGCGAGAAGGTGCCGATGAAGGTGGTCGTGATCCGCAAGGGCAGCACGCTCGGTTACTTCACCGCCATCAACATCGCCTCGGCCGCCAGCGGCAAGAACTTCGCCTTCCCGACCGAGGTCGTCGACGCCCAGCTCGTCAAGCTGGCCTGACCGTTCGGTTCGGCTTGCTCCTCACGCTGGTTATGAGCGCTTGGAGTTGGCGTGGGCCGGTGGACAGGATTGCCTCGGGTTCGTCGCTTTCGCGGAGCAGGATCGTCCCGTCGTGGGGTGTGGCCACGTAGACGCAGTCGGAGCCGTCCGGGCTGAACGTCGACTTCTGCCAGGTGAACGGGGGCATAGCGGCCACTGCTTCACAGGCTCCGGATGATGTCGGCGATGAGGTCGCGTGAGGCCTCCGGCTTGAGCGCGACGGCCTCCATGCGGTCGAGGACAGTGCGGTACTTGGTCAACTGAGCTTGGGCATCAAGGAAGTCGCAGCCGTGGTGGGTGTCCAGCTGCACGGTGTCGAGGTGTGCGTCCGCGCCGTGCACATAGTTGATCGTCTGGCCGTTTCCGGGGAAGCCCGAGCATCTGTAGGAGATCACCCGGAGGGTGATGTGTTCCTCTTCGCTCAGGTGGAGCAGGTGGGCGAGTTGAGCCCGGGCGGTGTCCGGGCCGCCGTACTGGATGTGCAGGGCGGCCTCGTGGAGCAGCGCGGTGTAGGGCGGGGGGTTGTCGCAGTGCAGGACCGTCTGACGCTTGATGCGGTGTGAGAGGCGGTGTTCGATCTGATGCGGACGGAAGGCGGGCACCGCCTCGCGCAGCATGGCGCGGGTGTGGTCCGTGGTCTGGAGCAGGGCTGGGATGTGGATGGCCAGGGCGACCATCGTCTGCGCTCATTGCGAAAACGACATCATGAACCGAGGTATGTCAGTCGGAGGCCCCACCCATCTTGGACGCGTCAAATACCTGGGGCGGCTCTTCAACTACATGGGCGGGAGAATGTTCGGATGAGTTCGATCGACGAGGACCTGCGTCAGGCTGAATCCCGCAGTAATGAAGAGCGGTTGCGGATCGGTGCACTGCTCCTTGTGAGGTACTGCGGATTTCACCACATCAATGGATTTACGCCGTGGTTCGAAGCGCAGCGGGACATGCTGAAGGCCGTGAGCGACGTGGCGCGCGTGATTCTTGACGGCCGGGCCGCCGAGGTGGAGTTGGCAGATCTCAGGGAGTCGCTGACGGCGGTGCTCCAGGAGAACGATCCTGAAGGCCCGCCGTTCGAGGCGGAGATCTTCGATCATCTGGTCTTCGCCGATGACGTTCTGGATTTTCTGATCTCGCCCGCAGAGTTGAGCAAGTTGTCCAGGGCCCTTGAGCGTGCGGATGAACTCGCCGAGGCCCACGAGGAACTGGGCCGTGAGGAGTACGGGGGCGAGAACTGGGAGCCGGCGCCTCTCGGTCTGATGGAATCGGAGGCCCGGGAGCGGGACACCCGGGGCGAGCTCCACGATCCGAGTGACTTGGAGCGAAGCGAAGGTTTCTCGGCCCGTTATGCCGAGGCCATCGAGAAGTTGTTTGCGATGGCGGGCCAGGATGAGGACGAATAGGTGATGCCTGGTTCACGAAGCCGTTCCGGAACCACAGGCCAGCGTGCTGAGAAGGTCGTGAAGTGAGTCGAGCTGTCATACGCCAGGCCTGCGCCGCCGGTGCCGTCGCGTTGTCGCTGGTCCTGTCGGCCGGGTGCTCGGGCTCCGACAGCGGGGAGCCGGACGAGGGCGCGTCGGATGCGGTGGTGGAGGAGAGCAAGGGCCCGGCGCTGTCCGAGACGGAGCTGACCAAGGTCGCGCTGGAGGACGGGGACGTTGAGGGCCACAAGGTCAGCAAGTCCACAGCCACCATCGCGCAGAAGGACGTGACAGCGGGCGACGAGACGTGCACGCCGGTGGCGTACGCGATAGCGGGTGCGGTCCTGGATGAACCGGGCGCGACCGTGCAGCGGGAGGGGCCAGTGAGCCGGACGCCAAGGAACGAAACCGCCCCCACCCCGCAACGCGCAGGTGAGGGCGGCCCGTCAAGCAGAGCAGGCTGAGGCGGTCGCCGTTACGCCAGCCCCGGCCCCCGTACCGGAATCGACGTGAACGTAGGCGCCGGCGCCGGGTCCTTGAAGAAGTCGTTGCCCTTGTCGTCGACGACGACGAACGCCGGGAAGTCCTCCACCTCGATCTTCCAGACGGCCTCCATGCCGAGCTCCTCGTACTCGACGACCTCGACCTTCTTGATGCAGTCCTGCGCGAGGCGGGCCGCCGGGCCGCCGATGGAGCCCAGGTAGAAGCCGCCGTGCGCGGCGCACGCGTCCGTGACCTGCTGCGAGCGGTTGCCCTTCGCCAGCATCACCTTGGAGCCGCCCGCCGCCTGGAACTGCTCGACGTACGAGTCCATGCGGCCGGCCGTCGTCGGGCCGAAGGAACCCGACGCGTAGCCCTCGGGGGTCTTGGCCGGGCCCGCGTAGTACACGGGGTGGTCCTTCAGGTACTGCGGCATCTCCTCGCCCGCGTCCAGCCGCTCCTTGATCTTGGCGTGCGCGATGTCGCGGGCGACGACCAACGGCCCCGACAGCGACAGTCGCGTCTTCACCGGGTACTTCGTCAGCTCGGCGAGGATCTCGTCCATCGGCTGGTTCAGGTCGATACGCACCACATCGCCGTCGGACGACTCCAGGTGCTCGTCCGTCGTGTCCGGCAGGAACCGCGCCGGGTCCGTCTCCAGCTGCTCCAGGAAGACGCCCTCCGCCGTGATCTTCGCGACGGCCTGGCGGTCGGCCGAGCACGACACCGCTATGGCGACAGGGCACGACGCGCCGTGCCTCGGCAGCCGGACGACCCGTACGTCGTGGCAGAAGTACTTGCCGCCGAACTGCGCCCCGATGCCGATCCGCTGCGTCAGCTCGAAGACCTTCTGCTCCAGGTCCTTGTCCCGGAAGCCGTGCCCGAGCGGTGAGCCCTCGGCCGGGATCTCGTCCAGGTAGTGCGCGGAGGCGTACTTCGCGGTCTTCAACGCGTACTCCGCGCTGGTGCCGCCGACCACGATCGCCAGGTGGTACGGCGGGCAGGCGGCCGTGCCGAGCGAACGGATCTTCTCCTCCAGGAACCTCATCATGGAGGCCTCGTTCAGGACGGCCTTCGTCTCCTGGTAGAGGAACGACTTGTTGGCCGAGCCGCCGCCCTTCGCCATGAACAGGAACTTGTACGCACCGCCGTCCGTCGCGTACAGCTCGATCTGGGCCGGGAGGTTGGAGCCGGTGTTCTTCTCCTCCCACATGGTCAGCGGGGCCATCTGCGAGTAGCGGAGGTTCAGCCTCGTGTACGCGTCGTAGATGCCACGGGACAGGGCCTCCTCGTCCCGCCCCTCCGTCAGCACGTTCTGCCCGCGCTTGCCCATGACGATCGCCGTGCCCGTGTCCTGGCACATGGGGAGGACGCCCGCCGCCGCGATGTTCGCGTTCTTCAGGAGGTCCAGGGCCACGAACTTGTCGTTCGACGACGCCTCGGGGTCGTCGATGATCCGGCGCAGCTGGGCGAGGTGGGCCGGCCGCAGGTAGTGCTGGATGTCGTGGATGGCCTCCTCGGCGAGCTTGCGCAGCGCCTCCGGCTCGACCCTGAGGAACGTCCGCCCGTCGGCCTCGAAGGTGGAGACACCCTCGGAGGTCACCAGCCGGTAGGGGGTGGTGTCCTCTCCCGTGGGGAGCAGATCGGTGTACGCGAACTCAGGCATCTCGCCCATTCCTCACTCGACAGACAGCCGGCAGACAGCGGCTGGCCTCCGTTGGCAGCGCCCACCAGCGTAGAACCTGCCTCGGGCGGCGGGCTTGTGAGGTAAGGCTCAGTTCCGTATCCACCACTGACGCACGCCCCCTAGTCGCGATCTATCGCGTTTGGGTACGCTGCTGTCGTGGACCTTACGAAGCGCCCGACCCAGGAACCGCTGCCTCCGGCGGAGTTGCGTGCCTCCGACGCCGACCGCGACCGCGTCGCCGACGTTCTGCGTGACGCCCTCGCCGAGGGCCGCCTCACGGCGGACGAGCACGCCGAGCGGGTGGAGGGGGTGCTGAGCGCCAAGACGGTGGGCGAACTCGACGTTTTCGTACGGGACTTGCCGGCGGCCCATGTCCGCAGGGCGACGGCGTACGCACCGGTGCCCAACCGCCCCGACCCGGGCGCGATTCCGGTCGATCCGGACGAGCACGTGGTGGCGGTCTTCAGTGCCGCGCTGCGCAAGGGGCGCTGGCGGGCGGGCCGGCGCATCCACGCGTACGCGATATTCGGCAGCGTCGAGATAGACCTCAGCGAGGCGATCTTCGAGTACCGGCAGGTGGTGATCAAGGCGTTCTCGGTCTTCGGCAGCGTCGAGGTCAGCGTCCCGGAGAACGTCTCGCTGCGCGGCAGCGGCGGCGGCATCCTCGGCAGCTTCGAGGTGGACACACTCGATTCGGACGAGGTCGACGCACCCGTGGTCTACGTGGACGGGCTGGCCGTGCTGGGAAGCGTGGAGGCCAGGCCCCGGCGGGGCAGGCTGATCGCCGACCTGGCCGCCCGTGTCTCACGCAAGGTCGACAACAGTTTGCGCAAACACCTGGACCGTTGACGGTTGTGAATCCGTTTGTCACCGAAGCGCATGAATTCGTTCGCGGTCACACGGCCCCGCCCTCAAAAACCAGCGGATTGGAACTCAGTGCATAGGCCCGCGCACAACGGGTAGGGCTTGCTGCATCGTCTCTCGCTCGCGAAGCCGTCGTCAGGAGTAGACCGTGCTGCAACCGCCGCATTCGTCCCTGCAGGTCGCTGCCGTTCCACCCCAGCGGGTGCCGGTGCGAGACAGGGATCAGGACGCCCCGTGGCATACGGAGGCGGTGTGCCGGCGTGACGAGGCCGGACTGTTCTTCGCACCGTCGAAGGAACCCACCGCGGCCCGGCTCTCCCGCGAGGAAGCGGCGAAGCGGGTCTGCGGGCGCTGTCCCGTCATGGTGGAGTGCCGCGAACACGCGCTGCTGCAACCCGAGCCGTACGGCGTCTGGGGCGGTCTCACCGCCGCCGAGCGCCGTGTGGTCCTGGCCCGGCGCCGCCGCCGGGATCTGGAGCTGAAGAAGGCCGCGCGAGCCGCGGGCACGATAGCTGCCGCCGGGTAGCCGGCGCATCCCGGCAGCGGTCGGCATATCCGGCCGAGGCCGGTGCATCCCGGCTGAGGCGGGTGCATCCCGGCCGAGCCCGGTGCACAGTCGAAAGGGGCGCTCCCTCCGCACAAGGGGCGCCCCTTCGCCGTGGTGGCACCGCGCCGGACGCTACTTCGCGCGCTCGAAGTCGATCGAGCTGTACGCCCGCAGCTTGCTCAGCCGGTGCACGGAGTCGATCCGGCGGACCGTACCGGACTTCGACCGCATGACGATCGAGTCGGTCGTGGCGGTCTCGGCCCGGTAGCGCACTCCGCGCAGCAGCTCGCCGTCGGTGATACCGGTGGCCACGAAGAAGACGTTCTCGCCCGAGACCAGGTCGTCCGTGGTCAGCACACGGTCGAGGTCGTGCCCCGCGTCGACGGCCCGCTGCCGCTCCTCGTCGTCCTTCGGCCACAGCTTGCCCTGGATCGTGCCGCCCAGGCACTTGACCGCACAGGCCGAGATGATGCCCTCGGGCGTACCGCCGACACCGAGCAGCAGGTCGACGCCCGTGCCCTCGCGCAGCGCCAGGATGGAGCCCGCGACATCGCCGTCGGAGATCAGCTTGATCCGCGCTCCGGTCTCCCGGATCTCGTCGATCAGGCCCTCGTGGCGCGGCCGGTCGAGGATGACGACCGTGACGTCCTCGGGAGTGGACCGCTTGGCCTTGGCGACCCGGCGGATGTTCACCGAGACGGGCGCGTTGATGTCGACGAAGTCGGCGGCGTCGGGCCCAGTGACCAGCTTGTCCATGTAGAAGACGGCCGACGGGTCGAACATCGTGCCCCGGTCGGCCGCCGCGAGCACGGCGATGGCGTTCGTCATGCCCTTCGCGGTGAGCGTCGTACCGTCGATCGGGTCCACGGCGATGTCGCACTCGGGGCCCGTCCCGTCGCCGACGCGCTCCCCGTTGAAGAGCATCGGGGCCTCGTCCTTCTCGCCCTCCCCGATCACGACGACACCGTTCATCGACACGGTGGAGACAAGGGTGCGCATGGCGCGTACGGCGGCTCCGTCGGCCCCGTTCTTGTCGCCGCGGCCGACCCAGCGGCCCGCCGCCATCGCGGCGGCCTCGGTGACACGGACCAGTTCAAGGGCGAGGTTGCGGTCGGGAGCCTCGGACGGAACCTCGAGTTCGGACGGCAGATGATGGTTCTCGGTCATCGGAGCGCACCTTTCTGATACGACGACGGCCGGATGAGGGTTCGGGCCGACTCTATCGTCAGTACGACAGAATGAGCAGGGAACCCCACGGATGAGCAGACCAGGGCACCTGCGACGATGTGGGCGTGGCAGGTATGAAAGGCAAGCGGTCGGTCCGCAACATGGCGCTCTCCCTCGGGGTCAGCTGTCTGGCGGCCGGCGTCATCTACATCTTCGTTCCGCACGACGGCACCACGCCTCCGGCCAAGCGTGTCGACTACCGTGTCGAGTTGCTGACGGCGCGCCGTGCGGCGTCCTATTCGGTGGCCGCGCCCGAGGGCCTGCCCAGTACCTGGAAGGCGACCTCGGTCCGGTTCCGGGGTGACGACTTCGACGCCTGGCATCTCGGTTTCCAGGACCCCGAGGGCAAGTACGTGGCGGTCGAGCAGTCCACTCGGAAGCCGTCCGCCTTCATCGAGGACGCCGCCCAGGACGCCGAGGAGACCGGGGACACCCAGAAGGTCGGCGACCGGGTCTGGCAGCGCTACGAGGGCGACCGGTATGACGCCCTTGTCCTCGAGGACAAGGGCGTGACGACCGTGGTGACCGGGTCGGCGTCCTTCGCCCGGCTGACGGAGATGGCGGAGGCGCTGAAGACGGAGTGAGCGGCAGACGCGTAGGGACGGGCCCCGGCGGTGATGCCGGGGCCCGTCCCTACGCGTCATGGTCGTCTCGTCCGGTGTCGCTCAGACCGTGGTCACGACCTCGTCGAAGGCCAGGCGCGGCGAACGCGGGTAGGAGGCGTTCTCGCCGGGCCTGCCGATGTTGACGACGATCAGCGGGGTGTGGTCGTCGTCCAGGAACTCCTTGCGGACGCCCTCGGCGTCGAAACCGGTCATCGGGCCGGCGGCCAGACCCGCGGCGCGGACACCGACGATGAAGTACGCGGCCTGGAGGGCGGAGTTGAGCGCGGCGGAGCCCTCACGGGCCGTGCGCTCGGTGAAGAAGAGGTCCTTGGCCTGCGGGAAGGCGGGGAAGAGGGCCGGCAGCTCCTCGTGGAACTCGTTGTCCGCGGAGAGGATCGCGACCAGCGGGGCGGTGGCGGTCTTCTCCTGGTTGCCCTCGGACATGTGCTGGACCAGGCGCTCGCGGGCCTCGGGGGAGCGGACCAGGGTGATACGCAGCGGCGTCTGGTTGAAGGCCGTCGGCCCGTACTTGACCAGGTCGTAGATCGCCTGCACCTGCTCGTCGGTCACCGGTTCGTCGGTGAACGTGTTCGCGGTGCGGGCCTCGCGGAAGAGCAGGTCCTGGGCGGCGGGGTCGAGAACGAGGGACATGGGGTGAACTCTCTCGGGACGTACGTGTGAGTCCGGTCCGGGTTTCGGTGGACGTGCCCGACCGTACGCCAGGGAAGTTCAAGCTTCAACAAAAGGCGGGGCTGGGTGAGCGGCCTCACAGCCTTGAGCCGATCAGAACGCCGTCATGCCGAGCCGTCGCTCAGAGCGCCCTGATCCCCCGAGCCCTCACTGATCCCTCCGAGTCCTCACTGATCCCTCCGAGCCCTCACAGACCCTCCGAGCCCTCACTCCGACGACTCCGAACCCTCACTCGGAGTCCGTGTCCTCCGCGCCCGCCTCCGCGGCCTCCTCCTCGGCCAGCGCCGCGTCCAGCCGCCGCCGCGCGCCGTCCAGCCACCGCCGGCACACCTTGGCCAGCTCCTCGCCGCGCTCCCACAGGGCGAGGGACTCCTCCAGCGTCGTACCGCCCGCCTCCAGGCGTCGTACGACATCGATCAGCTCGTCCCGCGCCTGCTCGTACCCGAGGGTCTCGGCGGTCTCGCTCGCGTTGCCGGTCATGCGTTCCACCCTATGTGTCGGCTCTGACAACGAACTCACCCTCGGCCACCCGCGCCCGCAGCGGCTCGTCCGCCGTGACCTCCTCGGGGGAGCGGACCACATGGCCGTCGGCCTTCTGCAGCACCGCGTACCCCCGCCTCAGGGTCGCGGCCGGGGAGAGGGCCACCACGCGCGCGTGGGTGTGCGTCAGCTCCGACTCGCCGCGGTCCAGCTGGTGGCGGAAACAGCGCCGGCCACGGTCGACCAGCGAGGCGACCTGGTCCGCGCGCTCGTCCACCATGCGGTGCGGGTCCTCCATCGAGGGCCGGGCCAGCGCGTGTGCCAGCCCGCGCTCCTCGCGGTCCATGAACGCGTCCATGCAGCGCCGCGCCCGGTCCCGCAGCCAGCGCACCCGTTCGTACTCCTCGCCGACGTCCGGCACGACCTTCTTGGCGGCGTCCGTGGGCGTGGACGCGCGCAGGTCGGCCACGTGGTCCAGGAGCGGGTTGTCCGGCTCGTGGCCGATGGCGGACACCACCGGCGTACGGCAGGACGCCACCGCCCTGATCAGCTGCTCGTCCGAGAACGGCAGCAGGTCCTCCACGCTGCCGCCGCCCCGCGCCACGATGATCACGTCCACGTCGTCGAGCGCGTCCAGTTCCTTGACCGCCTGGACGACCTGCGGCACCGCGTGCACGCCCTGCACGGCGACGTTGCGCACCTCGAAGCGGACGGCGGGCCAGCGGTGGCGGGCGTTCTCGAGGACGTCGCGCTCGGCCGCCGAGGCGCGGCCGCAGACGAGGCCGATGAGCTGGGGCAGGAAGGGCAGCGGTTTCTTGCGCTCGGGCGCGAACAGCCCTTCCGCGGCAAGGGACTTCTTCAACTGCTCCAGCCGGGCCAGGAGTTCACCGACGCCGACGGGCCGTATCTCGGCGGCCCGCAGGGAGAGCTGCCCCCGCGGCGCGTACCACTCCGGCTTCGCGTGCACCACCACGCGGGCGCCCTCGCTCACGACGTCCGCGATCGCGTCGAACACCTGCCGGTAGCAGGTCACGCCCACGGAGATGTCGTGCGACGGGTCGCGCAGCGTCATGAAGACGACACCCGCGCCCGGGCGCCGCGACAACTGGGTGATCTGCCCCTCGACCCACACCGCGCCGAGCCGGTCGATCCATCCCCCGATGAGCCGCGACACCTCGCCGACGGGCAGCGGGGCGTCCGCGGACGTAGTCAGTGCCATGCGCCCGAGAGTAGTGGGCGGCACCGACATCAACGCCGGGGTGTGCGGGGGGCCCGGCCCGGGCGCCCCCTCCGCCCGGGCGCGCCGGTGCTCGTCGGGGCGCGCGGCCGTGACGTATGCGGGTTCGATGCGTGGGCGCGCGGCCGTGACGTAAGCGGGTCCGGCGCGTGGGCGCGCGGCGTGACATATGTGGTCCCACACGGGGGCGCGACCAGCCACCCGCGGTCCGCACGTCGCGACGAGCCGGAAACCGGGCCCGCGCTTGCCGGGGCACGGGGCGAGGCCCCGTGAGGACTGGCCCTTACGATGGGACGCATGACTGCTTCGCCTGGCCGCCGTGTCCTCCTCGCCGCTCCCCGCGGCTACTGCGCGGGTGTCGACCGCGCGGTGATCGCCGTCGAGAAGGCCCTGGAGCAGTACGGGGCCCCGATCTACGTCCGCCACGAGATCGTCCACAACAAGTACGTCGTGCAGACCCTGGAGAAGAAGGGCGCGATCTTCGTCGAGCAGACGGAGGAGGTGCCCGAGGGGAACATCGTCATGTTCTCGGCGCACGGCGTCGCGCCGACCGTCCACGAAGAGGCGAAGCAGGGCCGGCTCGCCACCATCGACGCGACCTGCCCGCTGGTCACCAAGGTCCACAAGGAAGCGATCCGGTACGCGGGCGAGGACTTCGACATCCTCCTGATCGGCCACGAGGGCCACGAGGAGGTCATCGGCACCTCCGGCGAGGCACCGGACCACGTCACGCTCGTCGACGGTCCCGAGGACGTCGCCAAGGTCGAGGTCCGCGACCCGTCCAAGGTCGTCTGGCTCTCCCAGACCACCCTCTCCGTCGACGAGACCATGGAGACGGTCGGCGCGCTGAAGGAGAAGTTCCCGCTGCTCGTCTCGCCGCCGAGCGACGACATCTGCTACGCCACGCAGAACCGTCAGCTGGCCGTGAAGCAGATGGGCGCGGATGCGGATCTGGTGATCGTCGTCGGCTCCCGCAACTCCTCCAACTCCAAGCGGCTCGTGGAGGTCGCGAAGCTCGCGGGCGCGCGTGAGGCGTATCTCGTGGACTTCGCCGACGAGATCGACGAGGCCTGGCTGGAGGGCGTCTCGACCGTCGGCCTCACCTCCGGTGCCTCGGTGCCCGAGATCCTCGTCGAGCAGGTGCTGGAGTGGCTCGCCCAGCGCGGCTTCGAGGACGTCGAGCTCGTCAGGGCCGCCGACGAGTCGATCACCTTCTCGCTGCCGAAGGAACTGCGCCGGGACCTGCGCGAGGAGGCGGCGACCCTGGTCGCGGAGCGTACGGGGCGGGACTCCGCCGCGGAGTGACGCGGGGGCGGGCCTCCGCCCGGTGGTGGCGGGAGCCGGGCTACGGCGGAGTCGTGAGGGTTCTGCGAGGTTCGGCCCGTGCGCCCGATCCCCGTACGTCACCGTCAGTCGTACGACGTAACGTAGGGCCATGCAGATCTTCGGCGTGGACATCGGTGGATCCGGGATCAAGGGTGCTCCCGTGGACCTGGACCTTGGCGACCTGGCGGACGAGCGGTGCAAGGTGCTGACCCCGCACCCCGCGACGCCCGACGCGGTGGCCGACGGCGTGAAGGAGGTCGTCGGCCACTTCGGGTGGACGGGCCCGGTCGGCGTCACGTTCCCCGGAGTGGTCACCGGCGGCGCCACGATCCGTACGGCGGCCAACGTCGACAAGGGCTGGATCGACGTCGACGCGAGCGCCCTGCTGGGCGAGCGGCTCGGCGGACTGCCGGTGACGGTGGTCAACGACGCGGACGCGGCGGGCGTCGCCGAGATGCGGTTCGGCGCGGGCCGCGGCCGCAAGGGCACGGTCGTCCTGCTCACCTTCGGCACCGGCATCGGCAGCGCCGTGTTCGCGGACGGCGTCCTCCTGCCGAACACGGAGCTGGGCCACCTGGAGCTGGACGGCCACGACGCGGAGAAGCGGGCGTCCACCAAGGCCAAGGACGACCACGAGATGAGCTGGGAGCACTGGGCCCGGCGCGTCACGAAGTACCTCGCCCACGTCGAGATGCTCTTCTCGCCCGAGCTGTTCATCATCGGCGGGGGAGTGAGCCGCAAGTCCCACAAGTTCCTGCCGCTGATCGAGGGCATCAGGGCGGAGATCGTCCCGGCGCAGCTGCTGAACAACGCGGGGATCGTGGGGGCGGCGATGCATGCGGCGGAGGCCCGGGCCCAGGCGCGGGCGTAGGCGCTGCGCGGCTCCCGGCACTGGTCTCAGGACATACGGCCCCGTGACTGGGCCGGAGGGCGGGGCGCCCGGGCTCGCTGCTGTGCCGCCCTGCGCCTCATCAGGCGGATCTTGCGTACGGTCGTGATGACCCCGGCGACGAGCGTGCCGCCGTACAGCCAGCCCGCCCCCAGCGCGAGGGCGGTGATCAGGCCCACCAGACGTCCGCTGACGCCGCCGTCGCTCTCGGCGACGGGGAGCAGCCCGACGGCGAAGGCGATCGGTACGACGATGGGTGCGGTGACCAGGTCGGCCCGCCGCACCCACACCGCGGTCAACGCGCTGACCGGCAGGAACAGCACGCCGTACACGGTCAGCGAGGCCCCGAACAGCAGTCGGTCGAGGCCGCCGAACGCGAGCATCACCGCCCCGCAGAACAGCCCGCCCCCGAGCCCGGTGAGCCGGGGGTTCGGCAACCGCCGTACGGCCTGGACCAGCGCCGCCGGCCTGCCCAGCGATCGCCGCCCGTCCGGAGCACGCCCCGGCCCACCGCCACCGGGCCGTCGCGCGACGGCGCCGGGACCGCGCGCGCCCGCTGCTGGATCACGGCCGGCCGCGCCGGACCCACGGGGGACAGCCCCAGGACCGCGTCCGTTCGCGCCGGGACCGCGTCCGCCCGCTCCGGTGGCCCTTCCGTCCGTTCCCGCACCGCGTTCGTTCGCGCCGGGACCGCGTCCGTTCGGGTTGGGCCCGCCCGCGCCGGGCCCGCCGCCCGCGCCGGGGCCGCGTCCGCCCGCGCCGGGGCCCTGTCCGTCCCCGCCGCGGCTCCGGGACTCGGCTCCGAGCCCCCGGCTCCGGCCCTCGGCTCCGAACCCCCTGCCGCCCGAGGGGCCCTGCTGCCGGCCGGGCCGGGCCGGAGCGTACCCGCCTCTGGCCGTCTGGGGCGGGAGAGGCGCACCGCGGCGCGGTCGGGGCTGAGGGGGACGCGTCCTGTGCTCCATCGGACCAACTTAGGTCGTTTTATGTGCCCAATGGGCCCACTGACACGCCGAGGGGGCAGAGCTTGGCCAAGCGTTCGATACGGCCGCCGGGGCGGGCCTACGCACGCCGTAGACTGGTGGATCGGCCCGCGCATTCGGAAGCGCACCACGCTGGACGAAGGTCGTCTTCATGACAGGGACCCGGGCCTGACAAGTCAGCTGCTCAGTCCTCACGTACGGGAAGTCGCAACGTGTCGCTCACGATCGGAATCGTCGGTCTGCCCAACGTCGGCAAGTCGACCCTGTTCAACGCCCTGACCAAGAACGACGTGCTCGCGGCCAACTACCCGTTCGCCACGATCGAGCCGAACGTCGGCGTCGTCGGGGTCCCGGACCCGCGCCTGACGAAACTGGCCGAAATCTTCGGGTCCCAGCGGGTCCTCCCGGCGACCGTCGACTTCGTCGACATCGCGGGCATCGTGCGCGGCGCCAGCGAGGGCGAGGGCCTCGGCAACAAGTTCCTGGCGAACATCCGTGAGTCGGACGCGATCTGCCAGGTCATCCGCGCGTTCAGGGACGAGAACGTCGTGCACGTCGACGGCAAGGTCTCGCCCAAGGACGACATCGAGACGATCAACACCGAGCTGATCCTCGCCGACCTCCAGACCATCGAGAAGGTCCTTCCCCGCCTCCAGAAGGAGTCCCGGATCAAGAAGGACGTCGCCCCGAAGGTGAAGGCCGTCGAGGAGGCCAAGGAGATCCTGGACAAGGGCGACACGCTGTTCGCCCACGGGATCGTCCAGGGCAGCGAGCGGGCGGAGCTCCTGCACGACCTGCACCTGCTCACCACCAAGCCGTTCCTGTACGTCTTCAACGTCGACGAGGAGGAACTGGTCGACGAGGACTTCAAGAACGAGCAGCGCGCCCTGGTCGCCCCCGCCGAGGCCATCTTCCTCAACGCCAAGCTGGAGGCGGACCTCGCCGAGCTCGACGAGGAGGACGCGCTGGAGCTGCTCCAGTCGGTCGGCGCCGAGGAGCCCGGCCTCGCCACCCTCGCCCACGTCGGCTTCAGGACCCTCGGCCTGCAGACCTACCTGACGGCCGGCCCCAAGGAGTCCCGCGCCTGGACCATCAAGAAGGGCGCCACCGCCCCCGAGGCCGCCGGTGTCATCCACACCGACTTCCAGAAGGGCTTCATCAAGGCCGAGGTCATCTCCTTCGAGGACCTCGTGGAGACCGGCTCGGTCGCCGAGTCCCGCGCCAAGGGCAAGGCCCGCATGGAGGGCAAGGACTATGTGATGCAGGACGGGGACGTGGTGGAGTTCCGGTTCAATGTGTGACCGCCTGGTTGCTGTGCGCTAGGCAAGTGTCAAGCGTGCAGGTCGGAAGGGGCTGAGCTCTGGCGAGCTCGGCCCTTCTGCGTTCCCGTGCTGACTTGGCGCTGACTCCTAGTTGCCCGTCGGCGGCGTGAGCTTGTCGAGATCCAGGCTGATCTCGAAGGGCGCAGGACGCTTCAGAGTGCCTCGGAAAATGCCCGCGGGGGCATAGACGCCAGTCGGTTCGTCGAGTTCGTAGACGTGGACGACAGGGGCGCCGCCTTCGTCCTCGATGCACCAGTGATGCGGGATACCGGCCTCCGCGTACTTACGCAGCTTGACGGTGCGGTCCCGGTGCGCGGACTCGGGTGAGACGACTTCGATGACGAGTCGCACCTCGTCCGGCGCGAACCAGGTGCGGTCTCCGTCGTAGTCGGCCGTGGTCAACAGCAGATCCGGCTCGAGCCGGTTTCGCTCGTCGAGCTTTATGGTCATCTCGCGGCCGACCCTGACATCGCCGGGCGCCTGCTCACCTTGCTGCCGCTGAGCACGGCGGGCGTGGTGGCGATCCTGGCCACGAGGTGCTCCTGGCCTTCCCGCCTCGCCCCTTCCAGTCGGCGAACGCGTAGTGCCCGGCACCGTCGCCGAAGGACCGGACGGCCTGGGCAGTCCCGATGAGTCGGTCCTCGTCGCCCGCGAGAACGCGTAGCGAGGACGACGGCTCCCTGCTCCGTCCCTCGGGTGAAGCCGCACCACCGCCCGGTCATGGCGGGCCCGCTCACGGAGGAATTCTGTTCAGCCCGACTGCGTCACGTCGGCCATCGAGGGTCTGAACGTGTGGGATGCAGTGAGAAGAGCGCCGTGGACGGCTGAGGACGCCGCCCGTCTGACGTAGCGGCCGCTGTCCGGAGGCCACACATCACGCTCTTGGTGGATCAGGAGAGAAACCGCTCCGTGCACGCCGGCACACAACACTCTGGCGGTTTCGGTGCTACTCGTCACAGGTACTCCGGCATCCACACAGGCTATGACCTTGTCCCGGAAATAGCGGAAGCATGCGTCCTCGTTCTGGCGGCTGGCTTCGGTGGCCTCACCGACCATCACGAGCCGGTACTGGGAAGGATGACGAAGTCCAAAAGCGATGTAGGCGACGCAGGTTTCGTAGAGCGCCGTCACAGGATCCGGGATTTTCCGGGACACTGCTTCCAACTCGGCAAACAGTGAGCTCCACACACGCAGGCATGTCGCATGGACGAGTTCCCTCTTCGAGGCGAAGTGGAGGTAGACGGATGGCGGGCTGACTCCCGCACTTGTTGCTACTGCACGAATCGTAAGAGCGTCCGCGCCTCCGGCTTCCAGTAGCTGATCGGCGATGTCGAGAAGCTGGTTGCGGAGCAGACCGCCCTGGCCCTTGGCGGCGCGGACTCGGGAACCGGTCACAGATACGGGCCTTCGAGAGCAGGCGACCATACGCACGTGACGGAACCGCGATGTTCTGACGGTGCGTGACCAGACATCAAGATGCCTTCGGTTTGATGGTGGTGACCACTTGGGTCACCCGGGCGCACAGTTCACCTTCGTCATCATGAATATCGACCTCGATGACAGTGTTGCGCCCCACACGCAAGGGACGAGCAGTCGCAACAACGCTCGTGCGTGCGGGCCGAAGAAAATGCGTGCTCGACTCCACGGTGGCTGGTGCGGTGTCGGCTGGACTGTTGAGGGCGGCGCACACGGCAGCGCACACATCGGCGAGCCCCATCAACGCCCCTCCGTGGAGGCCGCCGCCCACAGTGGAAAGGGAGAGATCGTGCGCCAGTCCTGCTTGGACGCCGGCTTCCGTAATCTCCTGGAACTCGACTCCGAGCGTCTTGGCATACGGCGCGAGCGCGTAGATGTCTTCGGCTGTGGCCACGGGTCACTCCCCTCCTGGTTAGTGGCGATAACTTATCGGCGTTAACTCATATCGGCAACCGGGTGGTCGACCAGGGCTTCGGCGTAGTCGCGTGACGTCCGGTTGGTGATCAGGCGAGGCCGAGTAGTGCGAGGGGGCGGCGAGGGTCGCGGGAGTTGTGGCGGAGGCCGGCCGCGATGTTCCTCACACCGGCCGTGCGGAGGGCTCCGATGGCGAGGTTGCGGCAGGTGGCCATCGCGCGGGGCGCGTTGCCGGTCCGTAGCTGGGAGGCGTCCTCGGCGAAGGTGGTGTCGCGGACATGGTGCAGGGCTTTGAACTCCAGTGGTCGCGGACGAGTTCTCACGGGAGGAGGCCCGGACGGCGTCCGGGCCTCCTCGGTCAGCGGCTCGGTCCGATCAGGCGGCGGAGCACGGGGACGGCGGACCCGGCCCCGGTCAGCCCCGCCACGACGGCGCCCGCCACCGGAACACCGCTGAGGAGCGTCAGGCTCCCCATCACCAGACCGATCACGAACGCGACCAGCAGGACGACGGTGGTGTGCAGGGACAGGAAGGGCGGCTCGGGCGACGTACCGACGGTGCGGTTGGCGGGCGCGCGGCGGGCGGATCCGGACATCGGGTTCTCTCCCCTTGTTGGTGCGCCCTCGGCCTGAACAGCTCCGGTGCGCCTGGTCATTGCCCTGCGTCCGGGGGGTTTCCGGCGAGTCGCCGCGGGGTGGGGAGGTGCGCTTCCGCACGGCGTGGCTGCGGTCCGGGTTTTCCGGGAACTTTCCGGTCCGGACGAAGCGTCGGAACAACGGGGGGTTTCTGCCATGAAAAGTGCTGCTACCGCAGAGTTTCACCAGGAACTGACGGATCTCTACGAGGCTGCGGGCAAGCCCACGTTGAAGTCGCTGGTCAGGCTCGCCAACGACCAGCGTCCGCCGCTGAGGGCGTCCACCACGAGCGTCAGCTCCTGGCTGACGGGCACGAACGTGCCGGCCCGCGCCTCCCGGGATTTCTATCTGGTGCTCGTCGTGCACCTTCAGAAGCTGGCCGCGAGTGCGTCGCGCACGTACCGGCGCAGAACGGACTATTACTGGATCCAGCTGCTCGAGAACGCGCGGCGGGAGAAGGACAGTCGGCGCGGAGGACGGCCGCGTTCCGAGCCGGCCGCCGGGCTTGCGCCGGACCCCCGTCGCGACGCGGCGCTGAGCAGCTATCTGGCCTGGGTGGTCGACGTGACCCGCCGGATGCCCGTGCGCGGTCTGCATGCGGCCTCGGGACTGGTCGAGCTGGAGCTGGAGCGGGTGTATGTGGCCCTGAAGGTCGACACCAGCAGCCCGCGCGAGCGGGCGGCCGCGGTGGATGCGCTGCGGCAGGAGCTCGACACCCGCCTGGGCAATCTGGACCTGCCGCCCGAGGAAGTGGAGCGCCGCCGCTTTTATCTGTACAGCGACCTTCCGGTGGCCGACTACCTCGGGACCGCCGACCGGCTCTCGGAGCGTCTGGTCGAGCCGACGACGATCCTGACGGTCGACGAGCTCTACCGCCGCGAGGCCGCCGCGGTGATCCTGGGCGACCCGGGCAGCGGCAAGACGACCGTCATGCGCTGGCTGGCCCTGGTGCACGCGACGGCTCTGCGTAACCGCGACCCGGAGGTGCGGGTGGCTTCCGCGCGGGTCGACACCACCGGGTCGGCCGAGGAGGAGGTGGTACTGGGCCGTCCGCTGGTGCCGATCCTGGTGCGGGTCGGGGAATACGCGGCGGACCGACAGCACCGGGCCGCCCGGGGCCTGCCGCCGCGCGGGCTCACCGAGTTCCTCGGCCACCACACCTGGGACGGCCGGCGCCCGGTCTGGCTGGCCGACAGCGGGGAGCACCGGGCCAACGAGCAACTGCCGCAGGAGACGGTGGCGGACCTGCTGACCACCGCCCTGCGCCGCGGTCAGGCCCTGGTGGTGCTCGACGGGCTGGACGAGGTCGCCGCAGAGCTGCGGGAGGAGACCGCGGCCGCCGTCAGTGAGTTCGTCCGTGCCTGGACCGGCGGCCCCGTGCCGGATCCGGACGCCAACCGGGTCTTCGTGACCAGCCGGATTGCCGGCTACCACCTGGCCCCTCTGCCCCTGCAGCTGACGCAGGTCACTGTCGAGCGGATGACCGACCAGGCCCTGCAGGTCTTCGTACGGGGCTGGATCGCCGAGATCGCCGGGGCCGTCCGCGAACCGCGGCCAGCACTGACCGATCCCGTCGCAGCGGCGGACGACCTGCTGGCGCTGCTGGCCGCCCCCGCCAACCGCCACGCCCGCGACCTGGCCAGCAACCCGCTGCTGGCCAGCGTGATCGTCAGTGTCTTTCTCAATGGCGGAGGCAGCCTGCCGCCGCAGCGGGTCGAGCTGTTCGACGAGGCGGCGGGCGCGCTGGTGCAAGCCTGGAAGCGCCGTCTGGGAGGGAGTTTCTCCAGTACGACATACCAGTCGATGCTCGCCGCGCTGCCCGCCGTCGCCGCCCACATCCACGCCACCAAACCGAACGGTGTGATCACCTGGACGGAGTTCCGCGCCGAGGTGCTGCGCGAGATGGCCCGGATCGACCGCACCGACCCGGAGCGCCCCCACCCGCTGCTGCAGGCCCGCGTCGACACACTGCTGGAGACGATGCGCACCGAGGTGGGCCTCCTCGTGGAGAGCGGGCCCAAAGCCTTCCGCTTCTCGCACCAGACGTTCCAGGAGTTCTTCGCCGCGCGCCACCTGGTGGCCGAACCTGCCTGCCGGCTGGAGCGGCTCGTCGCCCGGCTGGCCGATCCGCGCTGGCGCGAACCGATTCTGATGGGGCTCGCGCTGGTCAACTGGGAGTCCGCCGACCTCGTCGTGGTGGTGCGGGAGCTGCTGGCGGTGGACGGCCGGCTGGCCGAGTTCTTCCCTGACACGGGGCTGCTTCTGGCAGCCGCCGTGCTGCAGATGACCGAGGTGCCGGCCGACGCGGTCCGGGCGATCGTCACCACCCTGGTGGCCGGCTACGCCTCGGCGGCGGGCCGCCAACGGCTGTCGAGAACCCGCGAGCTGATCGAGGCCGCCATCGCCGCACTGCGCGACGACGGCGACGCGTCGGCGGTCGACGAGGCGCTCGTCGAGGCGCTGGCCGAGCCCGCCGAGAGCGGCCTTCCGGGCGCGGCGGCCAAAATCGCCGCCGCGGTCCGGGCGGTCACGCCACGCCTCGCGGAGGCGCTCGCCGCCGCCGCAGACCGGGACGACCCCGACCTGGGCCATCCGATCACCGCGGCACTCGGCGGCATGATGCCGACCGGGACAAGGCACCAGCGGGACCGGCTGCCGGCGGACTGGCGCTCCGGCCGGCTCAAGATGCGGGACCTGCTCCGCCGCTCGCCCGAAGACGCCCAGCGAGTGGCGGCCGACCCTCCGTGGCAGTCGCTCGTCCTGTGCCTTTACGGCGGCCAGCCCGACCTCGGCGCTGCCGGCGCGCTGGACGAGTACCACCGGATAGCCAACTACCTCCAGCTGGATTACTCCCGGCGCTCGGAGCTCGAGTACTACTTCGGCGAAACGTGGCGCTCCGACAACCCGGACTACACGATGGCCGTCCACCTGGACACCCACGGCCACAAAGCGCGGTGGTCCCAGCCACCGCGGTTCGTGGTCGGGGCGATCTGGCGCGACTCGCGGCTGACCCGGTGGATCCATTCGGCCCTGCAGCGCGACGACCTGCCCGGGCTCACCGACTTCCTGGCCGGCCGCCAGGGCTCCGCGGACCCGCGTGAAGCCGCCGACGCCACGCTGGCGCTGTGGGCACTGGGCCAGGAACAGGACGAGTTCCTTTCGAACGGCACGTCCGCGGCCTCGATGGCCTCGGCCCGGATCTCCGCGCTGGCCGCCCAGCTGCGCGACGCCACTGTGCGGGCCGCGCCGGCGGCCGTGGAGGCGCTGGTCGCGGCGGCCGGCCGACTGCCGACCGCGGAGTGGGACGAACTGCGCCAGGTGCTGACGTCGACGCTGATCGAGGCCGGCGCCCCGCCGATCGAGTTCCCGGATCCTGCGCTCCTGCCCGACCACGCGCAGACCTCGGTCCTGGCCGACGAGATCACCCAGCATGTTCTCGGGTACGGCGATGACTTCCTCCACAACGCGGAGATGTTCGCCAACCGGATCGGCTGGCGCCACTACCCGGCCGCCCGGCTGATCGCCGCGCTGCACGGCCGTGGCGCCAACCGTGTCGACGGCTACCGGCTCTACCACCACTGGTGGCCGGCCGACCCACTCTGCTTCACGGACGACGACGACCCGGTGCCGTCCGCGGTTCTCGACCAGATCCTGCGCCTGCCCGCGCCGATGTCCTTCTCCCCCAACTGGCTCTTCCACGACGTGCTGGCCCCGCTGATCAACGGTCACCCCGTGCTGCCGGAGGCCCTCGCCGTGGCGTGGAGCAGCACCCAGCGGCGCGGCGGGGCCCCCGCCGAGACGCTGTCCCCGTTCGACGAGGAGCTGACGGTGACCGCGGACCCGTACGGCCATCTGCGCCGGCTGGCCGACGAGGTGGCGGACCCGTGGTACCGGGCGCGGGCGTGGCTGCGCCTGGCCGAACTCTTCCCCGCCCACCGGGCGAAGCTGCTCGCACTGGTGAGGCACTCGGTCGACCAGGTCGCCGAGGGGACCCGGGGCCCGGTGCGGGCCTTCCATCTGGCCGAACGGATCGCCCTGCTCACCACGACGCCGGAACGGTCGAGCGCGCTCGAAGAGTGCCTGCGCCGCGCCGACGCCATACCCGATGACCATGACGCGACGACGGCCCTGCTGCGGCTCGCCCGGTTCCTGCCCGCACCGGCCTGCGATCCGGTGGTCCTGAAGGCGATCGACCGGGCACTCGGGACCGACGACCGGATCGGCCGGACGCTCCTGCGGCGGGCGTCGGCCGAGTTCGGGGACCGCCCCGCGGTCCGTACCGCCGTGGAACGGGCTGCGGGTGGGCCCGAGGGCGCATCGGCGGGCGCCGGCGCGGTCCTGACACGGGGTCTGCCGGCCCTGGTCGGTGGCGACCCACAGGCCGCTCAGGTCTGGGCGCCGGTAGCGCTCCACGCCCGGGCCCTGGAGGTGGGCCGGCACAGGAGGACGGCGGAGGCGGAGACCGCCTGGGCCCGGCTGGCCGCGGCCCCGGACCCGGAGGCGGTCGCCGCGGTGCTCGCCGTCCACGACTACGGTCTGATCGACTGCCGGGCCTCTGTGGTACGGGCCGTCACGGCCGCGGCCGAGGCCCGGGGCGTGGACCTCGACCCGATCCTCTCCCGGCTCGTCCGGCTCGACTGCGGGGCCGAGCCCCTGGTGACCGGCTGGCTGGCGCACCGACACCCCCGGCTGCGCCAGCTGGCCGCCCTGCTGCTGACCGAGTACCACCGTCTGGACGCCACCACCGTCGGGCCGGTCACCGAGCTGCTCACCGACGATGACGACCTGCTGCGCGGCCGGGCCCGTGACGTCCTGGACACCAAGATCGAACGGCAGACCGCCCACGACTCGGTCACCCGCCTGGGGTCTGCCGCGCTGGAGCAGCTGGCCGCGTTCGCCGTTTCCCAGCGTGGTTACGAACCCTCGGGCAGCCTGGTCGTCGACTGGCACCTGTCCGGGGTGCTGCAGGACGACCCGTCCGCGTTCCGGCGGTGGTGCGCCGCCGTGGACGCCGGCGGCCCTCAAGCCGATGTCGCCGCGTACCTGCTGGAGCGCCTTCTCCCCACCGACGACCGGGTGTTCGACGAGCTGTTGACGCACCTGTCCACGGCCGGCCCGGCGCTGCTGGCTGTGCTGGTCAACTGCTGCGTCAAGTCGATCCACACCAACGCGCGGACCGGCGACGAGGCCACCCTGGAGCCTGGATCCCCGCGCTGGGAGCGGCTGTGGGCGACTCTGTCGGCGCTGGACATCGACCGGCTGCGCGGGCAGCGCTTTCTGGTCGCCGACCCGAGCGATGTGGTGGCTGCGGTCCACTCCGCCTTGAAGGAGACCGGCGGCGTGCTCGACGAGCGGTCGGTCGATCGCGCATCCGCCGCGTTGTGGCAGTCCTGCGGCGCCGATCCGGGCACCGCACTAGCGGACGCGGCTGACGCGGCGACCGCCCACGCGCGGCTGGCCCGCATCGGCGCCCAGTTCTTCTACGACGAGGAGAAGAACGAGGAGGCGCTGGCCGCCTATCGTGAGCTGGGCGCCTCGGTTTCCGGCCGGCACTGGCCCTGGCCGGACCTGCTGGTGCGCTGGGTCTGCCGACTGCTCGCCGAGTCGGTGGCGGACGAGCCGGGCCGCTGGGAGCGCAGCCACGCCCTCGTCACGCTTCAGGCGATGGCCGTGACGGACGCCGACATCCTGCGCCGGCTGCCGGAGAGCGAGGCACTCGGCCAGTACCTGGCCGATGCGCTGATGTACCACAACTCCTATCCGGGCCGGGCTGGGCCGCCGCCGCCGAAGTGCTGGGGGTGTTGCGGACCGGATCCGGTCCGGTGCTGCGGGGGCTGGAACGCGGGCTGCGGGACGTGATGACCGTGCGCTCGGCCGCGCTGCGCGCCTACGGGGCGCTGCGCCTGGTCGACGAGGACCTGGTCGACGACTTGGCCGACGCGCTGACCGGGCCGAGCTCGGTCACCGCCTGGGCAGCAGCCCGGCTGCTGTCGATCATCGGTGAACGCGTTTCCACCCCCGCGAAAGTCCGTGACCGGATCATCGACCTGCTTGCCGACGCCGCCCGCGACCCCCGTTCCCGGCGCACCGTCTACTTCTCGTACATCGCCACCCCGATCCCCCTGCTGCCGGAACTCGACGACGCCGTGGTCGAGGCGCTGCGCCGGGTGTACCGCATCGAGTGAGAGAGGGATCGGGCCAGGCCGCGTCGCCTCTGGAGGTGCCGCTGCCGGGAACGCGGCAACACGGTGACCGGGGTGACCGGGGTGACCGGGGTGACCGGGGTGACCGGGCAGGAATCATAGGTGCAGCTATGATAGTTGCGTCAATCGTAGCTTCAGGGATGGTTTTCGTGGTCAAGCCGGAGCGGCTGTTCGCGCGGGATGTGGAGTGGCGGGAGCTGGGTGAGTTCGCGGCGTCGGAGCAGCCGGGTGCGTTGCTGGGGTTGGTGTACGGGCGGCGGCGGCAGGGCAAGACGCTGATGCTCGAACTGCTGGCGCGACAGGCGGGCGGGTTTCTGTTCGCGGCGACCCAGCAGAGTGAGGCGCAGAATCTGGCGGACCTGGGAGCCGCGTACGCGTCGTTCCGGGGGCTGCGACGGCCGGTGATGTTCGGTGACTGGCGGGAGGCTCTGGACGAGCTGCTGCGGATCGGCGAGGACGGTCCCGCGACTGTCGTGATCGATGAGTTCCCGTACCTGGTGTCGGCGACTCCCGCGCTTCCCTCGTACCTGCAACAGGCGCTCAGTCCGCTGAGTCATGCCAAGGAGCACACCCGCACCCGGCTGATCCTCTGTGGCAGCGCGCTGACCACCATGGCCCAGTTGCTCGGCGGAGGTGCCCCGCTGCGGGGGCGGGCGAGCATGGAACTCGTGGTGCGACCGTTCCGGTTCCGGGAGGCCGCCGCCTTCTGGGGGGTGACGGACGATCCCGAGCTGGCGTTCCAGCTGCACGCGCTGGTGGGCGGTACCCCCGCGTACAAGGAGATGTGCGGGGGCGCAGGACCGGACGGAGTGGCGGACTTCGACCGGTGGGTGGCGCGCCGACTGCTGAATCCGGCGTCGGCCATGTTCAGGGAGGGAGGGCTGCTGCTGCGCGAGGAGCCCTCGATCTCGGACCCCACCTCGTACGCCGCCGTCCTGGCGGCGGTGAGTGCGGGGCACCACCGGCGGTCGGAGATCGCCGGCGCCCTGGGCAGGCCGAGCAGTGCGCTGGCGCACCTGCTGTCCGGACTTCAGGACATCGGTCTGCTGGAGCAGGTCGAGGACGCCATAAGGGACAAGCGCAGCGTCTTCCGGGTGGCCGAGCCGGTGGTGCGGCTGCACCAACTGCTGATTCAGCGCCATGAGCCAGAACTGGTGGTGGGCCGGGCCGATCGGGTGTGGGAGGAGAACGCGGACACCGTCGCCGGGAAGATCTACGGTCCGCACTTCGAGGAACTCGCCCGCCAGTGGTGTTTCGAGCACGCCGGGTCGGAGAGCCTCGGGGGTCGGGCGAACTGGGTGCGCCCGACCGAGATCGCCTGCCGGGAGCACCGTCGCGGGCACGAACTGGATCTCGTCGTGGCCGAATCGCCCGCGTTCGGGACGGATCGGATCATCGCGATCGGCGAGGCCAAGGGAACCGTCACTCCCGTCGGCCTGCCGCAGCTGGAGCGACTGGAGCATCTGCGGGGGCTCCTGCCCAGCGCGCGGGTGGGTGCGTTGCCCAAACTGCTGCTTTTCGCCCGCTCCGGCTTCTCCGGCGATCTTCGGCGGGAGGCGGAACGACGTAGCGACGTCGAGCTGGTCGACCTGCACCGCATGTACCGCGGAGAGTGATGCGCGGAGCGCGCGTCGCGCGGGCCGAAGCCCGGTGAGGGGTGCGGTGGTCAGGGCCCGAGCGTGCGGTTCGCCGACGACCCCGGCACTCTGTGGTTCCCCCGACGTGCATGCCCGCGCGCCGAGTTCTACCGGTGAGGGCGCCTCGGTTTCCGGTCGGCACTGGCCCTGGCCGGACCTGCTGGTGCGCTGGGTCTGCCGACTGCTCGCCGAGTCGGTGGCGGACGAGCCGGGCCGCTGTGAGCGCAGCCACGCCCTCGTCACGCTTCAGGCGATGGCCGTGACGGACGCCGACATCCTGCGCCGGCTGCCGGAGAGCGAGGCACTCGGCCAGTACCTGGCCGATGCGCTGATGTACCACAACTCCTATCCGGGCCGGGCTGGGCCGCCGCCGCCGAAGTGCTGGGGGTGTTGCGGACCGGATCCGGTCCGGTGCTGCGGGCGCCTACGCCTGGGTATGAGTGTTTCCGTTGCAGGACGAGACCTTCAGGGTCTCTACCGTGGAAATCCCCAAGCATTTCATCGACGAAGGCATCTGCTTCGCGGAAGAGGATATCGACCGCGTGCAGGTGGCTACCGTGGCGACTTCGGAAGCGGTCGACAGTGTGGTGAGGGATTTGGGAATCGACCCGGACTCTCTCGATGCACCATGGAAAAACGACTTCCCACTGTAGCCGGGTGTGAAGTCCAGAGGCCCTGCCGATATCGAATCAGGTAGGGTCTCTGGTACTCACGACAACACGACCGTCAGCTTCGGAACTGGGGAACGATTTTGCGCATATCAGGCATCAACTGTGTGGTGGTCGCGGTGCTGGCTGCATTTCTTGTCAGCGCGTGCGGGGAGGACTCCGGGAAGGGGAGCGTAAATTCCGAGAGTGGGAATTCGTCGGCGAACAGCACTTCACGTAAACCGTGGACCGAGGCGGATCTGCATCGGGTGGCGCTGGGTAAGCAGGAGGGATTTGATTGGTTTGGTCGTGTGCCGATGAGTGCGGGGCCTTACGAGAGCAGAGCCGAGCCCGTCGAGTGCCGCGCGATTTCCCTGACTCTGGGGCAGAGCAGCAGTTCCTACGCGGCCAATGCGCGGATCAATCGGATGTTCAGTCGCAAGGGAGCCGGCGCCGGGGCGGTCATGACCCTTGCGTCGCACAAGATCGGTGATGCCAAACGGGTGGTGCAGGAATTCAGTACGGCGGCTGAGAAGTGTACCGCCTTCAAGGACGGTAAGAGGTCCTTCGAGGATGTCGATGTGCAACCCGATCCTGGCTACGGGGACGAATCCGTCTCCTTGCGGTTGGTCGAGGTCGTGTCGGATTCGGATGGCCCGCCGATACGGGTTCCCCACGCGGTGGTGGTGGTGCGGGAAGGCGCGACGGTCGCGATGTTCCATTCCTCTAGAAGGCCGAACGGGTCGGACGACAAGAATCCGGCCGGCATTCCGGACGAGTTGGTCAAGGCACAGGTGGAAAAGATCCGAAACTTCGGCGCCGTGAAGTAACCGTCGTCCGTCCGCAATCCGTCGATGGTTGCTAGTGCTCTGACCGGGAAGGTTCGCCGGGTTGGTGATTCCGGCGGTTGGATGTGCGGTGACGCCCATTCCGATCGCTGGGGGGTGCCTATACCAGCCCGGCCGACACCGTCCCCGGATGGGGACGACGCGGTCGAGGTGTGGCGCGGTGCCGCAATCATCCGACTGCCTCCCCTCCGGCCTTGCGCTCCGCTGCACGCCTGTGCCCCTCTTCGAGCGCGGCCTGCCATCGCCTGTTGACCTCTTCAGGCCTCTGGTGCCCGCACTCGATAAGGTTGCCCGCCCTGTCGGTGACTTCCGCGTAGCAGTCACCGTTCTCGATCCAGACGGCGACGTTCTCGATCCCCGCCGACCGGTCGTCGTCATCCACCCAGAAGGTTATGGAGAAGGCCAGCTCATCGCCGTTGTAGTTGGATCGGACCCGGAACGTCTCGTCCGGCCTGAGCCATCGATCCTCACCAAGTGGCTCCAGCCACATGACGAGCCATCCTTTTGCATCGTTGCGGACATCCACGACAGCCATGTCCGCACCCTAGCCTCCCCGTTTCAGTCGGCTTGGCTGGGCCGAACTGGTCGCCATGGCCGTGGTTGTCAGCTGTTTCTCGCCCGGTGGGCATAGCTGAGGCCCCCGCGCGGTCCGGGGCGCCACGGCGTGCCAGGCGCCGACCCCCTCTCTGGGCCGGCGCCTCGACGCAGTGGTGGTGTTCAGCTGCCTGCCCGCCGTCCTGAGGCCCCAGACCTGCCGCCGGTGCCGATTCGGTGCTGAGAGCCTGTGTCATATCCCCGGCCGGGCGCGCGACGCCTGGCACGCACACTCGCCGCGTTGCCGAAACGCCCACGTGACTCCGCCACGAGGGCGCTCCGGCGCCTTGCGATTGCACGCACCAGACGCCGCGCGCTGATCCGACCGGGGATATGACACAGGCTCTGACTTGGTCAGCAGGGGCGTGCTCCCTCCGGGCCGCGCAGCCGGGCGAGGAGACCGGCGATCTCGCGGGTCTCCTCGTGGTCCTCGCCGAGGACGACGCACATGTCCTCGTGGAGGGCGTCGAGGACGCCCTCGGCCTCGGTGCGGCGGCCCTCGGAGAAGAGGAGGACGCCGATGCTGTGACGCAGGTCGAGAGCGGTCTCGGAGGCGTCCCCGTCCACGTCGGACACGACCTCCAGCACCTCCTGGAACTCCCGCAGGGCGACGGTGGCCTGACCGAGGTTGGCCCGGCAGTGGGCGGCGTGTCGACGGCACTCCAGCGTGCTGTCGTCGGCCGGTCCCGCCGTACGGGCGTAGACGGCGGCCAACGCGTCGAACTCCGGTAAGGCACGCCGGAAGTCCTCGCCGGCCATGAGGACCGCCGCGCGCTGCCGCCGCAGACCGAGCACACGGGGGTTCTGTGCGCCGAGCGCGGTGGCCGCCGTGGCGATCACTGCCTTGAGGACGTCCGCGGCCTGGGCGAACCGCCCGCTCTCGGCGAGGTCCGCGGACCGGGCGTAGGCGTCCCGGATCGCGTCCCGCAGCACGGTGTCGGCGCGTGCCGGGACCGGTACGGGGGCCATCGGCTCGGGTGGGGGGCACAGATGCCGTGGTCCGCCGCAGGGGTGCGTTCGGCTGCCGGTAGACCACCGTCGGGTCGGGAACCGCGGAAGGGGAGCCGCCGTGGGTGAGGGCCACGGGATCGGCAGCCGATCCCGGTTGCGGCAGGTGCGGCGCGAGGCGCTCGTACACCGCGTACGCGTCGGTCGGACGCTGCTCGGGCGCCTTGGCCAGCAGGTCCAGGGTCAGCGCCTCCAGGCCCTCCGGCACCTCGGGCCGCAGGGTGCGCAGCGGCTTCGGCGGCACGTTCATGTGCTGGTGCAGGAGCTGGTAGTCGCTGTCGCCACTGAAGACCGGCTGCCCGGCCAGGAGTTCGTGCAGCATGCAGCCGAGTGCGTAGAGGTCGCTGAGCGGGGTGATCTGCGCGTTGTCGATCTGCTCGGGTGGCATGTACCGGCTGGTGCCGATCCGGTCGCCGGTGGCTGTGAGCCGGGTGACGTCCGTGCCCAGCAGTTTCGCGATACCGAAATCCAGCACCTTGACCGTGCCGTCCGTGGCGATCAGGACGTTGTCCGGCTTCAGGTCGCGGTGCACGACCGGGATCGCGTGGGCGTACGACAGGACCGTGCAGATCTGCGCGGCGATCGACGCGGCCCAGCTCACCGGGAGCCGCGTCGCCGCGCCGTCCTCCGCGCCTGTGAGCACCCTGCGCAGGGAGATCCCGCGCACGTACTCCATCACCAGGTACAGCCGCTCGTACGACGCCTCGTCGAGTACCGCGTCGAACACCTGGGGCACTCCGTGATGCCCGATCCGAGCGGTGACGCGTGCCTCGCGTTCGAAGCGGCGGGTGAACTCCCGCGCCTGCGCGGGTGTCGCGACGACGTCGGGCCGGATGAGCTTGACCGCGATCTCCCGGTCGAGAACGGCGTCGTAGCCCCGCCAGACCGTGCCCATACCGCCGGACTCGATCTCCTCGATCAGCTCATAGCGGCCCTGCTCGCCGATCTTCCGTGTGTGTGCGACGCGTTGCGTCCCCGCGTTCCGAGTCGCTCTGATGCCTCGTCAGTCGATTGTTGTACACGGTATCGACTGACGGCGGGGCGCGCGGCGGGTCAGCGAGGACGGCCGCGACGCCGGAGGGGACGACGACGAGTACGAATGGGTGAGGTGAACGTGCCAGCTGTCCGAGCAGGGGGCGTCACTCTCCCTGATCGGGCACCCGGAGCGTAGTGTCCCTGGACGGCCCTCGGCCCCGGCTGCCTGACCCACGGGGTGGCGCCGGGGCCTCTTCGCAAAGGTCGGCACCCTGTCCTCCGCGGCCGGAGACAGGGAACCAGCGCAGGGCCGTTCAGTGGCTCGCCCCCTGGGCTCCGGGTGTCGGCGCCTCAGCCAGCCGAGAAGGGGTGTATCCGCTGACGTGGAAAATGACAAGACCGGGCTATCGGCCGGTGCCCGGGATCGACTCCTCTCAGACCGCGATGACCTGCTGAGCCAGCAGCAGTGCCAGCGGGCCTCCCTGAAGCAGGAAGCGTCCCTCGGTGGCGGCCCGGATCGCGTCAGGCATCGGCCACCACATGAGCTTGAAGCTCTCCTCACTGGGCGTGAGCTGTTGCGGGCCGAAGGTAAGACCTTCGGCCAGGAAAAGGTGGATGCGGGCAGTGGAGTTCAGGGTGATGGCGTACGAGCCGAGGGGCCGCCAGGTCTGGGCGGTGACGCCGGCTTCCTCACGCAACTCGCGCCGGGCGCACTCCGCCGGTGTCTCGCCGTCCTCCCGACGTCCTCCGGGCAGGAACACGTACTCGCCGCCGTGCTGGGGGAACTCGGCGGTCAGGACGGCGACCATGCCGTCCGCGTCTCGGGCCACGATGACGGAAGCGTCGCGCCTCGTCCCCCGTTGGGATGTGTCGGTCATGGCCGGGGAGCGTAGCCGCCTACTCTGACAGCCAGGCCGCGAACGGCACGTTCAGCACGGTCGGGTGAGCGATGCCACGGCCGTGGTAGCCGTCTTCCCCGAAAGCGTCGCCGTGGTCGGAGCACATGATGATCAGCCATCTCTTCTTGCCGGTGAGCCCGTCGACCAGGCGGCCGAGGTGTTCGTCGGCGTACGCGAGCGCTGCGGCCTGTGAGTGCCAGGAGTCGCCACTGTCGCCTGTGTAGTGGCCGTGGGGGACGTGGGTGGCGGAGACGTTGACGAACAGGAACAGCGGCCGTTTGGCGTACTGCTCGGCGACGGTCAGGGCGTGGTCGACCTGGTGGCGAGTGGAGTCGGGCTCCGGGGAACAGAACTGGGCCGCCAGTGGTCCTCGTCGAACATGTCGGGCAGCACCGACCCGAGCGGTGTCTCCCGCGAGAAGTAGGTCACCCCGCCGATGCACACGGTGCGATAGCCGTGCCGGTCGAGCCCGATGAGGAGGTTCGGCGCGTCGAAGACGAACGTGCCCGCATCGACAGTCTTGAACGCGGGCGGGCGGCACTCCCACAGCCGCGGCGGCTGCACGGGCTGCGGGAGCTTGGGCAGGAAGCCGGAGAAGAACGGTACGACGGCATCCGGCTGGTCGAAGACAGCCTAGACATCGAGACCTGCGAAGGCGCGGCGACCATCGGCCTGGAACTGGTGGACACCGCGCGTCGTTCGACACCGTCCTGATTGCTCTCGGCGGTGGGGCGCTGGCCACTGGCGTGGGTCATGTGGTGAAGGCATTGGCACCCGAAGTCGAGGTGATCTGCGTCCAGCCGCTGGGCGCACCGGCGCTGACACACTCGTGGCGCCAACGACGTGTCGTCACCACCGACTCGACCGACACCATCGCTGACGGCGTCGCCGGCCGGTGTCCCATCCCGGCCGTCCTGGACGACCTCCTCCTGGTCGCCGACGACGCCGTCCTGGTCCAGGAAGCGTCGATCACCGCCGGTATGCGGATGCTCCTCGACCACGCCGGCCTCGTCGTCGAACCCTCGGCCGCGCTCGGCATCGCGGCGATCCTCGAAGACCGTGACCGCTTCGCCGGCCGACACGTCGTCACCATCGTGTGCGGCAGCAACGTCGACGTAGACGCCTACCACCGCTGGGTCGGCCCGGCTCCCATCCACAGGCCTTGACAATTGCTCCTGGCGGTGCAGTGCGCGGCAGGTCCTACAGCAGGTGGTCGGCCTTGCCGGCCTTGATGTCGGTGATGAGGGTGCGCAGGGCTTCGAGGGAGTCGGTGAGGTAGTGGTCCTCTTGGCCGGCAACGGCTATGTAGGCGTTGCCTTCGGCGTCGGTGCCGAGGCGGAAGCAGGAGCTGCCCTCGGCGCAGAAGGGGTTCTCCCAGGTGATGTCGCGCACTGGTGCTCCTCACAGTTGGCGTGCGAGTTCACGAATGAAGTCTCGGGACTGCTCTGGCGGCAGTGCCAGACCTTCCAACAGATCGAGTTGTGCCCGGTATTTCGCCAACTGCCCCTCGGCGTGGAGGAAGGTGGGTCCGTGGGAGCTGTCCACCTGCACTGTATCGAGCTGCGGTACGGGTCCTTCGATGTGGACGACGGTCTGACCGGCTCCAGGGAAGGCGCCGTGGGTGAAGGGGAGGACGAGCACGGTGACGTTGTCCCGCTCGGAGACCTCCAGCAGGTACTCCAACTGGGCGCGGGCCACGTCGGTACCGCCGAACCGCATCCGCAGTGCGGCCTCGTGGATGACAGCGACGTACGGGGTCGCGGTGTCGCCGGTGATCACCTGCTGGCGTTCCGAACGCAGCGCGAGTCGCAGGGCAACCTCGTGCTCGGGCAGAGCAGGGACCGCGGCTCGGAAGATGGCCATCGCCTGTTCCGATGTCTGGAGCATGCCCGGCACGTGCACGGTGTTGGCGCCGCGCATGCGTACAGCGTTGCTTTCCGTTTCTGCGATGTCCAGCAGGCCTTGGGGCAGGATGCCTCGATAGCGTTCCCACCAGCCTGTACTCACCTGGGCCATCTCTACGAGCGCCTCGACGTATGCCTCATCGGTCACATCGCAGTTGCACGCCAGTGTGCGCAGGCGGTCGGTGCTGATGCCCCGAACTCCTGACTCGATGTTGGAGATCTTGCCTCGGTCCACACCCAGTAGGCCCGCCGCGAACTCTGCGGACATGCCTGCCACAGTACGGATGCGCCGCAGCTCACTTCCCAGTCGCTTCTGCCGTTCCGTGGGGGTCGTCCTCGGGGGCATGGGGTTCCTTCCATCCGGCGGGTCCGCTCTGTCGCACTCGGAGGCCGCCTTACCTCTCGGTGGTGAATTCTCTTGAGCGCGTGAAAAATTTACCACCGCTTGCTCTACTGTCAGTATCGCGCAAGTTACACACCGCAATGCCGGAAGCGCACCGCGCGAGCATGCCCGCCTGCCCTGGGACGGGTGTGTCCGCGGCCAGGGCGGTAGGTCACCGGCGACCCCAAACCCCTTACACAGACGTGGAGTTCGTCATGCCCGAGGTCCCTTTCGTGCCCGTCCACTGGCGCTTCCCCGCCCACCCCACCTCCGTACGGCGGGCCCGGCACGCCGTCGCCGAATCGCTGCCGCAGGTCCTACGCCCCCACCTCGGCGACGACCTGGGCCTGGTGACCTCGGAGCTGGTCACCAACGCCATCCGTCACGGCGTTTGCGGGGAGGGCGAGGACCTCATCGAACTCGTCCTGTGGCCCGCCGACGGACACTACTGGCTCGCCGTCTCCGACCCGGGTACCGGCAAACCCGAACTGGCCCACCCGGGCGCCGACTCCGAGAGCGGTCGGGGGCTGATCCTCGTCGACAGCCTTGCCGCCGCCTGGACCGTCCGGCCCCGCCCCACGCGTGGGACGTCTGTGATCGCGGGACTCTCGTTCCGCCAGAGAGGTTGACCAGGCGGAGCGGCCGTTGGAGGGCGTGGGCGAGGCGTCGAGGACGCTGTCGGTGCCCGGCCTGAGGACGTGGTCCGCTCGGTGGTCTACGTGCGCAGTGACGACAGCGATGTCCTGGCCGGCGCCTGGCGTCGGCTGCACGGCTCCGTCGTGGGTCCGGCACTGCCCTCCGTCGGCATGCTCCTGGGCATGGAGCAGCTCGGCCCGGGACAGCTGGTCGAGGTGGACCTCACTGTGGCGCTGCCTGACTGAGCGGTGTTCGTTGTGTGGGTGAGAGCGGCTGGACGGGCTGTGGTGCAAACGCTGCTGTCGGCTCGCAAGCCCAGCAGGGTGAACCGCCCCGGCTCGGTTGGGGACCGAGTGGAGGACGCGGTCGTGGTGCTGCCGTTGCCGGCGCGAGTCCCTCGACGATCAGCGGCAGGTCACGGCGCCGACGTCGGCCGACGACACCGACCGGGCCGGCGCAGGCTTCGAACAGCGAAACGCCCGGGTCCGTCGGTCTGACGGGCCCGGGCGTCTGCTCGCGGTGTCGGTGGCGGGGTGGGCGTGCCCTGGCGGGCGGGAGGCGGTGCCCCGCTACCCGGTCTTCGGGCGCGTCCTCGCTACCCGGTCTTCGGGCGCGTCGCCTCGCCGCTGACGCCGGTCACCTCATCGCACCTCCTTCGCGTACTGCGCGACCGTGATCCGGTCGAGCAGCGGCGCGTAGCGGGAGCGGAGCAGCACCCCGGGGAAGGTGTCCGAGGCGTAGGTGGTGCCGTCGAAGTTGGGCAGTTCCTCGGAGCGGAAGGTGAGCGTGTTCTGTCCCTTCTCGAGCTGGACCGGGACGGTCAGCTCCCAGAAGTCGTTCTGGTGGAAGGTGTGCGGGAAGGTGACCCGCTGCGTCGTGCCGCCGTTGGCGGTGAGGTCGGCGTGGCGGGCGAGCGGGTCCGGGTTGTAGTGGGTGGCCGGGGACTGTTCGGGGTTGGAGTAGCGGATGCGCAGCGCGTACAGGCCCGACCTGTCCGCGGCGACGGTGAACGTGGCCGTGTTGCCGTTGCCCGGGTCACCGCCGATGCCGGTGATGGCGGTGCCGTCCGTGGCCAGGGAGAGCGGGCTGAGCGTGGCCGAGCCGGCGAGGGTGGCGTCCTGCGCCTCGTACGTACGCGTCTTGAGGGTGCCCTCGGTCGGGGTGACCGTCAGGCGGTCGACGAGGGTGGTGGACGAACCTCCGGTCACCGTCACCTTGTTGACGCCGCCGGACAGGGAGACCGCGACGCTGTCCCCGTCCTTGCCCAGGCGCAGGACGCGCTGGCCGTTGACGGAGACGCGGGCGCCCGTGCCGCCGAGGGTGTCGATCCTGAGGGTGGCTTCGCGGTCGGCGGGGGAGTAGACCCAGAAGGTGGCGGTGCCCTTCTTCGGGAGCCGGGCCGCGCCCGATCCCGTGTCCGCCCGCTTCGGCAGGTCGTAGAGGGGCCGTGCCCCGCCGTCCAGCCAGGCCAGTTCACCCTCGTACACCTGGGTGCTCGAGGATGCCTCGGGGAGGGAGAGAGTGAGGCGGTCGACGATGGCGTCGCCCTTGGTGACGCCCTTGCCGTCGGCGCTCTTCGCGGCGAGAGTCAGGGTGTGCTTGCCCTTGGTGAGTTTCACCGTGGTGTCGGTGTGGTCCCAGACCACCCACTTGTAGCCGAGGGGCAGGTACAGCTCCTGCTCGCTGTCCGCCTTGCCGTCCACGCGCAGGAAGACGTTGGTGGGGCCCTGTTCCTTCACCTTGTCGAAGGTGTTGAGGGAGTTGGCGAAGACACTCAGGTCGTAGGTGCCGTCCTCGGGCACGTCCACGGTGAAGTCGAGGGTGACGTCCGAGCCGGTGCGCAGGCCGCCGACGTTGTAGCCGCCGGAGGTGTAGAACTTCGACACATCACGGGGCGAGCCCTCGGGACCGTTCTTGGAGTAGCCGGAACCGGTGTGAGCGGCGTCCTCCGCCTCGTACGAGCTCTGCCAGCGCACCGGCGGGGACTGCGTGGCCTTCGCCTTTCCGGCCGGGCTGAGGGCGATCTCGTACGCCGAGGACTCCTTGAGCTTTGGCAGCGTGCCGTCGCCGAAGCCGAGGGAGACCGTGCCGTCGCTCGAGACCTCCACGTTCTGCTCGGCCAGCAGCTTCGGGCCCGAGGAATCGCCCACCTGCCCGGTCCACTCGATCTCCCGCACCCAGGCGTGCACGCTCTGTCCGAAGAGCTCCTCCGGAACGCCCGCGAAGGTGATGTGGCCCTTGCCGGTGGAGCCGCCGAAGATCAGCCGTGCCTGCTTCTTCTTCTCGTCGAGGGTGGCGACGCCCTGCATGGTGTAGTTCTCGCCGGGGAACGGCGGGTTCACCGTCACCGTGTGCCCGCTCATCGAGGCGTACGCGTTGAGCAGCCACCATTGCCCGTTGCCGCGGTTCGACTGCACGGCGGAGTCGGAGAGGTTGCCGTCGATGTTCCAGTACGCGATGTCGGCGTCCACCTTGGACTCCTCGATCGCGGACACCCACTGGATCATCTGGCCCGGAACCGAGGTGTGGTAGTTGAAGGCGTACTCGTTGATGTTGATGGGGAGTTGGGTGCCCTCATGGTCGGTGCCCTTGAACAGCTCCTTCTCCCACGCCCGGTACTTGGCGACGCTCGCGCGTACCGCTTCCGGGTGGCTCAGTTCGTGCCAGGTGATCACCTCGGGGACGGTGTCGGCGGCCAGGGTGTGCGCGAGGAAGCCCTTCACCTGGTCGAAGAGGACGCTGGTGTTGGGGCCGGCGATGCGCGCGTCGGGCATCTTGCCCTTGATGAGCTTGTAGGCGCTGTCCCACGCGGCGAGGAAGTCGTCGGGGTCGCTCAGCCAGCTGACCTTGTTGTAGCTCCACTGGCCGGTGCCGAACATGTTGCCCTCGGGCTCGTTGAACGGCACGAAGACGATGTTGTCCTGGTACTGCTCCGGCAGTCGCAGGACCTGGTCCACCTGCTTGGCGATCTTCTCCTCGTAGAGCTTGAGCTTCTGCGCGGGGGAGTCGCCCGGCCACTCGTAGGGGAACCCGCGGTGGATGTCGGTCATGTAGATGTAGACGTCACCGTCGGTGGAGTCGGCCAGCGGCTTCACCACCTCCAGCGCGTCGGCACCGGGGTGTTGCGGGCCGTCCTGCGCCTTGGTGGAGACTGTGCGCAGGCCCATGCCCTCGATGAGGTTGTTGCTGGGGACGTCCGGTCCGTACACGCCGTAGAGCGTGCCGGAGGCACCGCCGTGGAACGCGCCGGTGTCCGAGCCGAGGTCGACGGTGAGCTGCCCCTCGCGGACCACGGTGACCGTCGCCTTGACGCCACGTCCGGCTGCCGTGCCCGACACCGTGAAGGAACCGGGCTGGGCGTACTTGTCGGACGGTACGGCGTCCCAGGTGATCGGCAGATCGCGGTCGTAGCCGTCGGAGAAGGAGGCGCGGACGGCGGTGGGGAGGGACGGAGCGGTTCCGGTGGTCGTACGGACCTCGAAGGACGTCTTCGAGAGATCCTGGACCGTCGGCATGTCCCCGACCGTACCGGCCACCTGTTCGGCGCTCAGCGCCGAGTGCCACACCGTGAAGTCGTCGATCGCGCCCTTGAGCAGCGGGTCCGGCCAGAAGGACTTGCCGATGTAGCCGGCGGCCGTGGCCGAGCCGTCCAGCAGGTCCTTGGCCTTGATCGGCGTCGCGGCGGAGGAGACCGCCACGCCGTCGAGGTAGGTGGTGAGCCGGCCGGCGGCGGTGTCGAGGGTGACGGTGACCGTCCGCCACTCGTTCGCGGGGAGCGCCGCGTAGCCGCGGACCTGTGCCTCCGCGCCGCCTCCGCCGGTGGTCACGGAGGTCTGGAACAGCCCGTTGCCGTTGTACGGGGTGCTGAAGAGGTACTTGGTAGTGTTGGTGCCCAGATCGAAGATCCGCTGCCAGGACGACTTGTCGCCGCCCCACTTCACGCGGGCGGACACCGTCAGGTCGGTCGCGTCGCCGACCACTCCGCGGGGCAGGCGGACGTACGCGCCGTCGGATGTGGGCGCCCCGCCGGGCAGGGCGAGCGCCTTGCCGCCGTTCGTGCCGTCGACGGACTGGGCGGTGGAGCCGTTCACCAGGCTCGCCGTCAGACCGTTGCCGGAACTGTCGGTGATCTTCCCGGACGCGAGGTCGTCCTCGTCGAAGGTGTAGCGGGCCGTGGGCTGGGGCGTGTCGGCCGCCTGTGCGGGGACGGCCGGCGCGACCAGTACGCCGGCGCCGAGGGCCAGGGCCACGGCGGCCGGGGCCCGGCGCCGGGCGGATCTGTCAGCGGATGGCATGGATCGCGTCCTCAATCCTTGAGTAACGGGTCCCGGTCGGCCCGCCTCGGTCGGATGCTCGTGCGCATGCCGTTGCCGGCGAGGAGGCTCCGGGATGACGTGTGGTCGAATCGGTTCGATCACATGCGCCCCAGAGGTAAGGGGCTTGTCCAGGTGGCAGTGGCGACGCTCCGCACGGCAAGGGCCGTGGGGGAGCGGGCCCCGGTCGCCGGAAGGATCACTTCATCGAACCGGTTCGCAGGAAGCTAGCACCGGGGAAATCGCCCAGCAATACCTCTGACACAAGCGAAGTCCCGGATCCTCCGGATTCCCGTGCTGTACGAGAAGTGTCGTTTCAGGTGTTGACAGGTGTCCGGCTTGTTCCTACCTTCACTTCACGCGAACCGGTTCGACGACCGGTGGTCGTTCTCTTCACAGCCCAGCATCCACGCGAGTCGGACGCTCTGCCTCATGGCAGTATCGAACCGGTTCGAAAAAGGAGTTCTCCGTGAACATCGGTGAGATCGCCCGGCGGGCCGGTGTCTCGCGGAGCACCGTGTCGTATGCGTTGAGTGGCAAGCGGCCGGTGTCGGACGACACGCGGCAGAAGATCCAGCGGGTGATCGATGAGCTGGGTTATCGGCCCAATGCGAGTGCGCGGGCCCTGGCCAATGGCCGGACCAGCACGATCGGTCTGGTGTTCCCGCCGGCTGGGAACCATTACACGGGGATGCAGCTGGACTTCATCGGCAGTGTGGTGGAGGCGGCCGCGGCGTATGACTACGACGTGCTGCTGTCTCCGAGTGGTGTGGACAGTGACCGTTCGTTCCAGCGGTTGCTGGGGGAGCGGCGGGTGGACGGCGCGATCCTGATGGAGATCAGGCTGGAGGACGACCGGGTCGATCACCTGGCCGCGCTGGGCTTTCCCTCGGTTGCCATCGGCCGCACCGCGCATCCGGAGGGCGGCTGGTGGGTGGGGTTGGACCACACGGCTCTGGTGGAGGCGTGTGTGCACCATCTGGCGGATCTCGGTCATCGGCGGGTGGCTTTCGTCAACCGGCCGGAGGGGTTGCTGCGGGCGGGGTATGAGTCCGCGCACCGGGGGCTGGACGGGTTCACCAAGGCCGCGGCGGAGCGCGGGCTGGCGGTGCGGACGTACTGCTGCGGGGATGATGCCGCTTCGGGGCAGGCGTGCCTGGAGCGGATCCTGCACGATGAGCCGGCCACGACGGGTCTGGTGACGCTGAACGAGGCTGCTCTGGGCGGTCTTTACCGGGGGCTTGCCGAGGCGGGCCGTCATGTGCCGCGGGACTTCTCCGTCACCGGGGTGGTGGCCGGCCGCTGGGCGGAGACGGTGACGCCGCAGCTCACCGCGGCGGATGTGCCGGCGGAGGAGATGGGCCGTCGTGCTGTCGATCTGCTCGTCGAGCGGCTGGATCATCCCGGCGCGTCGCCCCGGCACCATCTTCTCGCGCCGCCGATCTCGTTGCGGGCCAGCACCGGACCCGCCCACGGCACCTCCTGAATCCGAAGGCCCCGGCCTCCGCCCCAATTCCGACCACGACACACGGGCATATTC
>NZ_VJZE01000120.1 GCF_009377205.1 Streptomyces phyllanthi
GGACGAACCCCCAGTCGCGCGGCGCCCATGACCCACCGGACACGCGGTCCGGCCCCACCGCGGCGGACGGGGCGCGCCCGCCCACGCAGTACGGCACCGTGACCAGCCCGGCCGCCCGTACCGTCGCGTCGACCGTCCAGAACACCCGGGGGCGGGATGCCACGGGCCCCGCGTGTACCACCAGACGCCCGCCGTCCGCGAGGACCTCACGGGTCAGACCGTAGAACTCCTGCGAGTACAGCTTCGTGCTCGCCGTGATCCCGGGATCCGGCAGATCCGCGATCACGACGTCGTACGACCCCACGTGCCCCTCCCGCAGCCAGGCGAACGCGTCGGCCGTGAACACCCGCACGCGCGGATCCTCGTACGCGTGCCCGTTGAGGGCGGAGAGGGCGTGATGCGTACGGGCCAGACGGACCACGCCCGCGTCGGGTTCGACCACGTCCACCCGGCGCACCCCCGGATGGCGCAGCACTTCGCGCGCCACGAGCCCCTCGCCGCCGCCGAGGACGAGGACGCGCGCGCGGGGGCCCTGCATCGCAGGGCCGACGAGGGCCTCGTGGTAGCGGTGCTCGTCACGGCCGCTGAACCGCAGACGGCCGTCGAGGAAGAGTCGCAGCGGACGGCCCTGGACACCCCCCGTGAGGACCACCTCCTGGACGCCGGTGTGCAGCGCGACCCGCACGTCACGGCCGTAGACCGCCTGCCGCGCGGCCCGCTCGAAGTCGTCGACCAGCACCGCGGCCGACGCGAGGAGCCCGAGGACGAGGGTGTTCACGAGGAGCAGGAGCCATCGGCCGCGTCGGCTGAGGTCGCGCCGGAACAGACCGAGTACGAGCGCGCCGCCGGCCAGCGCGTTCACCGCGCCAGTGAGCAGCGCGCCGGTCAGCTGGCCCAGCCAGGGCAGCAGCAGGAAGGGGAAGGCGAGACCGCCGACCAGCGCGCCCACGTAGTCCGCGGCGCAGAGGTCGGCGACGGCGCGCCCCGCGTCCTGGCGCCGGATGCGCTGGATCAGCTCCATCAGCAACGGGACCTCGGCACCGATGAGCAGGCCGATGGCGAGGGAGAGGGCGACGAGGAGATGGCGCGTGCCGCTCGCCCACAGTCCGCCCCAGTCGCCGGTCCAGGCGAACACGGCGTACAGCGCCATCGCGCTGCAGCCGCCGATCAGGGCGAGGGCCGCCTCGATGGCGCCGAACCCGGCCGCCGCGAGCCGGCGGAGCCGTTTCGCGACGAGCGATCCGACGCCCATCGCGAAGACCATCACGGAGACCACGACGGAGGCCTGGGTGACCGAGTCGCCGATCAGGTACGAGGCGAGGGCCACGAGTTCGAGCTCGTACACGAGTCCGCAGGCCGCGCAGACGAACACGCACGTGAGGACCAGGAACCGGCCCGTGCCCGGACGGACGGGCAGCGGCGCCTGGCCTCCGCCACCCGTCCGCCCGGGCCGTGGGGTGCCGGGAGGTGCGGGCGTGTGCGGTTCGATCACGCTAGGGAACGGTACGTCACACCTGCGGGACACTCCGTCACCCACACGCGTGAAAGTCCCACCGCCCTCTTGACGCCCCACCCGGCCCCACCGGCACCCGCCCAGGCCCTCGGACGACCCCTACAGCGGAGCCGACAGCTGAGCCGGCACGGGCGCCTGTGCCGGTGCCTGCACCGGTTCCGGCGCCCTCACCCCCACCCTCGTCCGGGTCGCCACCAGCCGGCCGTCCTGCGGATACGCGTGCCACGTGCGCCAGTGGACCTGGCCCTCGTGGTGCTGGGCGAGCATCGCGGTGAAGGCGTAAGGGCTGCCGGGGAAGACACCGGCGAGGCCGTGGGGATGGTCGGACACGAGGGCCAGCAGTTCCTGGGCGCGGCCGGCGAACGAGCCGGGTGACAGGACCTCCACCCGGGCCGCGAACTCGTACTCCCAGTCGCCGACCCGCTTGGCCACGCCGAGAGGAAGCGGTGTGCTGGAGCCCGGCATGCACGCCACCGTCTCCGAGCACATGCCCCTCTCCTCCTCGAGCAGCACCTGGTGGGATGCGCCGAGGAGTCTCAACTGGAGTTTGGCACCGGCCAGTTCCAGGTCGAGCGTGGCGAGTGCGGGCAACGGTTCCCGGCCCAGGGCCCACGCCAGGTCGTCCGCACGCGTGTCGGTGTAGGGGGTGTTGAGAGTGGTGAGCATGAGTCAGCTCCACAAGCACGCAAAGGGTGAGGGGAAAGGCGTGGGGGGTTCGGCGCGCCCCGGGTCGACACCGGGAGATCGGCCCGGTCAACCGGATCAGTCAGATCGGGTGAGGGGCGTCCGTAGTAGGTCTGATCAGCCCGATCAGACCTGTCGGGTGAGGACGTCCGGGGGCTGCGTCGGTGATTTATAGGGAATCATGAACTGTCGCGCCGCCACAGCGTTTTTACCCAACTTCGTGGGGCTTTCATCCCACCGTGGAGCTCCCCAGCTCAACTGTTCAAACAGGCGCACGCCCACCGCGCCGAAGTGCTCCTCGCGCGCCCGACTCCCCCCGCATACCCGTCCATCGCCTGGGCAGACGAGGACGTTGCGAGGTTCCTGGTTGCGCGTACCGGCGCGTGGAATTCCGGACCAGCGTGCACACATACGCGCGCCCCCGAGTGGGCGGTGAGTGCCACCCCGAGAGGGCGCCCCACACCTGCGTCCCGTACTTGATGAGCCGGCCCCGTACCTGACGAGCCGGCCCCATACCTGACGAGCCGGCCCGCGTACCCGAGAGCCGCCCGTACATGACGAGCGCCCGCCGGAAGAGGTCATTCTCCCGGCGGGCGTTCGTCCGCGTTCCGGATGCGGCTCCCCATGACGGAGCTCAGCTGCCCCGTGTCAGCTGCCTCCGCCGCATCCGCCCCCGCCGCCGCAGGAGGACCCGCCTCCGCAGGACGAGCTGCTCCCGCACGACGAACCGGAGCCCGAACCGTCGCTACCGGCCCACCAGCTGCCGCTGGTACCGGACGAGCCCGCCCCCGACCGGCGGCCCCCCGACCGCGCCCGGCTCCTGCTCCTGTTGCGGTCGCCGGCCACGATGACCCCGACCACGACGACGCAGACGACCGCCAGGATGATGCCGAAGATCACGAATCCCATGGCGCCACCCTCCTTCCGTTCCCCCGAAGCGGTCCCCGTGGCCCCCCGTGGGCCCCCGGTGGCTCGGACCGGTGTCCCCCGCTTCTCACGTGAACCGGTGATGCCCGGAGGGCGACGGGGCGAAAGCAGAGTTGAGGAACTCCAGAGCTTCGGCGCAGGATGACGCGCATGACCTCCAGTTCCCGCAGCGCCCGCCCTCCGCTCAACCGCCGGCTCGCCGAGTTCGGGACGACGATCTTCGCCGAGATGTCCGCGCTGGCCGTCCGTACCGGCGCCATCAACCTGGGCCAGGGCTTCCCCGACACCGACGGCCCCGAGGAGATCCGGGAGGCGGCCGTACGGGCACTGCGCGACGGACGCGGCAACCAGTACCCGCCGGGCCCGGGCGTCCCCGAGCTGCGCACCGCCGTCGCCGCGCACCAGCAGCGGCGGTACGGACTCACGTACGACCCCGACACGGAGGTGCTCGTCACGGCGGGCGCGACCGAGGCCATCGCGGCGGCCCTGCTGGGCCTGCTGGAGCCCGGCGACGAGGTCATCGCGCTGGAGCCGTACTACGACTCGTACGCGGCCTGCATCGCGATGGCGGGTGGCACCCGGGTACCGGTCACGCTGCGGCCGCACGAGCAGTCGTTCCGGCTGGACCTCGACGAACTGCGGGACGCCGTCACCGACCGCACCCGGCTGCTGCTGGTCAACACCCCGCACAACCCCACCGGCACCGTCCTCACCCGCGAGGAGCTGACGGCGATCGCCGAGCTGGCCGTCGAGCGCGATCTGCTGGTGGTGACGGACGAGGTCTACGAGCACCTGGTCTTCGACGAGGCCGAGCATCTGCCACTGGCGACCCTCCCGGGGATGCGGGAGCGGACGGTCACCATCGGGTCCGCGGGGAAGTCGTTCTCGTTCACCGGTTGGAAGGTCGGCTGGGTGACGTCCACGCCGGAGCTGGTGTCGGCCGTCCGGTCGGCGAAGCAGTTCCTCACGTACGTCGCGTCCGGGCCGTTCCAGTACGCCGTGGCCGAGGCGCTCGCGCTGCCGGACACGTACTTCGAGGAGTTCCGCGCGGACATGCTGGCCAAGCGGGACCTGCTGGCGTCGGGCCTCTCGGACGCCGGATTCGAGGTGTTCCGAACCGCCGGCACCTACTTCATCACCACCGACATCCGCCCCCTCGGCGAAAGCGACGGCTTCGCCTTCTGCCGCGCGCTGCCCGAGCGGGCGGGCGTCGTCGCCATCCCGAACGCCGTCTTCTACGACCACCGCGAGGCCGGCGCCCCCTTCGTACGCTTCGCCTTCTGCAAACGCACCGAGGTGCTGGCGGACGCGACGCAACGGCTCCGCAAGGCATTCGCGCACTGAACGCGTCCTGCGGGGCGCGGCACAGCCGCCGTTTCGGCGCTTGCCACGCCACAGGGAGCCCACGTACAATTTCCTGTACGTGAAGGGAGGGGCAGCCGTGAAGACCATGACCTATTCCGAGTCCCGCGCGCGGTACGCCGAGGTACTCAACTCCGTCACCGACGACCGCGAAGAGGTCGTCATCACCCGGGCCGGACATGAGCCGGTCGTCATCGTCTCCCTTGAGGACTACGAGTCCCTGAAAGAGACGGCGTACCTGCTGCGCAGTCCGGCCAACGCCCGGCGCCTGCTCGCGTCCATCGACGAGCTGGAAAACGGCGGCGGCACCGTGCGCGAGCTGGCGACCGACGAGTAAGGCCGCGACTTGAAGATCACCTCCTCTTCCCGTGCCTGGGAGGACTACCTGTGGTGGCAGCTTCAGGACCGGAAGATCCTTAAGCGCATCAACACGCTCATCGCGGACATCGCCCGGAACGGCAACGAGGGGATCGGCAAACCGGAGCCGCTCAAGCACGGGTTCCAGGGCTACTGGTCGCGCCGAATCAACGACGAGCACCGGCTGATCTACAAGGCCACCGAGGACAGCGTCCTGATCGCGCAGTGCCGCTACCACTACGAGAGCTGAACGGTGAACCGCCCCGGCGACCCACCGGCCCCATCCCAGCCGCCCGGTGTGTTCGGTCGCGGGGCGCCGTCGCACGGCCTCTTCCGCGGTACCAGGAAGACCGCCTGCAACACATGCTCGCCGCGGGCCGTGATCAACATGGCCCGCGCTGATGCCTGGCTCACTTGCCGCCGCTCACGGCAACACCTGAACCTCCCTCGTCGAGCTGCAGAACGCCGCAGGCTGAACCTGATTCGCCGGCAGGGCAGGTCTCGCAAGGAAAGACGGTGCGACGGTGCACGCTGCCAGGTCGTCCTGAGCGGCGTCGCGGTGTCCGGCCGCCTCTCGAAACGCAGCCTCAAGGGCGTCCAGCGCATTCGACGCCTGCCGAGGTGATGGAGCCGGGCAGGCCGAGCGGAGTCCGCGGTCGTGGCCGAACGATATGCGGCGTGGAGGGCCGGTGGACGGCGTGACCCGGACGGGGCGGCCGCCCGGCTGGGCCGATCTTCAGCGCTTGCGGCAGTCGTCCTGGTCGACCGGGCTGCCGCACATGCCATGACGTCGGGCGTTGTCGCGACTTGGTGGTAACGAGGCGTACCGCTGGGGGCCGGCGGTCGAGTCTGGCCGGTCGTGACGTCCTAATATGAACGCATTCCCGCGGTTGGCTGGATTTGTGAGTGGGGACGCCACACGCTGGAAGCGGTGAAGATCTCTGTGGGAGATGAGCAGCCATGGCGCGTCGCAGGGCCACCGACCAGGTGCCAGGGTCGCCCGGGTGCGACTTCGACGAGGCGCTCAGTGCACAGGTCACCATCGACGGACACGGCATCGTGACAGGGTGGAATGCGGGGGCCGAGAAGTTGTTCGGGTACCCGCTCACGCAGATGGTGGGGCGCCCCGCGGCGGGTCTGCTGGCCGAGGAGATCGACGAGAGCGAGCTGCGGTCCCTCGCCCAGCTGCCCAGGTGGACCGGGCGGATCGCCCTGCGGCACCGCGACGGCCATCGCCTGGAGGCCAGGGTCATGGCGCACAGAAGGGCGCCGGACAGCGGGCGACTCGAATGGTTCCTGGTTCTCCGCGCTGACGGAGCCGGGGCCCTGGCCCGACGACGACGCTCTCGTGAGCCTGCACCACGAGCATGTCGCGGGTATCTCCATGGGAGAGTACGACACCGAGCTGCGCGTGCGCCGGTTCAATGAGTTCGCGCAGCGTGCCGTGGGCCTCAGCGATGACGACGCACGCGGGTTGCGGACTTCGGAGTTCATAGACAATGCGGAGATGTACAGCGTGGAGCGCTCCATGCAACAGGCGCTGCAGAGCGGTGATCCGCAGTTCCTGGAGATCTACGGGACCGTCCTCGGCGAGAACCGTGAACACGCTTGGTCGGTCGTCGCCACTCCGCTGAAGGACGAAGACGGTGATGTTCTGGGCGTGGGTCTGGGCGTTCAGGACGTGACCGAGCCGTTCTGGGCCCGTAAGCGTCTGATGCTGATCGCGGATGCCAGTACGCGGATCGGCACCACTCTCGATGTGATGCGGACGGCTCAGGAACTGGCGGAGGTGGTCGTCCCGGAATTCGCCGACTTCGTCAGTGTCGATCTGCTTCCCTCCCTCGACAGCGCCCAGGAGCCGCCCCTCGGCGTGACACGCGGCCCGGTCCGGTTGCGGCGTGTCGCCAACCACTCGGTGAATCCGGGAACCCCCGAGGCGGTCGTCGCTCCGGGCGAGGTGGACATCTATCCGGAGGGTTCCCCGCCGGTCGCGGGTCTCAGGTCGGGACGTGCTCTGCTGCACCGGGTGACCGACCCCGCGATCACCGACTGGATGGCCAGGGCTCACTCCCGGGCCGCCCGGGTCCGCGACTTCGGTGTCCACTCGGTGATGACCGTGCCCCTGACCGCCCGCGGCACCACCCTGGGCGTCGTGGTCATCGTTCGTCACCAGCATCCGGAGGTGTTCCGTGAGGACGACCTGGTGCTGGCCGAGGAGCTGGCCGCCAGAGCGGCCCTCTGCATCGAAACGCCCGGCGCTACACCAGCGAACGTGCCACCGCGGTCACCCTGCAGCGCAGCCTGCTGCCCCAGGCACTGCCGGCGCAGGCCGCGGTGGAGGTCGCCTCCCGCTACCTCCCGGCCGGCGCCCGGCCCGGAGTGGGCGGGGACTGGTTCGACGTCATCCCGCTGTCCGGTGCCAGGGTCGCGCTCGTCGTCGGCGACGTCGTCGGCCACGGCATCCACGCCTCCGCCACGATGGGGCGGTTGCGTACCGCTGTGCTCACCCTCGCCGACATCGACGATGACATCGTCGCCCGCCTGTCCGCCGAGGGGAGAGACGCCCCGCGGCCGGGCCATGGGACGGAGACCGCCGGAGATGTCGGTGCGACCTGCCTGTATGCCGTGTACGACCCGGTGTCCCGCCACTGCGCGATCGCCCTCGCCGGACACCCGGCTCCCGCCCTGGTCACCCCCGACGGCACCGTGGAACTGCTCGACCTTCCCATCGGGCCCCCACTCGGACTCGGCGGACTCCCCTTCGAGGCGACCGACGTCGAACTGCCCGAGGGCAGCCTCCTCGCCCTGTACACCGACGGGCTGATCGAATCCTGCGGGCGGGACATCGACGTCAGCCTGTCCCTGCTTTGTCAGGCTCTCGCCCGACCGTCCGCCCCTTTGGCCAACCTGTGCGACGCCGTTCTGGCCGCCCTGCTGCCCGGCCGCCCCTCCGACGACATCGCCCTGCTCATCGCCCGCACCAAAGCCCTGGACACCGACCGCGTCGCCACCTGGGACCTACCCGCAGACCCCGTCGCCGTCGCCCAGGCCCGAAAGGACGCCACCGCCCAACTGTCGGCCTGGGAACTGGAGGACGCCGGCTGACGGCCTAGCCTTCTGCCGCGCCCTCCCCGAGCGGGCGGTTCGCCCAGCATGCGCAGCGCGAGGAGCGTCTGCCGGGGATCGCCTGATCCGACCACGTGGTGCGGCGCGCCGCCGAGGCGGGCCACAGACGGCTGCTGTCCCGCATATCGGCACGGTGGAGGTGGAGCGGATGGCCTACCGCGCGAAAGGGCTTCGAACCTGCACCCGACCGACGTCCAGGTGTTCGCCTCGGGCTGTACACGAACGCCCGAGCATGTACTGCGGTTTCAGTAGTCCGTCCTCCGGTTCGAGTAACCCGAACCCCCTTCGCCAGCACGACGGCATGGCAGCTCGGCCGTGTCATTCTTGGGGAGCTCGAGACCACGGACTGAGCCCCTGTGGTGGCCTTCGCCTTGCGCCCGCCAAGGCCCTTCTGTCCCCCACGACTTGAAGGACCAGAGGGCCCGATCGATGCTGCGCGCCCCGACAGGCATTGGGCGGCGGGGACCTTTGACCATCGAACCCACACAAGCAAGGGAATGCCCATGTCGCTGGCGACTGACTTCCTGGACTGGCTGCACACGGTGCCCCAACCCACGCTGGTGGGTGCGACGGGTGCGATGGTGCTGCTCGAGACCACCCTCGGCATCGGGGTGTTCGCGCCCGGCGAGGCCGGGTTGTTGATCGCGTCCACCACGGCGACCACGTTGCCCCGGTTTCTGGTCCTGTGGCTCGTCGTGACGGTGTGCGTGATGATCGGCGACTCCATCGGGTACACGATCGGTCGGCGGTTCGGCCCACGACTGGGCGAGACCAGGCTGATCCAGCGCTACGGCCGTCGCGCCTGGGACAGGGCGACCGACGTGCTGCGCAGGCGAGGCGCGTGGGCGGTGTTCTTCGGCCGGTTCATCCCGGGGCTGCGCTCGCTCACCCCGCCCGCCGCCGGCACCGCGGGTCTGTCATTCGGCAAGTTCCTGCCCGCGACTGCGCTCGGCGCGGCGTGCTGGTCCGGACTGCACATCGGCCTCGGCGTCCTGCTCGGCCAGGCGTCCAGGAGCTACTTCTTCGTCCTCGGCGGCGCCGTTGTCGTCGCCCTCGCCGTAACCGCCCTGGTGCGCCGCAGGAAGAGGTCGGCCCCCGCCGGCGAGGACGAGTCGGTCGCGGCGGCGTGACAGTCATGGGCGAAACACATAGGCGTATGAACGCGGAGCGGCCGGGTCACGGCGCGGCCGAGGCGCTCGCGCTGCCGGACACGTACTTCGAGACGTTCCGCGCGGACATGCGGGCCAAGCGGGACGTGCTGGCGGCCGGGCTCGCCAAGGCGGGGTTCGAGGTGTTCCGGACGGCCGGGACGTACTTCATCACCACCGACATCCGCCCCCTCGACGAGTCCGACGGCTTCGCCTTCTGCCGCGCGCTGCCGGAGCGCGCGGGCGTGGTCGCCATCCCGAACGCCGTCTTCTACGACCACCGCGAGACCGGGGCGCCCTTCGTACGGTTCGCCTTCTGCAAGCAGACCGAGGTGCTCCAGGAGGCGGCCAAGCGGCTCAGGGCGGCCTTCTGACGGATGTGATCCGGCGAGCTGCTGATCACGCTCGGCGGCGCGGGGTTCTTCGCGTCGAAGCCCCGCTTCCTGCTCCCGGCGTTCCCGCTGCCGCCGCTGGCGTTCCCGGTGCCGCCGCCGGCCCGGGCGCTGGTGCGAACGGGCAGAGCCCGGCCCTGGCACGCGACCGTGGTGGTCGGTGCCCTGGCCGGGCTCTCCTTCGCCTACGGGGCGTTCCTGCCGGTGTTCAGCGGAACGCCGCTGTGACGGGACACCTCCGTGACTATTCGTCCTCGGGCTTCTCCGCGTCGTCGACGTCCTCCGCGAGGCCGAGCTGCTCCACGAGCCACTTGTCGAACTCGATGGCGGCCCGGACCCAGCTCACGGTCGAGGACACGAAGTGCTCCAGGCTGACGCCGGTGCCGATCAGCAGCTGCGCCTCGCCGATGAGGCGGACGGTGCCGTCGTCATGCGTGTGGCTGTAGACCTTGGGCCACAGCGTGCGGCGGTTCCAGTCGTCGATCGTTTCGAGCAGCGCCTGCTTCTCGTCGATCTGGTGCGGCCGGTCGTAGAACGTCCGTACCGAGAAGACCTGCTGGTCGCCCTCACCGCGGAACATGAAGTAGGTGCGGAACTGCTCCCACGGCGCCGCGAGGTCACCCTCGTCGTCGACGACGTACTTCAGCTCCATCTGGTCAAGGAGCTGCTTCACGAGGTCCTGATCCGGGACGACGGGGCCCGCCGGTCCTTGGGGCTGCGGCTCTGGCTGGCCCCCGAAGTTCGGAATCGAGGACGGGTCGATGGACATACTGGGTACTCCTGCGGTCGTCTGGCTCGTCCGGCCATCGCTGAGACCAGACGTACAGGTCCACCCTCTCTCTCTTGACCCATGCCCGGCAACCTGCATGGCCTACGGGCTCCACGACGTGGCGCATTAGCGAGGTGAGTACCAGAATCCCGGCCCCATCCCCTTGGCCCGTCGAAGCTGCATGAAATACCGGCGCGCTCCCTCCTCGCGGCAGTCAATCCCGTCAGCGGCCTCGGACCCTGCATGTGGACTCCAGCCTCCCGCCTGCCGCTGCAAGGCCGGAGGGAGATACATGTGCACGGTGCCCGACCTGTGCGTTCCCTCGCAGAAATACCGGACGCCGGCCTTCGAAAGGATCGCCGCGCGGCCTTCCCAGTTCTCAGTGACGCACCACCGTTTGCGGTAGACATCACCGGTCGGCTCTTCGATCCACCGGGCATGAACCACTGGCGCGACCTCCAGCCTCGCGATCGTCTTCGCGTGCTCGTCCATCTGCCGGGTGAGGGCCTCAACAGCCGCCGCGCTGACTACCTGCCCGATAGCGGTGGTCAGATTGTCGAGGGCATGTCGCAGCTCGGCGATCGCCGCAGTGTGGTCCCGTGCTGGTGCGTAGGCGCGCTTCGTTTCGGTCAGATCACCGGCCTTTTCCAGAAAATCGCGCTCTACAGTCTCGTAGAGACTTTCGGCCCGCCATGTTGAAGGGGCCTCGCAGCGGTTCATCTCGGAGACAGAACGGCACTGGTAGTAAGTCAGCACAGTCGTCGTTCCGTCGGCCAGGCGGTTCTTCTGATGCCGCACATACATGGGCCTGCCACACATGCAGAAGACCACACCGAGCAGAGGAGTCCGCCAGCCCTTGCCCGGCTTGGGTTCCTCCTCTCTTCTCTCGGTGATGATCGCGTCCTGGAGCGCTGCGAACTCCTCGGGGGTGAGGATGGGGTCCGCCCAGACGACGGGCTGCCCCTCCGCGTCCAGGACAGGTCCGGAACGGTGCATCATCACGCCCATCAGGGCAGGTGACCTCAGCATGTTGCGCAAGGGGGTCACGGACCAGAGAGTCCCCTTCTCCGGCCTGCGCTCATGTTCCGGCAGATGCCTGTTCTGCTCCGTGCGCTGATGATCCCGGGCACTGGGTACGCCACGCGCGTTCCAGTCCCTCGCCACGGTGTAGACAGTGTCGCCCCTGTGGACAACGCGCTCGTACGCCTCGCGCACAAGCTGTGAGGTACAGGGGTCGACAGCCAGGATCGTCGAGGACCTCGATGTCCTTCCCGTTCCTCAGGATCCAGTCGACGAAGCCCCACCAGTGCATGTCATCGCGCGTGATGCGGTCCTGCTCTGTGACCATGAGGACATCCCACTCGTGCACGAGCGGATCGACGAGCCACTTCCTCAGGCTGGGTCGCTGGTCGAGGTTGACAGCGCCGGACACAGTCGCGTCGACAACGCGCCCCACCTCCGTACAGGCTCCCCGCCGCAGCGCGGCGGTGAGCGCCTCGTCCTGTCGCGTGAGCGCCGACGACGCCTCTGGCCGGTCCAGAGGTTACGTCAAACACCACGCATTGACTCGATACTCACCCTGGATCGAACGGGCCTTCCACCGCGCGGCCACGCGGCCTGGGGCACCTGTCTCCAGGCCGCGCGCGCCCATGACATCACTCCGGGCTACAGCGTCTTGCCCGTCCCCGGCCCCACGATCAGCCCGTCACCGAAGGCATCCACCCGGACCATGTCGCCGTCCTTGACCTCGCCCGCGAGGATCTCCTTGGCGAGGCGGTCGCCGATCGCGGTCTGTACGAGACGGCGCAGGGGGCGGGCACCGTACGCCGGGTCGTTGCCCTCGTCCGCGAGCCAGGCCAGGGCCTCGGGGGTGATCTCCAGGGTGAGCCGGCGCTCGGCGAGCCGCTTGGCGAGGCGGTCGATCTGGAGCTGCGCGATGCGCTCCAGCTCCTCCCTGTTCAGCGCGGAGAAGACCACCAGGTCGTCGAGGCGGTTGAGGAACTCGGGCTTGAAGGAGGACCGCACCACCTCAAGGACCTGCTCCTTCTTCTCCTGCTCGGACGTGAGCGGCTCGACCAGGTACTGGCTGCCCAGGTTCGAGGTGAGGATCAGGATCGTGTTGCGGAAGTCGACCGTACGGCCCTGACCGTCGGTCAGCCGCCCGTCGTCCAGCACCTGGAGGAGGATGTCGAAGACCTCCGGGTGGGCCTTCTCCACCTCGTCGAGCAGGACGACGGAGTACGGCCGCCTGCGCACGGCCTCGGTCAGCTGGCCGCCTTCCTCGTAGCCGACGTACCCGGGCGGGGCGCCGACGAGCCGGGCGACGCTGTGCTTCTCGCTGTACTCCGACATGTCGATGCGGACCATGGCCCGCTCGTCGTCGAAGAGGAAGTCGGCGAGCGCCTTGGCGAGTTCGGTCTTGCCGACACCGGTCGGGCCGAGGAAGAGGAAGGACCCGGTGGGGCGGTCGGGGTCGGCGATTCCGGCACGGCTGCGGCGTACGGCGTCCGACACCGCCCGTACGGCCTCGGCCTGCCCGATGAGCCGCTTGCCGAGCTCCTCCTCCATCCGCAGCAGCTTCTGGGTCTCGCCCTCCAGCAGGCGTCCGGCGGGGATACCGGTCCAGGAGGCGACGACGTCCGCGATGTCGTCGGAGCCGACCTCCTCCTTCACCATCGTGTCCCTGGCGACCTCCTCCTCGGCCTCGGAGGCGGCCTCCAGGTCCCGCTCCACGGCGGGGATCTCGCCGTAGAGCAGCTTGGAGGCGGTGTCGAAGTCGCCGTCGCGCTGGGCGCGTTCGGCCTGGCCGCGCAGCTCGTCGAGCTTCTCCTTCAGCTCACCGACACGGTTGAGGGACTGCTTCTCCTTCTCCCAGCGGGCGGTGAGCCCCCTGAGCTCCTCCTCCTTGTCGGCGAGATCGCGGCGCAGCTTCTCCAGCCGCTCGCGCGAGGCCGCGTCGGTCTCCTTGCTGAGAGCCAGCTCCTCCATCTTCAACCGGTCGACGGCACGCTGGAGTTCGTCGATCTCGACCGGGGACGAGTCGATCTCCATACGGAGCCGGGAGGCGGACTCGTCGACGAGGTCGATGGCCTTGTCGGGCAGGAAGCGGGAGGTGATGTAGCGGTCGGAGAGGGTGGCCGCGGCGACGAGCGCGCTGTCCGCGATCTGCACCTTGTGGTGGGCCTCGTACCGTCCCTTGAGTCCGCGGAGGATGGCGATGGTGTCCTCGACGGTGGGCTCGGAGACGAGCACCTGCTGGAAGCGCCGCTCCAGCGCCGGGTCCTTCTCGATCCGCTCGCGGTACTCGTCGAGGGTCGTGGCGCCGACCATGCGCAGCTCACCGCGGGCGAGCATGGGCTTGAGCATGTTCCCGGCGTCCATGGCGGAGTCACCGCCGGCGCCGGCACCGACCACGGTGTGCAGCTCGTCGATGAAGGTGATGATCTGCCCGTCGGAGTCCTTGATCTCGGCGAGTACGGTCTTCAGCCGCTCCTCGAACTCACCGCGGTACTTGGCACCGGCGACCATCGCGCCCAGGTCGAGCGCGACGAGCCGCTTGTCCCGGAGGGACTCGGGCACGTCGCCCTTCACGATCCGCTGGGCGAGCCCTTCGACGACGGCGGTCTTGCCGACACCGGGCTCACCGATGAGGACGGGATTGTTCTTGGTCCTCCGGCTGAGCACCTGCACGACCCGCCGGATCTCCTGGTCCCGCCCGATGACGGGGTCGAGCTTGCCCTCGCGCGCGGCGGCGGTGAAGTCGGTCCCGAACTTCTCCAGGGCCTTGTACTGCCCCTCGGGATCGGCGGTGGTCACCCGGCGCCCTCCCCTCGCCTTCCGGAAGGCCTCCTGGAGCCGCTTCGCGTCGGCCCCCTGCTGTGAGAGTACGTCGCCGGCCCGGCCGCCCTTGGCGGCGATCCCGATGAGCAGGTGCTCGGTCGACAGGTACTCGTCACCGAGTTCCTTGGCGCGGGCCTGCGCGTCGGCGATGACGGTCAGCAGCTCCCGGTTGGGCTGGGGCGGCGCGACGGTGGACCCGGTCACGCTCGGCAGGCCGGCGAGGGCCTTCTCCGCACCTGCGCGTACGGAGGCCTGGTCGGCGTCGACGGCGGCCAGCAGGTCGATGATGTTCTCGTTGTCCTGCCCCTGGAGCAGCGCGAGGAGCAGGTGGGCGGGGGTGAAGTCCGGGTGCCCCTCGGACACGGCCAGGTTGCTGGCCGCGTTGATCGCGTCCCGGCTCCTGTTGGTCAGCTCGGCGTCCACGTCAGCTTTCTCCTCCTTGCGTCAGCCGTTGTTCCGGCGTCGGCCGTCGTCCGCACTGACTTGAGCAACGTACACAAAGTTGAGTCTATTCCACTCAAGGAAGGTTCAGCGGCCTTCTGCGTCATCCGGCTCCGGACTCCTGCGGGAAGGCCCCTTCAGGCCACTTAGAATCCCCGCACATGGCCTCGTACCCCGTGAATCCACGTGATCCCGACCCCGCCTATCTCGGCTTCTGGCGGGAACGGCACCTGTGCACCCTGACCACCCTCCGCCCGGACGGTACGCCCCATGTGGTGCCGGTCGGGGTTACATACGATCCGGAGGCCGGCCTGGCTCGCGTGATCACCAACAAGTCGAGCGCGAAGGTGGGCTTCGTCCAGGCCGCGGGCCCGAACGGCGCCCTGGTCGCGGTGTGCCAGGTGGACGGCCGCCGCTGGGCCACCCTGGAGGGCCGGGCCTTCGTCCGCACGGAACCGTCCCGGATCGCCGAGGCCGAGCGCCGCTACGCGGAGCGGTACGGGAGGGTGCCGTCTCCGAACCCGTCCCGGGTGGTGGTCGAGATCGAACTGACGGGGGCCATGGGGCGGGGCTGAGGCCGATCACTCCGGCGGCCGTACCGGCGGCGGCACCGGCGGCGGCATCGGGTGCGCGATCAAACGCGGGTCACCCCCGGCGCGGACGGCTCGGGGCACCGGCACCCCTGGCGCGGGCGGCAACCGGGCCGACGCCGACGGCACCGGACACGGCGGCAGCGGAACGCCTGCGGCACGAGGCACCCGTGGGACTGAATCCAGCCACACGTGGTACCGGCGGATACCCGGAGATTCCGCCGTAAACCTGCAGCGGCGTCACCGTGTTCAGGTCACGGTGACGCCGCTGCTGGGGGGAAGCGCCTGCGCGATTTACAACGACGGGGGAATCGCGTCAGGCACTGCGGGGGGTGGCTGAGATGGTTGTGGGGGCCGGAATCTCCGGTTCGGCGAGCTGGTGGTCGCGCTGGTCGAGGTTCACGAAGATCATCCCGTACCGGACGGCACACCGCACTGGCTGTGGCGCGCCGCGCGGACGCCGCAGACACCGGTACGCCCGGATGTCCTCGTCCTCGTCCCGAGTGACCACCACCGGCTCGCCGAACACGGTCACCATCAACGAGTCACCGCTGTGGGGGAGGGCGGTGACCAGGTCGATGAAGTGCCAGCCGGAACGGTAGGCGGTGGCCATCTCTCGGCGGAAGGACCGGTCGTCGGGAGGAGTCGTCACGTCAGCTCCCGGACCCGTCTGCCCCTGGAACCGGCCAGCTGCTGTTGTCCGTTGTGTCGGCGTCCACGGCCACCGACGGCCAGCTGCTGTTCGCCCGAATGTCGTCCTTCGCACCGGTGAAGCCACCCAGCGCACCGAGAGTCACAACGGCGGAGAAGGCGGCGACAAGCACCGAGCGAAGCATTCTGTTACGCATAGTCGGCTTCGTCCTCACTTGAAGGTCCCCTTTTCCCCCGTCAGGTACGACGATGGCTTATTCGGGCACGTCATGGCCACACAATCGATGCATCATGTTCCTGCATGTTCAGGAGCCTGGGGGGTGGAGATTTGGCAACGAATCGCACTAAAGCGACACATCCCCATGCAATGAGCGAGCTGTGTGAGGAAGGGGGTCGCCTCTACGCCACCGCTCTGCGCGCGGGACGCCTCGCCCGAGTGGACGCCGAACCCGCCCCCTGCCTGATGGAGTTCTCCCTGCTCCAGCCGGATCCCGAGGAGCCGGACTGGCTGCGCCCCGTCAGTCCCGCGGTGGCCCTGGCCCGGCAGCTCAACCCCCTGGAGAACGAGATCGCCGAGCGCCGCCGCTGGGCGAGTGAACTCGCCACCACCTTCGAGCCGTTCATGACTCTCAGCGCGCAGGCCACCTCGACCAGCGACTCCATCACGGTGCTGGAGGGCGGTGACCGGATCAACGCCGCCCTCAACCTGGCCGCGACCCAGTGCCAGACGGAGATGCTCACGGTCCAGCCCAGCGACCGCATGTCCGAAGCCAGCCTCCTGCGCGGCATGGAGCGCGACCGGCCCCTGACGGAGCGCGGAGTGCGTATCCGCACGCTGTACCAGCACACGGCCCGCTACAGCCCGGAGAAGCTGGCCTACGCGGCCCATCTCGCCGACGGCAAGGCGGAGTACCGCACGATCGACGAGCTGGTGGAGCGTCTGATCATCTGCGACGAGACCGTGGCCTTCATCCCCACCCGCGACGACCAGCAGGTCGCGCTGGAACTGCGCCAGCCGGGTCTCGTTCGCTACCTCATCAAGGTCTTCGAGTTCATGTGGAGCCGGGCGGTTCCGCTGAACGCGCGCGCCCCGTACGAAACGGCCCAGGACGGCATCACCGAGATCCAGCACTCCATAGCGAAACTCCTCGTGGAGGGCCACGTCGACGAGGCCATAGCCCGCCGCCTGGGGATGAACGTCCGCACCTGCCGCGCCCACATAGCCAAACTGGCCACAGCCCTGGGCAGTGGGAGCCGGGCCCAACTCGGCTATTTCATAGCCCAGTCCGGAATCCTGGAGCAGGACCACGGACAGTCGAGGGAAGAGAGCCACATGTGACACCCGAGGCGCACGGACACCGAGCGGACGAGTTGTGCGAGGAGGGTCTGAGCCTGTACGCGCGGGCGCTGCGGGAAGGCGGCGTCCCGCAGGAGGAAGCCGCCGGGGTCCCCTGCGTGGCCGGACTCGGCCTCCTGCAGCCGGACATGACCAACCCGCGGTGGCTCCACCCCCTCCCGCCCGCCGTGGTCCTGCCCCGGGTCCTCGGGGCCATCGCGGAGGACATCGCACGGCAGCGCCGGCGCGAGACACGGCTGGCCGACATGCTGCAGCCCCTCATGGAGGTCCACGCCCAGCGTGTGGCCAGCGCGGACGCCCTCTCCTTCACCGTCGTGAGCGGCCTGGCGAACATCAACACCCGGATCGGGCAGATGATGGCCAAGGCCACGGACGAACTGCTCACCGTGCAGCCGGGAGGGAAGCGCCCTCCGGGGGTCCTGAACGCCGTACGGGAGCAGGAACAGGACCTGCTCTCCCGCGGCGGCCGTATGCGCACGCTCTACCAGCACACCTCGCGCCACGACCTCGGCGTCCTCGCCCACTACGAGCAGTTGGAGGGCGACGTCGAGGTCCGCACCCTCGACGAGGTCCCTCACCGTATGGTCATTCTTGACAGGTCCATGGCTTTCATTCCGGTGATGGACGACCGCAGCATGGCCCTGGAGGTGCACAACCCTGCCGTGCTCTCCTGCCTCGCCGCGACCTTCGACCTTCTCTGGCGCCTGGCCACCCCCATGTACCCGCAGGCGGTCCAGCCGCCCACGGTCAACGGGATCACGCCCCGTCAGCGCGCCATCGCCGCCCTCCTCGTCGAGGGCCACACGGACACCGCCATCGCGGACCGCCTCGGCATGAACGTCCGCACCGCCCGCGTCCACATCGCCAAGCTCGCCGCGACCCTGGGCAGCGAGAGCCGCGCCCAACTGGGCTATCTCATCGGCCGGTCGGGGATCCTGAAACAGGAACCGCAGAGCTGACCGGAGGCTGATCCCGCTCCGTACCCGAGCGCGGTGGGCCGTCCAGCCCCGCCTGGGCGATCCGCACCCCGAGCTGTGTACGGCTCGCCGCCCCCAGCGTCTCCGACAGCCGCGCGATATGAGCCCGGCAGGTGCGCACGCTGATGCCGAGGCGTTCCGCGATGACCGCGTCCTGATGGCCCTCGGCCAGCAGGGCGGCGATGGAGCGCTCGCGATGGGTGATGCCCTCGATGCCGGTGGAGGGGAGCGGGGAGGTCAGCGGGACGGCCAGCCGCCACAACCGCTCGAAGACCGTGACCAGGTACTCGACCAGCGCCGGGTGACGGATCTCCAGGGCCATCGTGCGGTCCGTGTTCGCGGGGATGAAGGCCACCGCGCGGTCGAAGACGATGAGGCGTTCCACGACCTCGTCCAGGGTGCGGGCCTCCGCCGCATCGCCCATCAGCTCCATGTAGGTGTGCAACCCCTGGCCGTGGCGGGCCACATGCGTGTAGAGGTCGCGCATCCGGACACCGCGGCGGCGCAGCTCCAGCGCCCGGTGCAGGCCCTCACGCAGTTCGTCCTCACGGCGGATGCCGCCGGGCTGGACCGCCAGCACCTCCGCGGCACACGCCTCGGTCGCCTCGTCCATGGCGGCCCGGATACGCGGGAGTCCGTCCAGGACGCGGATCGCCGTGCTCTCGGCGGGCGGCCGCGCATGGTCGCCGCCGAGGCCCGCGTACCACTCGACGGCCGCGACGGCCGCCCCCACCCGGGCCCGGCTCGCACTGACCTCCTCGTGGACGGAGCGCAGCAGCCGGGTCATGACCTCCTGCGGAGCCGTGGGCACCAGCCAGCCCATGTCGTCGGGGTCGGGGTGCAGCAGGGCGAGTTCGACGAGGCAGGGCACCGTCTCGGCGTCCGCACGCGGCACGCGGCCCCGGCGTACGGCCCGGGAGTACACACGGTCCCCGGCTTCGCACAGCCGGTCGGCACCGTGCGGGTGCTCGTCCGTCGTGTGCCGCGCCATCACCTCGGTTCACCCCCGGTTCCCGCCTCTTCCGCAGCGCAACTATGCGGCGCCCGGAACCGGCTCCGCAACAGGACGCCGCCTTCCCCTCGTCCCGAAAAGACCTGGTCCCCACCGGTATTTCCCCCCTCCTCCGTCTCTCCTGCAACAAGCTGGAGGTAGCGGGACGTGGACGTCACCCGCACAGTGGGTGAGGCAGCACCGGAAAGTCGACGAGCAGGCACGACTCGCCTGGGGGACGGGGGTCCCCGGGACCGTGACGCTTCCCGGACGCCGCCCGGAACGCCGATCGGCCGGCCGCTGATCGGCGTCCCGGCCTGCCACGCACCGCAGGGGGAGACAGCAACCGTGATCAAGGTGGGGGTTCTCGGGCGCCGGCCGCTGGAGCGCGCCGGGGCCCGGCGCACTCTCGAAGAGGACGGACGGGTCCGGATCGTCGGGGAGGGGACCCTGGACCACGCCTCCCACATCGTGCGCACGACCCGGCCGGACATCCTCGTCACCCTCCACCCCGACGCGGACGACGCGCTGAGCGAGCTGAGCGCGCTGAGGTCGTCGAGAACCACCCGCACCACGGACGCGGCCCCGGCACCGAGGAGAATCGTCCTCGTCGGCAAGGTGTCGGAGGACGCCGCCCGGAAGCTGCTGCACCTCGGAGCGCAGGGCATCCTGCTCAGCGGTGACGCCTTGGAACACCTGTCCTGGGCCGTGCGCGCCGCGGCGGCGGGCAGTATCGCGCTCGCCCCCACCGTGGCCCGTTCCGTGGTCGACCAGTACGCGCGCCCCGGCCCGCCGGCCGGGGAAGCGGCCGCCGCCCGCATCGCCTGGCAGGCCCGGGGATCGGGCCCCGCGCAGACGGCGGGCACGGCGGGCCCCCTCACGGTTCAGGAGCACGCGGGGAGCGGATAGCGGCGGGGGACGGTCAGTCGTTCCTCGGACGTCGAGTCACCACACCGCCGTGCGGGAACCGCCGTGCGGGCACCGCCGGGAGGACTCGCTCCCCGAGGGGGTGTGGCACCGCGCCCCCGCCCGCTACGGGGCGGCGAGGGCGCGGGCGTCCACCGGGGCGGCGCGACAGGTGGTGCGGCGCGACAGGCGGTGCGTGGCGGCTGACACGTGCCAGCCGGGGCGAGACGGCTGGGGTTAGTCCAGCAGCCCGATCTCCTGGCAGTCCGCCCTGTACTTGGCCGTGCAGATCTGCTTGACCGTGTAGAGGCCGTCCCCGACGACCGTGTCCTCGATGTTCTCCCGGGTCAGCGCGACCGGCTGGACCAGCTGGGCGGGGATGTCCTCCTGGGTCGGGGAGTCGACCCGGTCGCGGGTGAGGGCGTCGAACTCGATGGAGCGGCCCTGGACCTTGGCGACGGCCATCTCGGCGGCGGTGTTCGCCTCCAGCAGGTACGACTTGTACACGGTCATGTACTGGTCGCCGGAGACCACCCGCTGCACGGCGGCCAGATCGGCGTCCTGCCCGGTGACGGGCGGCACCTTGGCGACACCGGCGGTCTTCAGTACGTCGACGACGGCGCCCGCGATACCGTCGTTGGCCGCGTAGACGCCGTCGATGTTGTCCAGGCCGACGGCCGCGATGGCCTTCTCCATGTTGACCTTGGCGTTCGCCGGGTTCCAGTCCTTCGTGTCGTACATCTTGGAGATCGTCACGTTGTCCTGGAGCTCTTCCATGGCCCCGGCCTTGAACTGCGCGGCGTTCGGGTCGGTGGTCGAGCCGTTCATCATGATGATCTTGCTGGCGGTGGAGTCGCCCAGCTTCTCGACCAGGGCGCGGCCCTGCACCTCGCCCACGAGCTCGTTGTCGAACGAGATGTACGCGTCGATCGGGCCCTGGGCCAGCCGGTCGTACGCGATGACGGGGATCTCGGCGGCCTTGGCCTTCTTGATGCTGCTCGCGATGGCCTTGGAGTCGACGGCGTCCACGATCACGATGTCGACAACCTTGTCAGCCACCATGTCCTCGAGCTGGCGGTTCTGCGTCTTCGCGTCCTTCTGGGCGTTGGCGTACAGGACGGTGCCCTTGTTGTTCGTCAGCTGCGCGACCCGCTTCTTGATGATGGGGTAGTCGAACTCCTCGTAACGCGCGGTCTCCTTGTCGGGCATGAGAACGCCCACCGTGATGTCGTCGCCCTTCGCGGGGCTCGCCTTCGTCTCGCTGCCGACACCGCCCACGACGCCGCACGAGGCGAGCGAGAGGGCGGCGGCCGACGCGGCCATGACGGTGGCGGTGCGGCGCGGGGCAAAGCGACGTATACGGGTACGGGTGTTGCGCGTGTTCACATCAGGTGCCTTCCGGGCTTGGACGCAGCATTGCGACCAGATGGCTGAAAGCCAACGCGGGGATCACCTCAGCGTCAAGGATTAACGACTTAACGAGATGACAACAGCGCCGTGTGGTCGCGGTGTGAAGAGAGTAAGGGGTCCCCCGGCGCGGAAAGGTCTCAGGTTCTCCACTTCGCGGTCCGGCAGCGGGGGTTGGGCCCGGCTCCCGGCCGCCGTACGAGGTGTTTCGGCTGGTGAACGAGGTCCGCTCGGGTGCCCTGCGGATCGCGCCACACAGGCGCCGGTCCACTCACGTCACCCGCGGACAGATCGTGGGGCTGGTGGCGGCGGAGTTGGTGGCGGCGGAGCTGAAGGGCTGACGGCGCGGGGGGTGCGGCGGAGAGTTGTCCGCCCCCGCCGCCCCTACCCGTCCCATCCCAGGG